>NZ_JBIUVC010000001.1:0-412815 GCF_044742755.1 Streptomyces sp. NPDC087845
CCGCCCCCCCCCGCCCGGGGGGGCCGCCGGCCCCGGCGCGCCGCCCCCCCCCCGCCGGGGGGGGCGGGGGGGGGGGGGGCCCCGCCCCGGGGGGGGGGGGGGGGCCCCCCCCCCGCCGGGGGCCCCCCCCCCACGTCTCCTGACCTGGTCGAGCAGTTCGGCGGGGGTCGGTGTCCCCGCGTCGGCGCGCCGCTGGGCGGGCACGCGCGACGCGATCGGCACCGCGGGGTGTGCGGGGTGGGGTAACCACTCTCCCCAGCAGCCCGTGAGCAACCCCCTGACCAGGGCGTTCGCACGTACGGCACGGACGGTCCAGGCAGCGGTGGCGGCCAGCCTGTCGCCCGTACCGCCCGGTGATGCCAGCGCCCGTTCGACACCGGCCAGATAGCCGTCGGCCGCGCCCCGGAGGAGGGCGCGGGCCAGGCCGTCCTTGCTGCCGAACTCGTTGTAGAGGGTCTGCCGGGAGACCCCGGCGACGGACGCGACATCGACCATGCGCACCACCGGCCAGGGCAGGGTGGCCAGCGCCGCGAGGGCGGCGTCCAGCAAGGCGTCTCGCGCCGTGGGCATCGTCGCCTCCCGCGCCAAGGGTTCTGCGTTCCAGAGTTGACGTGCTCCCGGAGGCTGTCAATGGTCCGGGCGGCGCGAGGTCCGGTGGCTCTTGTTCATCTGCGGTCGATACTGTGACGGCATGCCCGACTACCACGATGATCTGCGCCTCGCCCATGTGCTGGCGGACGCCGCCGACGCGGCGACGATGGACCGGTTCAAGGCTCTGGACCTCAAGGTCGAGACCAAGCCGGACATGACTCCGGTGAGCGAGGCCGACAAGGCCGCCGAGGAACTGATCCGCGGCCACCTCCATCGGGCGCGCCCGCGCGACGCGATCCTGGGCGAGGAGTTCGGAATCGAGGGCACCGGTCCGCGGCGCTGGGTCGTCGACCCGATCGACGGCACCAAGAACTACGTCCGCGGCGTGCCGGTCTGGGCGACGCTGATCTCCCTGATGGAAGCGGGTGAGGACGGCTTCCAGCCGGTGGTCGGCGTGGTGTCGGCGCCGGCGCTCAACCGGCGCTGGTGGGCGGCCAAGGGCGCGGGTGCGTTCTCCGGTCGCAGTCTGACCTCCGCGACCCGGCTGCAGGTGTCGAAGGTGGAGCGGATCGCTGACGCCTCGTTCGCGTACGCGTCGCTGAGCGGCTGGGAGGAGCAGGGCCGGCTCGACGGGTTCATGGATCTGACCAGGGCCTGCTGGCGCACTCGCGGCTACGGGGACTTCTGGCCGTACATGATGGTCGCCGAGGGATCGGTCGACATCTGCGCGGAGCCGGAGCTCTCGCTCTGGGACATGGCCGCCAACGCGATCATCGTCCAGGAGGCGGGCGGGAGGTTCACCAGCCTGGACGGGGTCTCCGGTCCCGGCGGCGGCAATGCCGCGGCCTCGAACGGACTGCTCCACCACGAACTGCTGGGCTATCTGAACCAGCGCTACTGAAGCTACCTGCGGCCTGACCAGCAAGTTTCCTCCCTTTCTAGCCCCACTGGGCCGTCTGTGGGCCGTTGTCGGTGTCCGGGCCGCTCTCGAAGGCCCGGTTCACCGCCTCCCGCGTCTGCTTCTCGCTGCTCGGCATCAGGTGTGTGTACGTCCGCAGCGTGAAGCCCGGATCGTGGTGCCCCAAGTACTCGGACAGCGCTTTGATGCTCTCCCCCGCGTCCAGCAGAACGGACGCATAGAAGTGCCTCAGCGCGTGCATCCCGTTCTCCCGGCCATGCGGGACACCCGCCTTGCCGAGAGCGGGCCGCCACGCCTTCTCGTTGAAGACGCAGCGGTTCACCGCGCTCCCCTCGGCATTGCGGAAGAACACCGATGCGGCGAACGGTGAGCCGTCGACCACCCGCCACGGCAACGTCACTGCCACAGGCGGGTACTGCGCGGTGTGCGCCTCAATCGCGCGAGCGACGCTCTCAGGCAGAGGAACAGTGCGTGTCTTGCCACCCTTGGGCAGCGCGAATACCTGCCGTCCGGCGATGAGCTTGACCTGTCGGACGACGTGAACGACACCTTCGGCAAAATCCACGTCGTCAATGGCCAAGCCGAGCACTTCGCCCTGCCGCATGCCACACCCGCCGGCCAAGTCCACCATGGCCCGGTACCGCTCTGGGAGCTCCGAGCGCACCCGCAGCACGCGGTCAGGCCCCCACGGCACGATTCGGCGGGGTTCAGGCTTTGGAACTTTCACAGATGAGGAGCGGCACGGATTGTGCGGGATCAGGCGATCGTCTACGGCAGCCGCCAACATTGCGTTGAGGTTCGCGAAGATGACCCGCTGATAGGCGGGGGCCAGCCCTCCGTCTTCGAGCTTCCTCAGCCACTCACGGATGTGGATCGGCCTCAGCGAGTCGAGCGATCGGCTACCCAGGTGTGGCAGAACATGCAGGCGGATTCGAATCTCGGTGCTCACGAATGTGCTGGGGTCCATCGTTAGAGAGGCCAGCCATCGTTCGGCGTGCTGCCGCACCGTGAGGCGACCGGCCTGCGGGTCGATGTACTGCCCCCGCGACATGTCCGCCTCGATCCCAGAAAGCCACTTCTCGGCGGCGCGCTTCTGCTTGTCCGGGAAGCTCTTGGACTTCTCGGTGCCGTCGGGGCCGATGTAGCGGGCCCGGTAGCGCATGCCGGTGCCGTGCCGGTCGGTCTTGATGCGGGTGGGGCACCTCTCCGTTCAGGAGAAGCGCGCTCCGGGCCACGTCGTCCAGCCGCAGGAGAACTTCCCGCTGCGCCGCGCTCAGTGCCGCCAGCGCGTGCCGTTCCCATTCCGGTAGCGACTCCATGGCCACCGAGGGGTGGGACAGCTCAGGGTTGTCGATCTGGAGCAACAGGATTGCCGTCTTCGCGAGCCGGTCAGCGGTGGATTCGCTGCACCCCAACCGCTCGCCCATTACCTTGTGGGGCGTGCCGTCCAGCTTCAGCAGCAGCGCTTCACGCTCTCGCTCCGGAAGCGCGGCCACCATCCTCGCCAGATAGTCGGGCAGATCGGCCCAAGCGCACTGGCTTGGCAGCAGCGGGCACAGCGCGTTGCACGTGGCAGGCTCTGTCCAGTCCACCGCCGTCTCAGAGGACCGCAGCAGCGCGAAATGCTCTGCGATCTCGCGCTTCACCCGGACGAACAGGACCTTGCGGGTCTCCGTCTCGGACCACTCCGGGTGGCCCAGCACATCAGACGCTCCGCTGCGGGCCACCCGCACCCACATGGACTGAACGACGTCCTCAGCCAGCGCCCACGCCTCACCGTTTCCCATCCGGGTGCCACACAGCCGGGAGTAGGCGTATCGCACCAGGCGGTCCCCGTAGGCTTCGAACAGCACGGCGAGCCGGTCGGACTGCTCGACCGTCAGCGGGATGATCTCGCCGCTCTCCAGACGGCGACCCCCCGGGCCGTTGCCCGTGGCGGTTCCAGAGCTCCGATTCCTACGCTTCGCGACAGTTCCAGGCATGATGGGTACACCCCTATCGGGTCGGGGAGCGGCGATCTGCTTGGCGGTAGGAGCCGCCCCCTGTGAGAGCCCTGGTCTTCTGACCAGGGCTTTCTTTCGATCAGCGCCAGGTGCACAGCGCTGCTGTACCTCGCCGATCGGAGCGACCAACGGGCACATCCCTACGGTTCCCTAGGGCGCCCTAGGGTGTCAAGCGGTACGCTAGGGAACGCATCGACTGAGATAAGGGAGCTGACGTGATGTCGGAGCAGGTCGGCCATCGGGCGCCGTACGCAAAGATCGCCGCCCACTACACGGAACTGATCACATCGGGGCAGCTGCGGCCAGGAGAGCTTCTGCCCAGCATCAAGGCCCTGTCCCAGGAATGGAGCGTCAGCACGGCGACCGCCGAGAAGGCGTTGCGGCAGCTGCGCGGCGAAGGACTCGTGCGGGGCATTCACGGCATCGGCACCGAGGTGCTCGACCGCCCGACCCCGATGTCCTCGGGATCTCAGCGGCAGGACCGGGGGCGCCGCAGCGGTTCGAGCTGGGGGGCGGCCGAGCGGTCCGACTCGCATGAGGCGTCGGTAGTCCCGGCACCGACCGACGTGGCGGCAGCGCTGGACATCGCACCGGGGGCAGACGTCATCCGTCGACGCCGCGTGTACCGCGATCGGCGCGGCATCGTCGCGCATTCCACCTCGTGGATTCCCGCTGAGTACGGCGAGCTAGTGCCCCAATTGACCGAGAGCGCGTGTCTGACCGGTGGCACGTCGTTGCAGCTCATCGCCCAGGCCACCGGACGCCCGATCACCCGTCGGATCGACACCGCCTCAGCGCGCCTACTGAAGTCTGCAGATGCGAAGCTCCTGGAGTTGGAGCCCGCGAACCCGCCGACGGAGCCCGTGGTCGTCATGACTGCGAAGTTCGTCGACAGCGCGGGCCACGTCGTGGAATACGGCGTGGACCTTGGCGGACCGGGCCGGACGTGGCTCACGGAGTCGGAGGTCGCACAGTGACGGCAGCCTCGGCCCTGGGGCCGTTCTGCGTCCTGATGGCGGGACTCCCTGGCTCGGGCAAGACGACACTCTCTCGCGCCCTAACGGCCCGTGGGTTCGTCCGGCTGTGCCCGGACGAGGAGATGTTCCGCCGGCATGGCGTGTACGGGGTCGACTTTCCCCGGGGCATCTTCCCAAAGCTGGAACGCCCGGTGCTCGAAGAGATCGCCGTGGACCTCGGTGAGCAACTTCGAGCCGGACACAACGTGGTGGTGGACCACGGATTCTGGACCCCAGAGGACCGCGCTCACTGGCGGTCGGTGGCTGTGGACGCCGGTGCGTTGACGACGCTCGTCTACCTAGAGGCGAGTCACGAAGAACTCTGGACGCGGGTGAGCAAACGAAACGCTCAGCACGAAGCGGATCCAAACTCGATCTTCTTCTCGGAAAGCGACCTGACCCGCTACCGGACGCGATTCATCCCGCCTCAGAATGATGAGCCTCACATCGTCTACGGCGGTGACCCGAATTCGGTACTGAAGGCGCTTAAAAAGGCAGGAATGAAAGCTGAGTGCTAGACGCTACGCCCCTGATCAGAGGGCCATTTCACTGCTAGTGCCCCTGCTAGGTCTAGCAGAGGCACTGCGATGTTGGAGCGGTGAGTCAGGGGTCGCACCATCGCGGCACGGTAGGGGATACAAGGAGCGGCTGCGCCGCACATTCTTTGGCAGCTCGCTCCGCTCGCGCGACCAGCGCCGTACGTCCCGAGCACCGTCGCGCGGTTACGCAGGCCCGGCTGTAACACCGAAGCGGAACAAGCGGGTCCGGCTGTCGCGGCCTCGCTTGTCGAGGGTCAGCGTCCGCAGCGTCCGCACGTCCCGATCCTTAAGAGCCGTCTTGACCTGCGGTGACGCTCTCAAGAGGGAGCGGATCTTGCGGACGCTGCGGACGCTAGCGGACGCTATACATTTCGTTTAGCGTCCACACAGAAAGCGCAGGTCAGAGGCGGCGCCAGAGAGGTTGCGGACGCTGCGGACGCTGTTTTCTCTCAACTCTCTAGAAAGAGGTGCAGTGAGAGGTAAACGGAATGCCACCCCGCCCCTGAAATGCCTTGGTGAGCCATCCAGGAGGGGCGGGCCGGATGCCTTCAAGTGCCGATGCCCTCCGCCGCTCGGCCGTGGCTCCGGTCGGCATTTCAGAGGGAGGTCGGGCTCGCGAGGGAGGGAGAAGCCCCGGCCGCTCGCACAAGCAAGAGGAGCACGCCGCGCCGCAGGCAGGGTGCTCCTCTTGCTTGTGCGAGCGGAGAAGAGACCACCGCTGCCAGAGCGGGGTCTCTTCAACGGATGGGAGCCGCCGAGCGCCCGCGAGTTGGGATCAGGGCCGGTTCAGAGTCTTTGACCCGAGCCACGTGACTGTCTCGTTGCTATTGATGCGCACGAGCGTGACCGTAGCGCTGGACGCCCCACCTGCGAAGTCGGTGCTCATGGTGAAGTCGAACCCTGTGGTGTGGTTGTTGCAGGCAGTCCGGGTCTCAAAGGCGTTTCCGGGATAGGTCTGGAACGTAGCCTGGATACAACCGCTGATGTGGGACTCCACCCGCCCCGTCACGCCAACAGAGCGGTTGTAGAACTCAAAGCTCCCGTAGGTGCTGCCCTGGCCACCCGGCATGCTCCAACCCACCGGAGCAGCTGTAGCCGTTCCCATCGCAGCCATGAGAAGCGCTGCCGTCCCCGCCAGAACTCCCGTACCACCAAGCATCTTGCGCACGATGTACCTCCGAGTCGACTTGATTGGATCATCATACGCATCCCGCTCTCGGCCCTGTGGCGGACCAACGCCCTTACTGAGGTGTCCTACTGGGGTTCGGTGAGGCACGGCGCGTTGCTTGTTCGCGGGAAGCAGGCAGGGCGCCCGGCTCCATCAGCCGGTGTCGGATCGTTTGCCCTACAGGCCCAGTTGGCAACGCCGAAGAGACCACGGCCGCCCCCTGGGGAGTGGTCTCTTCGACCGCCAGCGTGCCGAGCGGGAAAGTACCGGGTGCAACTGCCGGCCGACTTGCCGCACCGGGCTGCTGGTGACGATGCGTGCTCGCTTGTAGCGACAAGCGGGGAACCAGGGGGGAGAGAGGCCACCCGGGGTAGGTGAACCGGGGTCGGGCGCTTGTCGCTACAAGCGACAACAAGCGACTCCCGTCACTTTCCGCTACCGCCTACTGGCTACTGGCTACTGGCTACTGGCTACTGGCTACTGGCTACTGGCCAATGTCCTGCTGGGAGGCCAGGGGTAGGCGGTGGAGGCCCGTTCTACTGGCTAGTGGCAAGTTGGCAGTAGCCAGTAGGCAGTAGCCGTGTGTGTCTGTGTGGGGTGTGGGGCCACACGACCCAGGGGAAGCCTGAAAGCCCGTTCCGCTCCGGTTTTCTGGCCTCTTTCGACGGCAGGCTGTGTGTGTCACACGCCCCACACATGCAGATCAGTGACCTACACGCGGCTGTGTAACGCACACAGCGTGTGTGGGTCACTGTGTGAGGGCTGTGTGGGTCCGTGTGTGGGTGGCTGTGTGGGTCGAAACAAGGGGCGAGGCGCTAGGCCACCGCCCGCCCGACACCCGCCGCGGGCGCCGAACAGCTCCGGGAGCTCCCGGCGTGGGCGGCTGAGGGTCGTCCGCCCGGAGGGCGGTCCGTACAGCTCTTTCCTGCACGCTTGTCGCTTGTCTTGTCGCCTGTCGCAAACGACGTCACTCACACCCGCCGGGGTACGGAAACCCCTTCTGACCTGGGTGCCGACAAGCGACAAGCGAGACGACAAGCCGCCCGTGGCTGACAGTGACCAAATCGACTGTGGTGGGCCCCCACAGGCAGACCCCCACAGACCCCCACAGCCGTGTGGGGCCCCACACGGCTGTGGGGGTCTCTGACCTGCATGTGGTGGGTGTGGGGCCCCCACAGAAGCCGCCCCCGAAAGCGCCCCTAGCCCCCCCCAGGACGCCTCGGGGGACATCCTGTGGGGGTCTGTGGGACTCCCACAGACCCCCACAAGAGACGCGACAGAGAGTGATGATCGCGTTGCCGCCTCGCCGGAGCGGCGGGCCAGGCCGTGAACCGTCGGTCGGCCAGCGGGGTGTCAGGAGGGACAGGGCTCCGGGTGTCAGGCAGTGTCACGCGGGTGTCAGGACCTGGTGTCAGGGCGCGTGACACCCGCTCCCGCCTAGGGGTTTGGGTGTCACGCGCCCGTGACGGTGTCAGGTGTCACGTGGGTGTCAGAGCCATTCACCGGGCCGATGGCCGGGCCGTCTGTGGGCCGTCGGAGGGTGGCCCACAGTCACCAACGTTCACCAACGTTGACCGGTGGATCGCAGGTCAGAGAGCACTCTCGTGCAGTCGCCACAGGCGGCCGAAGCCCATATTCAGTTCCAGCGCTACTGATCCGGAGTACGCCCCCGAGGGGCGGCGCGCACCACCGCGCGCCCCTCGGACGATCCCGTCCCCCCTTGTCCCGGTGCCGCATCGATGCAACCCTGAGAGTCCCCCTGCTTGTGAACTTGTGAATCGACTCACACGGTCGTTTCACGAAGGAGGTGGCTCTCTTCATGCTCGTCCGTGACGCCATGAGCACGCTGGTCCTCACCATCGGACCCACCCATACACTCCGCGACGCCGCCCGGCTGATGTCGGTCCGGCACGTGGGAGCCGCAGTCGTCCTCGACCGGGACACCAGCGGGCTCGGCATTCTCACCGAGCGCGACATCCTCGACGCGGTCGGATCGGGCCGGAATCCCGATGTCGAGACCGCCTCCGCCCACACCACCACCGATGTGGTCTTCGCCGCACCCACCTGGACCCTGGAAGAGGCAGCGGAGGCCATGACGCACGGCGGGTTCCGCCATCTGATCGTGCTGGACGACCACGGACCCGTCGGCATCGTCTCGGTCCGCGACATCCTGCGCTGCTGGACACCCACCAGGCGCCGCCACCGCGCGGAACTCGTCGGCTGAACCCCTGAACGACCGGTGGGCCGGCCCCCTCCGAAGAGGGGACCGGCCCACCGCCGACGACAGGCGTCCCGTCAGCCGCGCAGGGCCTGGACCACGGCCTCCAGACGCTTGCCGAAGTCGCCGTCCGCCTGGCGGAAGTTGTGGATCGCGCGCTCGGCGATGTCATCGCGCGACACCTTGGCGATGAACCCGGCGAGGTTGTCGATCAGCCGGGCCTTCTCGTCCTCGGAGAAGAGCCGGTAGAGGTTCCCGGCCTGCACGAAGTCGTTGTCCTCGGCGTGGCTCGGGGCCTCGTGCGTGCCGACCTCACCCGTGACCGGGGTGGCCTCCCACAGCGGCCGGTCCGTCTGGGCCGGTCCGCCGAAGCTGTTCGGCTCGTAGTTCTTCGCACCCTTGTGGCGGCCGTCGTACAGGTAGCCGTCACGGCTGTTGGTACGCGCCTCGGTGGCGTGCGGACGGTTCACCGGCAGGTGGTCGGCGTTGATGCCGACGCGATAGCGGTGGGCGTCGCCGTACGCGAAGAGGCGGCCCTGGAGCATCTTGTCGGGGGACGGACCGATACCCGGCACGAGGTGCGCGGGGCTGAAGACCGACTGCTCGACCTCGGCGAAGATGTTCTCCGGGTTGCGATTCAGCTCCAGCTTCCCGATCTCGATCGGCGGGTAGTCCTCGTGCGGCCACACCTTGGTGAGGTCGAACGGGTTGAAGCGGTACGTGGCCGCCTCGGCCGCCGGCATGATCTGGACCTGCACCGTCCACGACGGGAAGTCACCGCGCTCGATCGCCTCGCGCAGATCGCGCTGGTGGCTGTCCGGGTCCTCACCGGCGAGCGTGTTGGCCTCGGCCTGGGTGAGGTTCTTGATGCCCTGGTCGGTCTTGAAGTGGTACTTGACCCAGAAGACCTCGCCGGCCTCGTTGCTCCACTGGTACGTGTGCGAGCCGTACCCGTTCATGTGGCGGAAGCTGGCCGGGATGCCGCGGTCGCCGAAGAGCCAGGTCACCTGGTGGGTCGACTCGGGCGACAGCCCCCAGAAGTCCCAGACGTTGTCCGCCTCCTGCGAGCCGGTGTACGGGTCGCGCTTCTGGGTGTGGATGAAGTCCGGGAACTTGATGGCGTCCTTGATGAAGAACACCGGGGTGTTGTTGCCGACGAGGTCGTAGTTGCCCTCCTCGGTGTAGAACTTCAGCGCGAAGCCGCGGGGGTCGCGCACCGCGTCGGCGGAGCCTAGGTTGCCCGCGACGGTCGAGAAGCGGAGGAACGTCTCGGTCTGCGTGCCGACCGCGGAGAGGAACTTCGCCCGCGTCCACTGCGAGACGTCGCGGGTCAGGGTGAACGTGCCGTACGCGCCGGCGCCGCGGGCGTGCACGATGCGCTCCGGAATGCGCTCGCGGTTGAAGTGCGCGAGCTTCTCCAGCAGCGACTGGTCCTGCACCAGCACCGGACCGCCGACGCCCGCGGTCTGGCTGTTCTGGTTGTCGGCAACCGGCGCGCCGGCCTCCGTGGTGAGCGGTCCCTGCGTCACGTGCGCCTCCTGCGTCGTTCCTGCACATTCGTCATGTCCTGCACAGCCTGTCCCTTGGCCTATGCCGATTCCGATCCTACAATGGACATTGTCCAAGTCAAGTGAACATCCAAAGTCACACTTGTTCGGGACCTGGTCCCCCCACTGTTAGGCTTGTGCTTATGAGTGACCTGTTGGAACGACTTCGCGGACGCGGCTGGCGCATGACCGCCCAGCGGCGCGTCGTGGCCGAGGTCCTCGACGGGGACCACGTGCACCTGACGGCCGACGAGGTCCACGCACGGGCCGTCGCCAAGCTGCCCGAGATCTCCCGCGCCACCGTCTACAACACCCTGGGCGAAATGGTGACCCTCGGCGAGGTCATCGAGGTCTCCACGGACCGCCGGGCCAAGCGGTACGACCCGAACGCACACCGCCCCCACCACCACCTCGTCTGCGCACGCTGCGGCACCATCCGCGACGTGCACCCGGCCGGCGACCCGCTCGCGGATCTGCCGAGCGACGAGCGGTTCGGCTTCACGGTCTCCGGCGTCGAGGTGACCTACCGCGGCATCTGCCCGAACTGCGCCGCGACGACCTGACTTCTGTCACGGAGGGCCCCGGTGCGAGCATCACCCGCACCGGGGCCCTCCGCGTGAGCGCCCGCGGGACATGACGCACACACCCGGCCCCACCACGCGCGCACCCCCTTCCCGAATCTGACGGGTCGTCATATCGTCGGCGGCGATCACGTCCGCCCCGCGGCGGATCCGCACCTCGATACGCGCGAGGAGAGACCCGTGGGAGATCCGCACCCGACCCCACCCGAAGCCCCGGCCCCGCCTCCGGCCCCCGCCACCGCCACCAGTCCCAAACTCCGCGCCGACGCGCTCACCCGCTCGTTCGGACGCGGTACCAAGGCGCTGCCCGCCCTCGGCCCCGTCGACCTCTCCGTCGCACCGGGCGAGTTCACCTGTCTCGTCGGCCCGTCCGGCTGCGGCAAGTCCACGCTGCTCAGAATCGCCGCCGGGCTGCTCCGCCCCAGCTCCGGCGAGCTGTCCATCCGTACGGCCTCGTCCCGCCCGGCCGCGATGATCTTCCAGGACTACGGGATCTACGACTGGAAGACCGTACTGGCCAACGTCCGCTTCGGCCTCGACATCCAGCGCGTACCGCGCAAGGAGGCGGACGCCAAGGCGCGCGACTGGCTGGCCCGGATGGGGCTCTCCGACTTCGCGGGGGCGTATCCGGCCGCCCTCTCCGGCGGGATGCGGCAGCGGGTCGCGATCGCCCGCGCCCTCGCCGTCGAGCCCGAGCTGCTGCTGATGGACGAGCCGTTCGCGGCGCTCGACGCCCAGCTGCGCACGATCCTCCAGGACGAGCTGCTCGACCTCACCCAGACCACCCGTACCACCACCCTCTTCATCACCCACAGCCTCGAAGAGGCGATCGTCCTCGGGGACCGGGTGCTGGTGATGTCCGCCAGACCGGGGCGGATCATCGCCGAGCGCCGCCCGCCATTCGGCCGCCCGCGCACCGGCGAGGTCCGGTCGGCGCCCGAATTCACCGCGCTGAAGAGCGAACTGTGGGAACTGCTGCGCGGCGAGGTGCGGAGGGAGGCGGTCCCGGCATGAGCGCCTCCGTACGTGCCACGAAACCCGACGACGGGGTGCTGATCCGCAGACCGGGCCCGCAGGAGCTTCATCCGGTACGCACCCACCGCAGGCGCCGCGCCCTCGAACTCGCGCTCGCCGTCGCCGTACCGCTGGCGCTGGTGCTGCTCTGGCAGCTCGCCGCCACGCAGTCCTGGATCGACGGGCGGGTCTACCCCGCCCCCTCCACCATCCTGGCGGACGGCTGGGACCGGGCGGGCGCCGGTGAGCTGTGGCCGGATGTGTGGGCCACGCTCAGGCGGGTCCTCGGCGGCTATGCGATCGGCACCGCTGCGGGATACGCGCTCGGGCTGCTGATGGGCTCGCTCTCACTCGTACGGGCGGCGCTGGAGCCGTTGCTCGACGCCCTGTACGTCGTACCGAAACTGGCCCTGCTGCCGGTCTTCCTCAACATGTTCGGCCTCGGCGAGGGGCCGCAGATCGCCCTGGTCGCCGCGACCGTCTTCTTCTTCGTCTGGATCTCCACCATGGCGGCCGTGCTCGCCGTCCCGGTCGGCCACCGTGACGCCGGTCGGGTCTTCGGCGCCTCGCCCCGGCAGATGTTCCGGCACGTGCTGCTGCCCGCGTCGCTGCCCGCGGTCCTGGTCGGGGCGCGGATCGCGGCGGGGGTGGCCGTACTGGTCATCGTCGCCTCCGAGCAGATCGCGGCCGCCGACGGACTCGGCCATCTGATCTTCGACTCCCGGGCGCTGTTCCGGAACGACGTGATGTTCGTCGGCATCGTGTGTGTGGCGGTCCTCGGTGTCGTCTTCTCCGAAGTGGTGCGGATCGCCGGGCGGCTGCTCACCCCGTGGGCCCCGCGCGACCGCGGTCGCGGCCAGTCCTGAACGGCTCCCCCACGTTCTTCGTACGGAGGCACTGTGCGTACACGTACCCCCTTGACCTGCACCGTCGTACTCGTCACCGCGTCCCTGCTCGGCGCGGCAGGCTGCGCCGGGAAGGACTCCACCCACGGCAGCGGCCCCGCCGCGCCCCGCACCGTCACACCCGTCGCGGGCTGCGGCACCGGCAGCTGGACCGACCCGGCCGACCTCGCCCCCGACCGGAAACCGGCCCGCTGCGACAAGGGAGCCCCGGCCCCCCGGCCCCTGGCGAAGAAACGGAAGATCACCGTCGCGACCGGCACCCTGAGCGCGGAGTACGTCGCTCCGCTCCAGGTCGCGGTGGCGAAGGGCGAGTTCGCCGAGGAGGGGCTGGACGTGCGGCTGAAGGTGCTGCCCACCCCGGACGCCCTGCCGCTGCTCGCCAAGGGCGATGTGGACGCCCAGTGGGCGGCTCCCGAGGCGGCCGTGATGAACGGCATCAACGGCGGCTTCGACATCAAGTGGGTGGCGGGGAACTTCTCCCCCGACCCCACCTCCAAGAGCGGCCTGTGGGTACGCCTCAAGGACGGCGAGAGCGCCGATCACGTCGACATGGCGGGCCGCAGGATGGGCACGATGATCGGCAAGGGCTCGGTCATCGCGTACCCGATGGACACCTCCCTGCGGAAGCACGGCGGCGGCCTCGACAGGATCGGCTTCCAGCAGCTCGGTTCCGCGGACGTGCTGACCGCACTGGAGAACGGCGGTGTGGACTCCGCATGGCTGCTCGACCCGGTCTGGCGCACGGTGGACGGCGACGAGAAGTACGCGTTCCTGGGCGGCCAGCCGGTCGGCGAACCGCTCGGTGGCGTGCTCTTCGGCCCGGCGCTGCTGAACCAGGACCCGGACGCGGGCGTCGCCTTCCTCCGGGCCTACATCCGGACGGTGAACACCTACTTCGCCGGCGACTACAAGTCCGACCCCGTGTTCGTCGCCGAGCTGGCGAAGCTGATGAAGACCGACGAGGCCACGCTGCGATCGACCCCGTCACTGCGGATGGACTGGGAGATACGGAAAGGCACGACGGACCGGCTGCAGAAGGCGTACGCGGACGCGGATGTCTCGAAGGGCGCCCCGGTACCGGAGGCGAAGGCGGTCGACCGGGCGATGTACGAGGAGGCGGTGGGCCACACCCTCTGATACACACGCACGGATACGCACGGAAGGCCGGATCCTCTGGAGGATCCGGCCTTCCGTGTTCAGTAGCGGGGACAGGATTTGAACCTGCGACCTCTGGGTTATGAGCCCAGCGAGCTACCGAGCTGCTCCACCCCGCGTCGTTGTGTTCCCCACCGTACGTCACCGCTCCGGACCAGCGCAAATCAGTTCCGGCGCGGGGCGGGGCGGGGAGGCCGTCCGGGGCGGCGCGGGGAGCGGGGACGGGGCGGGGCGGCGGTCCGGCGCGGGACGAGGCGGGGCCGGGACCGCTGCTTTCACGAGCCCCGTTCGCGGCCTCACCGCTCGGCCCCCGCTCGGCCCCCGCTCGGTCCTGCGCGGTCCTACGCGGTGAGCTCCTGGTGCAGCGCCTCGCGCAGCCGGGCGGCGCGCTCGGCGACCTCCGCCGGTCCCAGCTCGACCGCCCGCGCGCACCAGCGCTGCCCCTCGGTGAGCTCGCCGCGGCGGGCGGCCAGCAGGGCCAGGCGCAGCGCGGCCCGCCCGTGCCCGTCGTTGGCCGCTCGGCTCCACCACAGCGCTGCCTCCCGCTCGCTGCCCTCACGGGCGAGCAGCAGTCCGAGGTTGAAGGCGCCGTTGCGGCTGCCCGCCTCGGCGGCCTCGCGGTACCAGCGGGCCGCGCTGTCCACGTCGCCCCGGGCGGCCGCAAGCATGCCGACCCGCACCTGGGCACGGCGGTGCCCCTGCTCGGCGGCCCGCTCGTACCACTCCTCGCACTCGGTCTTCTCCGGCATCGGCTCGCCGAGCGCGGGAGGGCCGGGCGGCGGCTGCCGCGAGTCCAGTACCCCGGCCAGCCGGAAGGCCGCCTCGGCGCTGCCACCGCCCGCCGCGCAGCGCAGATGACGCTCGGCCTCCTGCGCCTCGCCCTGGTGCAGCAGGGCCATGCCGACCTGGAGCGCGGCCTCGGTGTGGCCGGCCGCCGCAGCGCGCTCGTACCAGACCAGCGCCGCACGGTCCTCATCACGTCCGGCGTACAGGATGCCGAGGTTGAAGGCCGCGTCCACACTGCCCGCCTCGGCGGCCTTGGAGAACCAGGGCTCGGCGCCGGTCGCGTCGCCCGCCTGGAGCAGGAGCACGGCCAGCGCGTTGGCGGCCTCGCGGTGGCCCGCGTACGCGGCACGGCGGTACCACTGCTCGGCCTGGGGCGTACGGTCCTGAGCCGCGCAGAGCAGCCCCAGGTTGTAGGCGCCGTTGACGTCGCCCGCATCCATGGCGGCGCGGTACCAGCGCTCGGCGGTCTGCTGCTCGCCGCGGGCCGCGTGCAGGGCGCCCAGTGCGTTGGCGGCGTTCCCGTCCCCCTCCTGGGCGGCGCGCAGCCACCACACGGCGGCGCTCTCCTCGTCGCCCGCGTCACGGAGCAGGAAGCCGAGCGCACAGGCGGCCCGCGCCTCACCGGCCTTCGCGGAGACGAGGTACCAGCGGCCGGCCTCCTTGGGCTCGCCGCGCTGTTCGAGGATGGCACCGAGGTGCAGGGCGGCGCGCCGGTGACCGCGCGCGGCGGCCTGCCGGTACCACTGCTCGGCCTCGCCCACGCGCCCGGTCGCCGGGCCTGCCACCGGGCCGTCGGTCCGGCGCCCCGCGGACCGGCCGGCGGCACCCGCCCGATCGGCCACGCCCGCACCGGTTGCGGAGCCGAGGCCGGGACCGGGGCCCAGCCCGGGGCGGCCGAAGGCATCGTGCGGATCGTCGGCGGCGCTGCGGTCCAGCATGCGCGCGAGGCGGTACGCGGCCTCCCGGTGCCCCTGTTCGGCGGCGGCGCGCAGCCAGCGCTCGGCGCCTACGTCGCTGCGGTGTTCCAGCAGATCGGCCAGGGCGTACGCCCCCAGCGCGTGCCCCTGCTCGGCGGACTGCCTCAGCCAGTACTCGGCGCCGGGCTCGTCACCGCGCTCCCGGTAGTGGCGGCCGAGGGCGTGCGCGGCGGCGGCGGAACCCGCGACGGCCGCGATACGCCACCAGCCGGCCGCGTCGTCGATGTACCCGCGCTGATGGAGAAGGACGCCCAGGTTGTTGGCCGCGGCCCGGTCGCCGTCCGCGGTGGCCGCGCGCAGGTAGGACTCGGCCCCGTCCAGATCACCGCGGCGCAGCAGCAGGGCGCCGAGGACGCTCATCGACGCGGTGTCCCCGGCGTCGGCGGCGCGGCGGTGGCGCGCCTCGCTCTCGGCGCTCTCCGGACTCTCTCGGGCCTCCTGGGCCCCTTGGGCCACGGGGCCCTCCGCAGCCTCAATGGCCCCGGCGGTCCCGGTGATCCCGGTGATCTCCGCGCTCTCGGCGCTTTCTGTGCTCTCGACGGTCGCGGCACACCCCGCAGTCTCGGCGGTCTCGGTCGTCCCAATGATCCCAGAGGTTGCAGTGATCCCAGAGGTCTC
The DNA here is from genome assembly GCF_044742755.1 of Streptomyces sp. NPDC087845. Lineage (NCBI taxonomy): Bacteria > Bacillati > Actinomycetota > Actinomycetes > Kitasatosporales > Streptomycetaceae > Streptomyces > Streptomyces sp. NPDC087845. The sequence goes on from NZ_JBIUVC010000001.1 coordinate 16,038, forward strand.
GGTGACCTCAGAATTCTCGGCGATCTCAGCGGTCTCGTTGCTCTCCGCGGCAGCTGCGCCAAAAGCCGCATTCATCACGCTATCCGGCCGATGAACACGGCGCTGCACAAACCGCCCTGTATCCAACAGAGTTGCCCTGTCCCCCATAAATACCATCGTCGCACCACCTGCAACCCGCGTACACCTGGTATACCGCGGCCAGTGAGGTCACTTCAGCGTTTTGTCGACATGCCCACAGAGAGATAAGTCAAACACGTCCGGGGCCAACTCGTGCCCCGCGAACCGCCCTTTACACGCACCGTTCAAGAATGTCGTCGCGACACGACGAAGGCCCGGATCCTCGAAAGGATCCGGGCCTTCGTCTTTCAGTAGCGGGGACAGGATTTGAACCTGCGACCTCTGGGTTATGAGCCCAGCGAGCTACCGAGCTGCTCCACCCCGCGTCGTTGTGTTCAAACAGTACCACGACGCGAGGTGGGGCCTTTACCGGGTCACTCAGCCACCACTACTGGATTCAGACGTTTTGCCCGAATCGCCCGAACTGTCGGAATTATTCGCACCGTTCGCGGCGCCGGCGCTGTTCGCGCTGCCCGACTTGGGCTGGGCGGCCGCCGCACGCCGCAGCGCGTCCTGGAGATCCGCCTGGGCCTTCCCGTAGGCGCTCCAGTCCTGCTTCTTCAGGGCTGCCTCGCCTTCCGCGTAGGCCTTCTGCGCGTCCGCGATCGCCTTCTTCAGCGCGGCGTCACCGGTGGCCGGCGGCTGTGTCGTTTCGCCCGGTGGCCTGGTGGTTTCGGCGGGTGGCTGGCCGGTGCCGGAGTCCGTCACCCCGAAGACCGCGTTGAGCGCCTCCCCGAGGCTGTTCTCGAAGACGGTCTTCGACCCGTACGAGGCGGCGACCTTGCGCAGCAGCGGGTAGTTCTGCGTGCCACCGCGCGTGTACACCGGCTCGATGTAGAGGAAGCCTCCTTCGAGCGGCACGGTCAGCAGGTTGCCGTACTCGATGTCGGAATCGGTTCCCTTCAGGTTTCTCACGAACTCGGCGACGTCGTCGTTGCCGTTGAGCTCGCTCTGCACCTGGCCGGGGCCCTTCACTGTGGTGGTGACTCTCAACAGCCTTATCGTGCCGTAGTCCTTACTGGCCGCGTCGGCGTCCACCGCCATGAACGCCCCGAGGTCGGGCCGCCCCTTCGGGGTGAACGTCGTCGTCAGCGAGAACTTCTGGGCCGCCTGGTCCGGCATCTTTATGCTCAGGTAGTACGGCGGGACGGCACCGGACTCCTTGTTGGTCGGGTCGTCCGGGACCTGCCACGCGTCACTGCCGCTGTAGAACTGGGCGGGGTTCGTGACGTGATAGCGGGTGAGCAGCTCCCGCTGCACCTTGAACAGGTCCTGCGGGTACCGCAGATGGTCCCTCAGCTCCTGCGGGATGTCCGTCTTGGGCTGCACGGTCCCCGGGAACGCCTTGCGCCAGGTCTTGAGGACCGGGTCCTCGGTGTCCCACTCGTAGAGCTTGACCTTGCCGTCGTAGGCGTCGACGGTGGCCTTCACCGAGTTGCGGATGTAGTTGACCTGGTTCTGCTGGGCGACGACCGCACGCTGGTTGGTGGTCAGCGAGTCGGCCGTGGTGTCACCGAGCGTCGTACGCGAGGCGTACGGGTAGCCGTTGGTGGTGGTGTACGCGTCGACGACCCACTGGATGCGGCCGTTCACCACGGCCGGGTAGGCGTCGCCGTCGATGGTCAGCCACGGGGCGACCGCCTCGACGCGCTCCTTGGGCGTGCGGTTGTAGAGAATCCGCGAGCCCTCGCCGATGGCCCCCGAGTAGAGGATCTGCGGCTCGCTGAACGCCACCGCGTACGCGGCGCGGTTGAAGGCGTTGGAGAGGCTGACCCCGCTGTTGCCCTGGTAGCTGGTGGTCTTCTCGCCGTCCTCCTCGTAGTCGAGCTCCTTCTGGGGCCCGCCGACGATGGAGTACTGCTCGGTCTTCTCGCCGTAGTAGATCTGCTGCTCGTACTTGCCCAGCTCACCCGAGGTCGGCAGACCGGACTCGGTGAAGTCCGGGGAGCCCTTCGGGTTCTTGCCGGTCGTCGTGCCCCGGGCCGCGATGGCGCCGTAGCCGTGGGTGTAGGTGAAGTGGTCGTTGATCCAGTTGCGCTTGGGGATGCCGTCGAGGTTGAGCTCGCGCAGACCGATGACCGTGTCCTGGTCCTTGCCGGCGGCGTCCTTGTAGCGGTCCACGTCCAACGTCTTGGGGAACTGGTAGTAGTTCCTCTTCTGCTGGAGCTGCTGGAAGGCCGGAGAGACGACGTTGGGGTCCATCACCCGGTAGCTGGCGGCGTCGTCCGCGCTCGCGCGCAGTTTGGCGTCGTCACTCGTCGTGCTCTTGCCCGAGTAGTCGTCGACCTGTGCGTTGTCGATGTCGTACGCGTCACGCGTCGCTTCGATGTTCTTCCGGATGAACGGCGCTTCCTTGGCCTGCTCGTTCGGCTGGACCTGGAACTTCTGCACGATCGCCGGGTACAGCCCGCCGATCAGGATCGCCGAGAGCACCATCAGACCGAAGCCGATCACCGGGAGCTGCCAGGTCCGGCGCCAGAGCGTCGCGAAGAAGAGCACGGCGCAGATCGCGGCGATGCAGAACAGGATGGTCTTCGCCGGAAGGTAGGCGTTGGCGTCGACGTAGCGCAGGCCCGTCCAGTTGTCCGTGGCCTTGAAGTCGCTGGACTTCACGGCCAGACCGTAGCGGTCGAGCCAGTACGCCACGGCCTTCAGCGAGACGAAGACACCGAGCAGCACCGACAGGTGGCCGGTGGCCGCGCCGGTCGCCCGCGCGCCGGGGCTGGTGATGCGGAGCCCGCCGTACAGATAGTGGGTCAGCGCGGCGGCGATCAGCGAGAGCACCGTGGCCGCGAAGCCGAAGCCCAGCAGGAAGCGGTACCAGGGCAGATCGAAGGCGTAGAAGGACACGTCCAGATGGAACTGGGGGTCCTTCTGGTGGAACGCCACGCCGTTCACGTACATCAGCCAGGTGCGCCACTGGCCGGAGGCGGATGCTCCGGCGATCAGCCCGACGAGCGCGGTGATCGCGAGCAGCACCCACTTCTTGTACGGGGCGAGGCTCATCCGGTAGCGGTCCAGGCTCTGCTGCTCCAGGGACATCGCGCTCAGCGGCGGCCGGAGCCGGTGCGCGAGCCAGATGTTCAGGCCGACGACGAACGCCATCAGCAGTCCGAAGACGAGGAACAGCCCGATCTTGGTCCACAGGGTGGTGGTGAAGACGGACGAATACGCGACCGACCGGTACCAGAGCCAGTCCGTCCAGAACCCGGCGAACATGACGAACGCCATGGCGAGAACCGCCAGGACGCCAAGTGTCATGAGCAGGGTACGGGCACGCCGGGACGGGCGGCCGACTCTGATCCGTGGCCCGGTCGGGCCTCCGCCGCGGTCCGGCATCTGGAAAGCCAACGTGCGCACCTCGAAGTTCGCGGGTCGTGTGGAGCGGGCCCAGCGATCGTAGAGCCCACCTATGCAACTTACTGACGCTTTACCTAGTTCCCGCTCCCGGGGCGGAAGGAGGCAGGATGTCGGTCATGCCCAACGTTTCCCCCTCAGGCCCCCCGATGGCCGCGAGCCCCCTCACCGTCGCCGTGCTCGAAATCGACGAGTACATCTCCGGCCTCGGCTGGGACCAGCCGGCCCGGCTCTTCGCTCTCGTCGACACCGCCCGGCTGCGGGCCCAGGAGCCCGGCCTCGCCGCCCAGCTCGGTCTCGACAGCTCCGACTCCCCGACCGCCTCACTCACCCCCATCGAGCAGGAGGAGCTTCCGGCCGGCACCGCCCTGGACGAGTTCCTCGCCACGATCGCCTGGCCCGACGCGGTGATCGGATGCGCGATGACGGTGGAGCGGCTGATGCTGCCGCCGTCCGCCGAGGCCTCCGTACCGGAGGGACTCGGCGATGCCCAGCTGACCAAATGGGTCGCCAAGCACCCGGAGCGCCAGGAGGTTCGGATGACCGTGGCCGTCCTCAGGGACGGTACGCGCGAGTCGGCCGTACGGCTCCGCGAGAAGGACTCGCCGAGCGAGGTGCGGACCGGCTCCGGCCTGGTGCCCGGACTGGCCGACGCACTGGCCGCGACCTTCGAGGCCTGACCCGCCGCGTCCCCGCCGGGGGCGCGGTCAGCCTGCCGAGCAGCTCGGCAGGCCGGCCGTGTCCCCTGCCTTGATCTTCTCCAGCGACTTCTTCGCGTCGTCGATCGTCTTCACCTTCACCAGCGTGAGTCCGCTCGGGGTGTCGGACGCGGCGGCCTTGCAGTTCTCGTCCGGCGTCAGGAAGTACCGGGCGCCGGCGTCGCGCGCGCCGACCAGCTTCATGTTGATGCCGCCGATCGGGCCGACCTTCCCCTTGTCGTCGATCGTGCCGGTGCCGGCGACGAACTTCCCGCCGGTGAGGTCGGTGGGGGTCAGCTTGTCGATGATGCCCAGGGAGAACATCAGCCCGGCGCTCGGGCCGCCGACGTCGGCCAGCTTGATGTCGATCCGGAACGGGAACGTGTGGTCCGTTCCGGCCTGGATGCCGACGATCGCGCGGTTCTCCTTGGGGGCCTTCGCGGTGGTGATGGTGATCTTCCGGCTGCCCTCGGGCTCCTTGCCGGCCTTCTCGGCCTCCTGCGCCGTCTTCGCCGGGATGATCGTGAACGTGACGTCCTCGCCGGGCTTGTGGCGGGTGACGAGCTTCGCGACGTCCTCGGGCTGCTTCACCGCGCTGCCGTCGACCTGCTTGATCACGTCGCCGGCGTGCAGCTTGCCCTGGGCGGGGCTGTCCTTGACGACCGTGGAGACCACGACGCGCGCCGGCACCGGGATGCCCAGCTCGGTCAGGGCGGCGACCTTGGCGCTCTCCTGGGACTGGCTGAACTCCTCGGCGTTCTCCTGCGTCGACTGCTGCTCGGTCTTGCCGCCGGGGTACAGCGTGTCGTGCGGCACGACCACGCTGTCGTGGGCCAGCCAGCCGTACACGGCCTCGACGAGGTTCATCCGGTAGTCGGCGCCGGTCACCCGGACCGTCGTCATGTTGAGGTTGCCGGACGTCGGGTACGTCTTGTGCCCGGAAATCTGCAGAACCGGTTCGCCGTCGACCTTGCCGAGGGTGTTCACGGTCGGCCCGGGAGACATCTCCGAATACGGCGCTTTGATCAGCACGCCTGCGCAGAGCAGCGCGATGAGGATCAGCGTGGAGGCGAGCATCGTCGCGGTGCGGCGTGGCATGGAACGACAGTACGGGAAGGGTCTGTGAGTGCACCGTCGGGGCCGGGCCGTACGGGGCGGGGAGCCGGGCGTGGGGCTGTGCCGGAGGGCTTCGGCCTTCGGTGCCGCGCTGCGGATTGGCGACTGCGTACGTCCGCCGAAGGGTCAGACGGCATCGGAACCGGAGTGCGACTTCTCCATCGCCTCACGGAACCGGGCATACCCGGCGAGTTCTGAAACATCACCGGTCGTGCGATTGCGGGTGGCCCAGCTTCCCCATATCGCAGCGCCGAGCGCAGCGAAAAGCGGAATCAACAACCAGGCGAGTGCTGCCATTACGACCTCCCTACCCCATGAGCGACCGCAACTGACCGATCAGCAGATTAACCATCTGCAGGACCAACGCTCACGGCAGGGGTGCGGTTACGCAAATCGGGGCGGACCACCACCCGATCGGCTTGCGCTCAGCAGGCCCCGACCCACTCCTCGGTGCCGTCCGAAAAACGCTGGTGCTTCCAGATCGGAACCTCGTGCTTGAGATCGTCGATCAGCTTGCGGCAAGCCTCGAACGCCTCCGCCCGGTGCGGGCAGGCGACGGCGACGACGACCGCGAGGTCGCCCACATGGAGATCACCCACTCGGTGGACGGCGGCCAGCCCCCGGACCGGGAAATCCGCCACGACCTTCTCGGCCACCCGGCGCAACTCGTCCTGCGCCGAGGGGTGGCAGGAGTACCCGAGGGCACCGACGTCCTGACCGCCGTCGTGGTTGCGCACGGTGCCGACGAAGAGCGCCGTGCCGCCCGCTGCTTCGTCCCCGACGGCCCGGAAGACCTCGTCGACCGACAGCGGCGTCTCGCGGATCGCCAGCAGCCGGATGGGGTCGGTTGCCGCCCGCTCGCCGGGGTGGTCGTGAGTGGGAGCCATGGGGCCCATGGTGCCGTACGGCACCGACGTCGTGAAATAGCGTTTTCCACCTGCGGTCCGCCGCCGGCCTTGGAGCCTTCTACAGCCGTCCCACGGTCTGCCGACCGGGGCCGAGGGCTTTCCCGTCCGGACCGGGCGGGGCCAAGGGCCTTCCGTCCGGATCGGGCCTCATCGGTGAGCGGCTCCCGGTGCCGTGTGCCGCAAGGCGGAGGTGGGGCCGGCCGGGGTCTCTCCCGGCGAGCGCCGCAGGGAGCCCGGGGAAGGAGCCCTGGCGACCGGCGGCAGCGCGGCGAGACACGGTGCCGGGGCAGCCCTCAGATACGGCGACGGGCCTTGCGGGCGCGGCGGACCAGGGCGGCCGTGCCGAGCAGCGCCACGGTGGCACCTGCGGCACCTGCCGCGGTGGCGTCCTTGCGGCCGAGGCGGCGTCCGGCGACGGTGTGCCGCCCCTCCACCTCTTCGAGGAGCGCGGCGAGCACCTCCTCGTTGGTCCAGCCGGGGCGCCAGCCCGCGTCGTGCAGTCGGCTCACGCTGACCACCCACGGGTGCATCGTGTACGCCAGGTCGCCCGCCGGGGACGGGGTGAGGCCGATCCGGTGCAGCCGGGCGGCGGCACCGAGGGCCACGGCGGAGGGCAGCTCCATCCGGCGGACGCCGCTGAGCTCCTCGACCTCGGCCTGTTCCAGCCAGCCGTCGCAGCCGACCGCGAACTCGCCGTCGATCTTCTCCAGCGCCGCGTACTCCAGGGCCGTGACCAGGTCCTCGACGTGGCAGAACTGCCAGGTGGGGCGTGATCCGGCGACGACCAGGAGGCGCGGCGACTCGAAGTAGCGGGTCAGCGCGGTGTCCGTACCGCCGACCAGGACGGTCGGCCGGACCACGGTCACGTTGAGTCCCGGGTGGGCGCGCGGCGCGCGGCGGCCGAGCCGTTCGATCTCCAGGAGGTCGCCGACGCCGGTCGCCTCGGCCGTGGCGCGCAGCTCGGCGTCCTCGGCGAGCGGGATGTCGTTGTCGGGCAGCGCCCCGTAGACCATCGCCGAGGTGCACAGCACGACCCGGTGGACCCCCACGGCCGCGGCCGCGGTCAGCACGGTCTGGGTGCCGCGCACGTTGTAGGCGGTGCGGGCGGCGGGGTCGGTCTCCAGGTCGAGGTCGAGCGCCAGATGCACCACGACGTCCGCACCGCGCAGCTTCTCCGCGATGGCGGGGTCCCGGACGTCGAGGATGTGCCAGGTCGCCTCGGAGACCTCTCCGCGGCGTTCATCGATGGCGATGACCTGCTTGATCTCCTCGGAGCGGGCGAGGCGTGCGGTGAGCAGCTCACCGATGCCGCCCGCGGCTCCGGTGATCGCGACGACGGGGCCACGGCTTCTGGAGCGGCTTTTTGCGGACTTGTTCTCGGTCGAGGGGTCGGACAGGTTTCGCGCTGCGCGAACCTGAGGATCTGGGGAACTCACCGGGCGTCTCCAGCGGTTGTCTTCAGTACGTACGCGAATGACGCGTACGTACCAGGTGGCGTCCATCCTGCCGCAGGCCGGGAGCCGGCGGAGCACTGAGGCCCCGAGCGGACTTTTGGTGTCTACGCTGGATGGTGATGTCGGGCAGTCGCCGTCGGTTCGAGCCGGCGGCCCTACGAGCCGAGGAAACCCGTGAGTGACACCCCATTCGGATTCGGCCTTCCGCCGGAGGAGCCGGACAACGGCGACGAGGGCAAGAAGAAGGACCCCACCGGAGGTGGGCAGGGTTCGGGCGGGCCGGCGAACCCGTTCGGCTTCGGGCCCGGCGCGGGCGGGGACAACCCGTTCGCGGCGATGTTCGGCACGATGAACCCCAACGACCTGGGTGCGGCCTTCCAGCAGCTCGGCCAGATGCTGAGCTACGAGGGCGGTCCCGTCAACTGGGACATGGCCAAGCAGATCGCGCGCCAGACGGTCTCGCAGGGCACGCCGGACGGCACCAAGGACGCGAGCGTCGGCCCGTCCGAGCGGTCCGCGGTCGACGAGGCGCTGCGGCTGGCCGACCTCTGGCTGGACGGGGTGACCTCACTGCCCTCCGGTTCGGTCTCGACCGTCGCGTGGAGCCGTGCCGAGTGGGTCGAGGCGTCCCTGCCCGCCTGGCAGAAGCTGGTCGACCCGGTGGCCGAGCGGGTCGGTCTGGCCATGGGCGATGTGCTGCCCGAGGAGATGCAGGCGATGGCGGGGCCGCTGATCGGCATGATGCGGTCGATGGGCGGCGCGATGTTCGGCCAGCAGATCGGGCAGGCCGTCGGTGTGCTGGCCGGCGAGGTGGTCGGCTCGACCGACATCGGACTGCCGCTGGGCCCGGCGGGCAAGGCCGCGCTCCTTCCGCTGAACGTCGAGAGGTTCGGCAAGGACCTCAGCGTGCCGCAGGAGGAGGTGCGGCTGTATCTCGCCCTGCGCGAGGCCGCCCATCAGCGGCTCTTCGCCCACGTTCCGTGGCTGCGCTCGCATCTGTTCGGCGCCGTCGAGGGGTATGCGCGCGGCATCAAGGTCGACACCAGCAAGCTGGAGGACGTGGTCGGTCAGTTCGACCCGTCGCAGCCCGAGCAGTTGCAGGACGCCCTTCAGCAGGGCATGTTCCAGCCGGAGGACACCCCGGAGCAGAAGGCCGCCCTGGCCCGGCTGGAGACGGCGCTCGCACTGGTCGAGGGCTGGGTGGACGCGGTGGTGCACGAGGCCGCGAAGTCCCGTCTGACCTCGGCCGACGCGCTGCGCGAGACCATGCGCAGGCGCCGTGCCTCCGGCGGTCCGGCCGAGCAGACGTTCGCCACGCTCATCGGTCTCCAGCTGCGTCCGCGGCGGCTGCGTGACGCCTCGCGCCTGTGGGCTTCGCTCACGGACGCCCGTGGTCTCGACGGCCGCGACGCCCTGTGGGAGCACCCCGACATGCTTCCGACCGCCCAGGACCTGGACGATCCGGACGGTTTTGTGCACCACGAGCAGCTGGACTTCTCCGAGCTGGACAAGATGCTCGGCGAGGCCGCGAAGGGTCCGCAGAAGCCCGAGGCCGCAGCGGGCGAAGCGGGCTCCGGAGAAACCGGGGAAACCGACCGGGAGAACGACGGCAAGGGCGACACCGACCGGTGAGCCTGTACGACGACGCCGTTCTCGTACTGAAGGGGTACGAGAACCCGGTGGACCCGGCCCAGGAGGAACTGCGCCAGGTCTATCTGGATCATCTGGCTCGGCATCCCGACGGCATGTGGAAGGCCTGCGGGGCCGGACACCTTACGGCCAGCGCACTGGTCGTCGATCCGGAGCGCGGGCGGGTCCTGCTCACCCTGCACCGCAAGCTGCGGATGTGGCTGCAGATGGGCGGCCACTGCGAGCCGCAGGACACCACGCTGGCTGCCGCGGCCCTGCGTGAGGCCACCGAGGAGTCCGGCATCGGCGGCCTGACCCTGCTTGCGGGCGGACCGGTGACGCTGGACCGCCACCGGATCCCCGCGCCCTGCCACTGGCATCTGGACGTGCAGTACGCGGCGCTCGCCCCGTCGGGCGCGACGGAGCAGATCAGCGACGAATCGCTGGACCTGCGCTGGTTCGCGTACGACGAGGTCGCGGCCGTGGCCGACACCTCGGTCGTACAGCTGATGACGCGCGCCCGCGCCGCGCTGGAGCAGCTCCGGTAGGACGGAGGCATGCGGCACGGGTGAGGGGCGGTCGCCGGGGAGACCGCCCCTCACCCGTATGGCCCGTGCCGGTGCTCGGCGGCTCAGTTCCAGGCGTTGTTCTGGTTCTGGCCGTGGGCGCCCTGCTGGCCCATGCCGTACTGGGCCCTGATGCCCTGGCCGATCTCGTGGTTCTGCGGGGGCAGCACCTCGCTCGGCTGGACCAGGGCGAAGCCCTGGCCGAGGAAGCTGAGCTCCCAGCCCTCGCCGGTGTTGCCACGCCGCCGCCAGACACCCGAGGAGTGCGTCTGGGCCTGCATCTGCACGCGCAGCGAGCTGGACCAGGCGACGATCGCGTCGGCGTCGGCGTTGACGTACTTGTCCGGCGTGACCTGCATCATCAGCGGCCGGCCCGAGGTCATCAGGGCGACCTTGCCCGTGCCGGAGATGTTGAGCTGGTACTTGCCGGTGCCCGAGATGCCGTACTGGCTGTCCACCGCGATGACCTCGGTGTGCAGCGAGGAGTCGAGGGCCAGGACGTAGGCACTGTCCACCGTGATGCCGTCGTGGTCGACGTCCACGACATGGATGTACTGCGCGAGGTTGGCGAGGTAGACGGTGCCCTGCCCGGAGCAGCGCATCAGTTCCAGGCCCTCGCCGGTGCTCGCGCGGGCGCGGCGCTGCCCGTGCGACTGGTACTCGCCGTCGAACTCCATCAGCCCCTGGTAGGCGACCATGGCACCCTTGCGGGCGAGGACGTCGTCCCGGCCGGTCAGCGAGACCCGCAGGAGCTGCGGGTTCTGGACGGTGTACCGGTCCTGGGACTGCTGTTCCGTGTAGCTGAAAAGCGGACTCTGCATGGTGTGTTTCTCCTCACCCTCAGTTCCGGACCCGCAGGCGGTCGGTACTGTCCTCACTCGGCTGTACGACGACGATGCCCTGGCCGGAGAAGGCCATCTGGTACGCCTCGCCGCTGCCCCGCCCGATGAGGGAGGAGGCCTTGAAGCTGCGCTTGCCCTTCACCTTGAGGTTCGGGGACCACGCCACGAGGGCGTCCGGGTCGACGTAGGTCTCGTCCTCGCCGCGTCCGCAGTCGACGACGATCGGTGTGCCCCGCGAGGTGATGGCGACCCAGCCGGTGCCCGAGATGCAGACGTTCCACAGTCCTTGGCCGGCGAACTTGGCGAGGCCCTTGACCCGCTCCACGCCCCAGGTGAGATGGCTGTCGAAGGCGAGGACGTTGGTGCCGTTGACCGAGAGGGAGTCGTTGTTGAGGTTGATGACGACCACATCGGCGCCGTAGTCCGCGAGGTAGAGCAGTCCGTCGCCGGAGCACTTCATGATCGGTGCGCCCTCGCCGGTGATCCACTGGGAGGCGATCTGACGGACGGCCGGCGGGTTGGGTTCGTACTGGATGAAGCCTTCGTACGCCACCATCGAGCCGGTACGTGCGTAGAGGTCCTGGCCGGTGGCCATGGCGACCTTGAGCATCGTGTGGCCGTGGTTCTCCATACGGGCCGTGACGGGGGTCGGGGCGTAGCCCGCGAGTTGCTGGTTCATGACGGGCTCCCTCAGACCTCGTAGGGCTGGACAACGATGAAGTTGCCGGGGGCGCCCCGGAACTGAAGGTTCACGGTCTCCCCGCTGTGCCCCGGGTACGCGTTGCGGCGCAGCCGGACCTGGCTGGAGATGATCACCTGGGACGCGGACGACCAGGCGACGACGGCGTTGCAGTCGGCGAAGGTGGTCGGGGTGACGGGCAGGACGACGGGGACGCCGTGGGTCTTCACGACGACCGTGCCGGTGCCCTGGAACTGCATGGTGAACAGGGCCCCACCGGGAATGCCGTGGCCCTCGATCCTGCGGACCTCGTGCTGCAGCGACTCGTCGAACGCGAGGACGTTCTCCGCCGAGACGCAGATGCCGTCGCCCTGGAGCTCGATGGCGTGCAGATGGGAGCCGTCCTCGGCGAGGAAGACCTGTCCGCGGCCGGTGCAGCGCATCAGCTGCATTTCCTGGCCGGTCGCGTTGCCGACGATCCGGCCCGCGAAACCGGCGCCCTTGTAGCTGAAGTCGACCTTGCCCTGGTACATCACCATGCTGCCCTGCCGGGCGAGCACGGGCATGCCGCCCATGGTGAGGTCGACCCGCATGAGCTGCTGGTTCTGCGGGGTCCAACGCTGGCCGGTGGCCGTCTCCTTGTACGGCTGGAGCGCGGCCTGAAGCCCGGCACCGGCCTGTGGCATGCCTTGCGGGACACCCTGGGGCATTCCGGGCGGCTGCATTCCTGGTGGCTGCTGTCCGTACGGGGCGGGGGCCTGCTGGCCGTACGGAGCGGCGGGCGGGGGCTGCTGCCCGGGGATCTGCCCGAACTGCGGCTGCTGGGGCGGCAGACCTGGCTGTCCGTACGGCGCCGGAGCGGGGGCGGGCGGCGGCACCATGCCGCCGTGCGGTGCCATCGGGGCCGCCATCGTCGGCGCGGAATGCATCTGCTGCTGCGGCGTGGGGGCCGGTGCGTCCGGGGCGCCGAAGGACGGGGCGGGCGGCGGCGCTTGGGGGGCCTGCGGTGCGGCCGGAGCGCCGAAGGACGGGGCGGGTGCCGGGGCGGCCGGCTGGGCGGGCGGGGCGAACGACGGGGCGGCCGCCTGCGGCTGAGGTGCGGCGGGCGCCTCCTCGGCGACCTCGCCGCCGAAGTTCTTCAGCAGCGCTTCGAGGCCGCCGTCGAAGCCCTGGCCGACGGCGGCGAACCGCCAGACGTCCTTCAGGTAGAAGTCACCCAGCATCACCGCACGCTCGGTGGTGAACTCCGAACCGTTGAAGGCGTACCTGACGACTTCCTCGCCACCCGCGACGATCCGGATGTAACCGGGGCCGACCTGGGACATCTGCCCGGCGCCGTCGACCGTCGCAGTGAACGACAGCTTGTGGATGCTCGCCGGAATGCGGTCCAGGGTGACGCGGAACGACTCGGTGTCACCGGCCTGGGCACCGAGAAGCTGAATGGACTCCTCGGGCGATTTAGGCTGATTGAAGAAGATGAAATACCGGTCGTCGGAGAGCTGCTCATTGGCATCGAGGCCGAAGCAGCTGATGTCAAAGGTCAGTCCCGGGCCGGCGATCTGCACACCTACGTACAGGTCCGTCCCCGGTGTGAGATCGCTGATCTTGGCCTTGTGGCCGCGTTGGAATTCCCTGGCCATGCGTAACGACCGTCCCCCATCCCGAATGTGAATGCGTCGCGTCAGGCTAACCGCAAACTCCGACGTTGAGCTAAGTCGGTACACACCCGGTACAGAATCGCCGAACGTCACTCACCGCGTGCGGCGGGCAGATGCGGCAGCCGGTCGGCCGCCACCACACCCTCCAGGTAGCCACGGGCCCGCTCCGTGCGGGGATACGCCTCCAGCAGCCGCCAGAAGCGCGGACCGTGGCCGGGGACGAGCAGATGGGCCAGCTCATGGACCAGTACGTAGTCGACGACGTACTCGGGCATGCCCTGGAGCCGGTGCGACAGCCGGATGCTGCCCTCCGCCGGGGTGCAGGACCCCCATCGGGTGTTCTGATTGGTCACCCACCGCACGGACGCGGGCCTGGCCCGGCCCTCGAAATACTGGGCGGACAACCGCTCCGCCCGCTCGGCCAGTTCGCTGTCGCCGAGGATCCGCTTGCTCTCCTGGGCCGCGAGCTTGTCGAGCATCACGCTCACCCAGCGCCGCTCCTCGGCCTGCGACATCCGGGCGGGGATGAGCACGATGGTGCGGTCCCCCTCCCGGTACGCGGAGACCGTTCTGCTGCGGCGGGTGCTCCTGCGGACCTCGACCGCGCTCGTCGCCGAGGCGCGGGGCGGGCGGTCCACCGCGCTGCGCTGATGGGTTCCGGCACTGCGCGCGGGGGTCTCCCCGGCGAATCCGGGTGACGGGTCGGCGGGCACGCCATGACGTTACCCGGTGTCAGTGGAGGAAGTCCCGCCTCCGGGACGGTTCGCGTGCGATCCGCTCCACGGCATGCACCATTTGAACGACTAATACCCCGCACCTGTGGACAACTTTCCGCACACTTCGCCGCCGGCCTGCATTCTGACAACGGATCTCGCGGAGATCCGGGCCATGGCCCACACACAGAGATCATGGAACACAGACCGGGGGAAGCCGTGTATCCGATGCTGAAGCCCGCACTGCGCCGCGCATGGCGCGGCCGGGGCACCGTGCAATTCGGGGTGACCCGCGCTCATGCGGTGAAGCTCGGTCCGATGGATATCGCCACGGGCTGTTTTCTGGAACTGCTCGACGGCACGCGCGGCCTGCCGCTGTTGCGCGAAGAAGCCCGAGCCATGGACCTGTCGGACCATCAAGTGGAAACCTTGGTGCGCCGCTTGAGAGACGCGGGCCTGATCGACGATGTGCGGGCCGCCGGCCCGGAGACCGATGCGTTGAGGAACCGGCCCGAGGCCCTGGAGCGGTACCGCCCTGACCTGGCGTCACTCTCCGTCGTCCATCCCGAGCCGGGCGGCGGGATGCGGCGGCTGGCGGCCCGCCGGGCGATGCGGGTCCAGGTGCGGGGCGCCGGGCGGGTCGGTGCCGCGATCGCGGCGGTGCTGTCCGGGTCCGGAGTGGGCCGGGTGGAGGTGCTGGACGGCGGGTGCACCGAGCCGTCGGACGTCTCGCCCTGCGGACTTCCACCGGCGGCCGTCGGGGAGCGCAGGGCCACCGCGGCCCGGCAGTTGGTGCGCAGATCCGCCGTCGGCCCGGCTCCCCGGACGGCGGAGGCGGCGGAGGCCTCGGCGGGCGGCGAGCCGGGGCTGTCACTGATCGTGATCGCCCCTCGTGACGGTCTCTCGGCGTACGCCCCCGACCCGAGGCCTGCGGAACCGTGGATCGCTTCGGGGACTCCCCACCTCTATGCCGGAGTGATGGAGGCGACGGGAGTGGTCGGGCCCCTGGTCCTGCCCGGGGGCACGGCGTGCGCGGGATGCCTGGCGCTGGAGCGTGCGGAACGGGACGAGCAGTGGCCGAGGATGCTCTCGCAGTGGCAGTCCGGTCGGCGCAACGCCGTCCAGGCCTGTGACCTGGGGCTGGCGACGGCGGTGGCCGGCCTGGCGGCCGCTCACGCGCTGTCCTTTCTGGACGGGGAGCTGCCCGCCAGTACAGGGACCCGCTGGGAGGCCGCGCTGCCGCTGTTGGACTGGCGCTCCGAGCGGATCGGGGCACATCTCGGCTGTTGCTGCGGAGCGGCTGGGCACACTGAGGGGGAGCGTGCCTCCGGGGCCGACGCGGTACACGACACAATGGCCGGGTAACCGCCGCACGCGGTACGGCAGTCTGGGATTTGGAGGGGCTCATGTCTGATCTACCCCGGAAAGCGGTCACCCGCACCGCCAAGTTGGCCGCCCTGCCACTGGGCTTCGCCGGCCGCGCCACGTGGGGTCTGGGCAAGCGGATCGGCGGGAAGTCGGCGGAGTTGGTGGCCCGGGAGGTTCAGCAGCGCACCGCGGATCAGCTCTTCAAGGTCCTGGGTGAGCTGAAGGGCGGGGCGATGAAGCTGGGTCAGGCCCTGTCCGTCTTCGAGTCGGCGCTGCCCGAGGAGGTCGCGGGGCCGTACCGGGCGGCGCTCACCAAACTGCAGGAAGCCGCGCCGCCCCTGCCCAGCGGCACGGTGCACGCGGTGCTGGAGGAGCGGCTCGGCGAGGACTGGCGGGAGCTGTTCCTCGACTTCGAGGACAAGCCGTCGGCCGCCGCCTCGATCGGTCAGGTGCACCGCGCGGTGTGGCACGACGGGCGCGACGTCGCGGTGAAGGTGCAGTATCCGGGCGCCGGCGAGGCGCTGCTCTCCGATCTGACCCAGCTCAGCAGGTTCGCCCGGCTGCTCGGCCCGTTGATCCCCGGAATGGACGTCAAGCCGCTCATCACGGAGCTGCGTGACCGGGTCTCGGAGGAACTGGACTACGACCAGGAGGCACGGTCGCAGCGGGACCATGCCGAGGAGTTCGCGGCCGATCCGGACGTCGTCATCCCCGGTGTGGTGCACCAGTCCGACCAGGTGCTGGTGACGGAGTGGATGGACGGCGTTCCACTTGCCGACGTGATCGCCGGGGGCACACCGGAACAGCGCGACCGGGCCGGTCAGTTGCTGGCGCGCTTCCTCTTCTCGGGGCCGGCGCGCACCGGGCTGCTGCACGCGGACCCGCATCCGGGCAACTTCCGGCTGCTGCCCCCGGACGACGAGACGGACGAGGCCGGACAGTGGCGGCTCGGGGTGCTGGACTTCGGCACGGTAGACCGGCTGCCGGGTGGTCTGCCGCAGACCATCGGGGACTCCTTGCGGCTGGCACTGGCCGGTGACGCGGAGGCGGTGTACGAGCTGTTGCGCGAGGAGGGGTTCGTCAAGGACTCGATCGATCTCGATCCGGACGCAGTGCTCGACTACCTCCTCCCGATCATCGAACCGGCGCGGGTAGAGGAGTTCACCTTCACCCGGAGCTGGATGCGCAATCAGGCGGCTCGGATCGCTGATCCCCGCTCGCCCGCTCATCAGCTGGGCAAGCAGCTGAATCTGCCGCCCTCCTATCTGCTGATACACCGGGTGACGCTGAGCACGATCGGGGTGCTGTGCCAGTTGAGTGCGACGGTACGGCTGCGCGACGAACTCGAATCCTGGGTCCCGGGGTTCCTGTCGGAGGATGAGCAGGAGGTCGTGGTACAGGAGTTGGCGGGCGACGCGCCCGGCGCATAGGGCAGTCGGCCTTCGGACCCGTCACCGAGCCCGGACCGTCACACCCCGGCTCCACAACCTCGGGTTTCGTGCCCCGACCGCCACCACCAGGCGCACGCCCCATGTGTCACCACCAGGCGCACGCCCCATGTGTCACCGCCAGACGTCACGCCCCGGCCTCACCACCAGGCGGAGTCGAGGCGGCTCTCGATCGCCCTGATATGGGTGCGGGCGCACTTTTCGCAGAAGTACTGGTGGCTGCCGTTCTCGACGGAGCAGATCCAGGTCGGCGGTACGGTCTCGCTGCCGGCGGAGGTTCCGCACAGGGCACACGCGGCCACTGCGGTGTCCCTCTGCGCGGGTTGCCGCATCCGGTGATGAGTCTCCTCGTCCACGTGGTGACGATAACTCCGCCGCCGCCGTGCCGCGCGGCACCACACAGCACGACCGCGGGGCCGGTCCGTTCGGACCGGCCCCGCGGAAGGGGTACTGACATGGGTACTGATTGCTGCCGGGCAGAGCGGCTGCCCGGCAGCGGGCGCTGCTGGTGTCCTGCCCGGCTAGTGCATGACCGCCATGGCCAGCGCACGGCGGGCGCGCATCGAGGCGCGCTCGGCCCTGCGCTGCATCCGGCGCGCGGTGACCAGGCGCACGGCCCGGCGTTGCGTGTCGGCTTCCCTCAGGCGGTCGTGCATATGCGCACGAGCCAGGGCTTCTGGAATGAGTTGCATCTCGCGGGTCCTGTTCTGACGCGAGTCGTTCGCGCCGGTGATCGTGACGTTCGGTGTTGCGGAGCCGACGGGCTCATTCGTGGGGACGGACATTGGTGCCTGATTTCGGGGATCGTGGGTGTGGGGACGGTCGATGGTTCCGATGCGCTTCATGGGTTTGGGGGCCGCGACCCCCAGTCCGGCGATCACGCCGCGACCGGGTTCTTGCGCGGACGACCACGCGGCCGCTTGCGAGCGACGACGACGCCCTGGATGAAGAGCTCACCGCCCCAGACGCCCCACGGCTCGCGACGCTCCTTGGCGCCGGCGAGGCAGGCCTCGACGAGCGGGCAGGTGCGGCAGAGGGACTTGGCGTACTCGACATCGGCCGGCGACTCGGCGAAGAAGACCTCCGGGTCGTAGGAGCGGCAGGGGACGGGCACGCCGAGGTTCTCGATGGCGTCGTCGAGCGCGGTGAGCGCGGTGAGGGGGGTCAAGGTGGAGTCCTCCGTGAGGCCGGGCGGCGGGATCGTGTCGGAAGGCGGTACGGACGGGGCGTGCGCTTCGAGTTGCACGGTGGGTGGTGTCCTCGTCTGGTCGTTCCGGCCTGTTGGCCGGGTGGCGGCTGGTACCGGGTGCTGCTTGTCCCGAGGCTCCTTCGCGCTGTCTCGTCCGTTTGGACAAAACAAAAGGGCCGCGGATCCCGAGTGGGGTTCCGCGGCCCTGAAGGCGCCGGCCTGATGGCGAATCAGGCTGGATCACTCCAGGGTTCAGGCCCACGGAAGGCCCACATCGTGTGGTGGTGCGTCATCTGCTTCTTGGCGCCGGATTCCGCTCCCGCACCGACGGCCGCAAAGGCATAGGCCTGGGCCTGTCCCTTCGCTACTGCTGCTGCCGGTGCCTGGGTCGGTCGCTCATTGCGCTCCCGCACGGGGAGGCTCGCCGGGGACAGCAGGCTGGCGGCAGAGATGCCGGACAGACCGGTGCCACGGAGCGAGGACTCGGAAGAGCAGGCGAGGCCGAGCGAGCAGGCGGAGACGACCGAGAGATCGGTCATTTTGTTGGTCTCGATGATGCTGATCACTTCAATCGCCTCCTCTCGGCGTCTCGGGGGGACCGGCGGGCCGGTCCTGCGTATTCGGATAAGTACAGCACAGGACCAGGGCTTCAGAGAAGTCGCTGTTCCCGTGGTTAAGAACCTATGGTGATGACTGGGGCGGGCGCAAACTATTTTTTCGACGAGTTTTTCTCACACCTCGTCAACGACGCCCCCGTGCCCTTCCTCTACCGTCTCACCTGCGCAAATGGCGAGTACCGCGGTCCCGAACCGGTCCAGCTTCCGCGCGCCGACTCCGGAGATCACGGCCAGTTCTCCCGCGCTGCCCGGCACCGCCTCCGCGATCGCCATCAGCGTCTTGTCCGTGAAGACGCAGTACGCGGGCTGGCCGATCTCCTTCGCCCGGACCGCCCGCCAGTCGCGCAGCCGCTCGTACAGCGCCTCGTCCATGTCGGAGGGGCAGCCGTCGCAGCGCATCAGCTTCATCTCGCCCGCGTCGGTGAGGGTCTTGCCGCAGACGCGGCACCGGGCAGGGCCGCGGCGGCCGCGTCTGGCGACCGGTCCGGCGCCCCGCTCGATCCCGCCGCCACCCGCCGCGCCACGCGTGCCGGGAGCCGCCGCCGAGCCGGGGCGCACCCCGTTCAGGAACCGGCTCGGGCGGCGTCCGGCGCGGCCGCCGGGTGAGCGGGACAGCGACCACGACAGCGAGAGGTGCAGGCGCGCCCGGGTGACGCCGACGTACAGCAGCCGGCGCTCCTCCTCGATCTGCTCGTCGGTCTTGGCGTAGGTGATCGGCATCATGCCCTCGGTCAGCCCGACCAGGAACACGGCGTCCCACTCCAGGCCCTTCGCCGAGTGCAGCGAGGCGAGAGTGACCCCCTGGACGGTGGGGGCGTGCTGGGCGGCGGCCCGCTCGTCGAGCTCCGCCACCAGGTCGGAGAGCGTCGCTCCCGGCTTGGCCTGTTCGAAGTCCTCGGCGAGCCGGACCAGGGCGGCCAGGGACTCCCAGCGGTCGCGCACCGCTCCGGAGCCCGCGGGTGGTTCCGTGGTCCACCCCTTGGTGGAGAGCACCGCACGCACCTCCGCCGGCAGCCCCTCCGCGTCGTCGAGCAGGGAGTCGTTGCCCCCCGCGCGGGCGGCGCCGCGCAGGGCGACGCCCGCCTCCCGTACCTCCGCCCGTTCGAAGAAGCGCTCGGCGCCCCGCAGCTGGTAGGGCACGCCCGCGTCGGCCAGGGCCTGTTCGTAGACCTCGGACTGCGAGTTGACCCGGTAGAGCACGGCGATCTCGCCGGCCGGGACGCCCGCGGCGATCAGGTCGCGGATGCGGCGGGCGGTGCCCTCGGCCTCCGCGGGCTCGTCCGCGTACTCCGTGTAAGCGGGCTCGGGGCCGGGCTCGCGCTGCGAGACCAGTTCGAGCCGGTGCTCGGCGGCGCGGCCGCGGGCCTGGCCGAGCAGCCCGTTGGCCAGATGGACGACCTGGGGGGTGGAGCGGTAGTCCCGGACCAGCTTGACCACCGTCGCCCGGGGGTGGCGGGTACGGAAATTCAGGAGGTGGTCGGGGGTGGCTCCGGTGAAGGAGTAGATCGTCTGACTGGCGTCACCGACGACGCACAGGGTGTCCCGGTCACCGAGCCAGAGATCCAGCAGCCGCTGCTGGAGCGGGCTGACGTCCTGGTACTCGTCGACGACGAAGTGCTGGTACTGGCGGCGGACGTGGTCGGCGATGTCGTGGCGGTCCTGGAGGATGGCGACGGTGAGAAGCAGCACATCCTCGAAGTCGATCACCGAGCGGTCGCGCTTCAGCTGCTCGTACATCGCGTAGATCTGGGAGATCTCGGCCGGGTCGCGCGGGGCGTCGCGCTGTGTCTTGGCGACCACGGCCGGGTAGTCGGCGGGCACGGTCTGGGTGACCTTGGACCACTCGATCTCGCTGGTGACATCGCGCAGCTCGTTGCGGTCGAGGCGGATGCGGCAGCGGGCCGCGGCCTCGGCGACCAGCTGGACCTTGCGCTCCAGCAGCCGCGGCAGGTCACCGCCGACCGCTTTCGGCCAGAAGTACTGGAGCTGACGCAGGGCGGCGGAGTGGAACGTCCGCGCCTGCACCCCGCCCGCGCCGAGCTGGCGCAGCCGCCCCCGCATCTCGCCCGCGGCCCGGTTGGTGAAGGTGACGGCGAGCACGCTCGTCGGCTGGAGTATTCCGGCACGCACTCCGTAGGCGATGCGGTGCGTGATCGCACGCGTCTTGCCCGTACCGGCTCCGGCCAGCACACACACCGGGCCGTGCAGGGCCGTGGCGACCTCGCGCTGCTCGGGGTCCAGGCCGTCGAGCACGGCGTCGGCCGACTCGGGGACCTGTGGGAAGAGGGAGGAATGCGTTGCTGCTGTCACCCCGCCATGCTGCCAGGTCGGATGAGGCCGGTGCGGAGGTTGTCCACAGGGGGGCCGTATCGGTCGTACTTATGCGGGGGTGGCGGCGGGAATGGTGGTTGCCTCACGTACGTTCCCTTTCCGTGCGGCGACGCACTTTCCAGCTTCTCCGCGTGCCGGATGAGACGGATGAGACAGACGCGTCCGAGCGGACAGATGAGTCCGGGGACGCGTCCAAGATGACTGACGAGACAGAGGAGCGCGAAGACATGCCGGGCACTGTGACGATGTACAGCACCACGTGGTGCGGCTACTGCCGTCGGCTCAAGAGCCAGATGGACCGCGAGGGCATCACGTACAACGAGATCAACATCGAGCAGGACCCGGATTCCGCGGCCTTCGTCGAGAAGGCCAACGGGGGCAATCAGACCGTTCCCACCGTCCTGGTGGTCGGCTCCACGGGCGTCGAGGCCGTCATGACGAACCCGTCCCTGGCCCAGGTGAAGCAGGCGCTCGCCGTCTGATCCCGCCGCTCCCGCAGCACAGCCGCGCCCCCTCCGGTAATCGAGCTCGACCGGAGGGGGCGTTGCCGTATGCGTCCGCGGGCGCGGTCGTCCGTTGGCGGTGAGTCGAACGTCAGCCGACGGTGCCCGGCTTCGGGAGCGGCTTGCCGTACCAGAGCTCGATCAGGCGGGCCGCGATCGAGATGCCGAACGGGGGCATGACCTCTCCCGACTCGAACGCCGCCGTCAGGTCCTCGCGGGAGAACCAGCGGGCCTCCTCGATCTCCTCGCCGTCCACGTCGATCTCGGACGAGGTCGCCCGTGCCATGAAGCCGAGCATCAGGCTGGACGGGAACGGCCAGGGCTGGCTGGCGATGTACTCGACCTCGCCGACGGTGATGCCCGCCTCCTCGAAGACCTCGCGGGCGACGGACTGCTCGATCGACTCCCCGGGCTCGACGAAGCCCGCGAGCGTCGAGAAGCGGCCCTCGGGCCAGTGCACCTGGCGGCCCAGCAGGGCGCGGTCCTGGTCGTCCGTCACCAGCATGATGACGGCGGGGTCCGTACGCGGGTAGTGCTCGGCGCCGCACGCCGGGCAGCGGCGGATGTGACCGGCCGCCGCGATGACCGTGCGTTCGCCGCAGCGTGAGCAGAAGCGGTGCAGGCGCTGCCAGTTCTCCAGCGCCACCGCGTGCACCATCAGGCCTGCGTCGCGGGGGCCGAGCAGCAGCCCGGCCTCGCGCAGGCCGGCCGGGCGGGCCGGCTGGTCCATGCGCCCGGGCAGGGAGTCCTTCTGGAGCGCGAAGTAGCTGACGCCGTCCTCGTCGGTGCCGAGGAAGTAGCGGTGGGTCTCGGTGACCGGGGCGTCGAAGGCCGGGGTCATGACGATCTCCGTGCCGCCGTCGGCCGTGTCGTCGATCAGCACCTGCCCGCCGGAGACGACGAACACACGGGTGGTCGGGTGGCTCCACGCGGCGGACAGCCAGGCCTCGTCGAGGCGGTGGTGCGCCGCGCGGTCGATGCCGCTGGGCGCCGTGAGACCGATGGGCCGGTCTGCGGTGGCGTTGTCGAAGGTGCTCACAGGTGCTTCCTACTCCCCCGGGATGGATCGGGTGTTCAGAGGATTCAGCGGAGTGCGGCGGCCAGTTCGCCCCAGAGGTGGGCCGCTGTCTCGACGCCCTTGAACAGGAGGTCGAGTTCGACCTTCTCGTCGGGGGCGTGCCAGCCGTCGGACGGTACGGAGATGCCCAGGAAGAGGACGGGTGCGCCGAGCACGTCCTGCAGGTCGGCGGCGGGCCCCGAGCCTCCTTCGCGGGTGAAGAGGATCTTCTGGCCGAAGGCCCGTCCCATGGCGCGGGCCACGGCCCGCAGGGCCGGGTGGTCCAGCGGTGTCAGGCAGGGGCGGGTGGCGGGGGCGAAGGCGATCCGGTGCCGGACACCGGCCGGGACCTGCGCCTCCACCCAGGCCCGGACGACCTGCTGGACGTGGTCGGGGTCCTGGCCCGCGACCAGCCGGAAGCTGATCTTCACCAGGGCGGAGGACGGGATGATCGTCTTGCTTCCGGCGCCCTGGTACCCGCCGCCGATGCCGTTGACCTCTGCCGTGGGACGGGCCCAGATGCGTTCCAGCGTCGAGTAGCCGGCCTCGCCCGACGCCGCTCGGGACTTGGCGGTACGCAACCAGGTCGCCTCGTCGAAGGGCAGTTCGGCGAAGAGCGCGCGCTCGGTGTCGGTGAGTTCTGCCACGCCGTCGTAGAAACCGGGGATCGCGACCCGGCCGTCCGCGTCGTGCAGCGCGGCGACGAGCCGGGCCACGGCCGTCGCGGGGTTGGGAACCGCGCCGCCGAACGAACCGGAGTGAATGTCCTGCTCCGGGCCGTGCAGCTCGATCTCGCACTCGGCGAGGCCGCGCATGCCCGTGCAGACGGTGGGGGTCGTCTCGTCCCACATGCCGGTGTCGGAGACGATCACCGCATCGGCGGTGAGCCGGGCGGCCCGCTCCTCGACCAGGGCGCGGAAATTCGGGGAGCCGGACTCCTCCTCACCCTCGATCAGCAGCTTGAGGTTGACGGCCGGGGCGGTGCGGCCGGTGGTGGCGAGGTGGGCCCGGACGCCGAGGGTGTGGAAGAACACCTGCCCCTTGTCGTCGGCGGCGCCCCGCCCGTACATGCGGCCGTCGCGGATCACCGGCTCGAAGGGGTCGGTGTCCCAGCCGTCCTCGCGGGCGGCGGGCTGCACGTCGTGGTGTCCGTAGACGAGGACGGTCGGGGCGTCCGGGTCGTCCGAGGCCCACTCGGCGAAGACCGCGGGAGCGCCGGGCGTCTCCCAGATCTCGGTGACCGGGAAGCCGGTCTCCTTGAGCTTGGCGGACAGCCACTCGGCGCTGCGTCGTACGTCCCCGGCGTGTTCCGGCTGGGCGGATACGGACGGGATGCGCAGCCACTCGGCGAGGTCGTCGAGGAAGGCTGTGCGGTGTTGTTCGGTGTACGTACGGACGGCGCTGTCCGGGGTGTCGCTCATGGCCTTGAGCCTATCGGCCCGTCGGAGGTGGCTCGTCCCACAGGAGACGCTCCAGTTCCTCCCGGCCCGGCAGGCGGGTGGGGCGGACGGTCTCTCCGCTGCGTACGTACAGGAACGTGGCGGTGACGGCGGTGAGCGGCAGGTCGTGCAGCTCGGCCCACGCCAGGCGGTAGACCGCGAGCTGGAGGGGGTCGGCGGTATGGGCGCGGGCGGTCTTCCAGTCGACGATCTCGTAGGTGTCCCCGGTGCGGTACACCGCGTCGATACGGCCCCGGACCACCCGGCCGGCCAGGGTGATCTGGAACGGCGTCTCCACGCGGTACGGGGTGCGGCGGGCGTACGGGGTGCGCTCGAAGGCCTCCTTGAGTGCGGCGAGGTCGCGCTCGTCGGCGATCTCGGCGTCGCTCTCGTCACCGCCGGGCAGCTCGTCCGGCCCGAGCATGGGCAGCGGCAGCTCCTCGAAGCGGGACTCCACCCAGGCGTGGAAGCGCGTGCCCCGGCGGGCCGCGGGCTGCGGGGGCCGGGGCATGGGGCGGGCCAGCTCCTGGGCGAAGCCGTCGGGGTCGTCGGCGAGGCGCAGCAGCTGCGTGGCCGAGAGCGAGGCGGGCACGAGGACGTCGCGCACGGTGGCGCGGGCGCGGCGCAGTTCGCCGGCGAGGGCGTCGAGGTCGCGGTCCCAGGAGGCGAGGGTGCGGGACTCCTCGGGGGTGAGGTGGTGTGCCCCGGCGCGCTCCGGGGCGCGGGCCGCCGGGACGTGCGGTACGGGGGCCGGGGCGGGGGCCGGGGCGTGCGCGGTGGCCGGGGGCTCCGTCGACAGCGTGTCCCAGTCGTCGGCGCCGTCGGGGTACGCCTCGTCGCCGGGGAACGGATCGTCGCCGGGGAACGGGTCGTCGTCGTACGGAGCGTCGTCGTACGGGGCGCCGTGCGGCCCCGGGGCGGCGGGCGGCACCCCGTACGCGTCCGGCGCAGCGCCCGCCGCGGCCAGGGACTCCAGATGTGCCATGACGGTGTCCGCGGCGGCCCGGCGGCGGCTGAGCGCGACGTCGTCGAGGGGAAGCGGCCACGCGTGGTCGGCCTCCTTCCCGGCGAGCGCCGGGTTCTCCTCGTCCTCGGCCGGTTCGTCCGCCCAGACCTCGATCTCGCCGTGTCCGGCCGCGCAGTGCTCGTACAGCGCGTGCAGGAAGCCGGACGGGCCGCGCGGCTTCTTCTGACTCGGGCCCCACCAGTGGCCGGAGCCGAGCAGCAGGGTGCGGGGCCGGGTGAAGGTGACGTATCCCAGACGGAGCTCCTCGGTGTGCTGGTGCTCCTTCATCTCCTCCTTGAAGCCCTTGAGCCCCTTGGCGTCCCAGGAGTGGACGACGGGAAGGGTGGCCGTGTCCCCGCGCAGGGCGTGCGGGAGGACCTTCGACTGGGAGGTCCAGGCGTCGCGGGACTGGCTGCTGGGGAACTGGCCGGTGACCAGGCCGGGCACCGCGACGACGTCCCACTCCAGTCCCTTGGACTTGTGCGCGGTGAGGACCTTGACGGTGTTCTCGCCGCCGGGCAGGGCGTTGTCCAGGCCTTTCTCGTACTGCACGGCGGTGCGCAGGAAGCCCAGGAAGGCGAGGAGGGTGGCCTCGCCTTCGACGGTGGCGAAGCGGGCCGCCACGTCCAGGAAGTTGGCGAGCGTCTCGCGGCGGCGGGCGGCCAGCGCGTGCGGCGACGCGGAGAGCTCGACCTCCAGACCGGTGGTGGCGAGGACGCGGTGGAGCACGTCCATCAGGGGATCGGCCAGCGAGCGGCGCAGGTCGCGCAGTTCGGCGGCCAGGCGGGCGAAGCGGACGCGGGCCTCGGCGGAGAACGGAAGTCCGTCGTCCACGCCGCCGCCCGATTCGAGGAAGGTGTCCAGCGCGTCGGCGAGCGAGATCACTTCGGCCGGGTCGATGCCTTCGACGGCCTCGGCGAGGCGGCGGTCGGGGTCGAAGTCGTCCTCGTCGCCATGGGCCGCACGGTGGACGAGGAGGCGGGCGCGGCGGCCGAGGAGTGCCAGGTCCCGGGGGCCGATCCGCCAGCGGGGGCCGGTGAGCAGCCGGACCAGGGAGGCGTTGGCGCCGGGGTCCTGGAGGACTTCGCAGACCGCGACGAGGTCGGCGACCTCGGGCAGGTGCAGCAGCCCGGACAGGCCGACGACCTCGACCGGGATGTCGCGGGCGACCAGCGCGGCCTGGATCTCCGGGAAGTCGCCCGCGGTGCGGCACAGGACGGCCATCTCGCCGGGTGCCTTTCCCGTTCCCACGAGGTGGGCGATCGAGTCGGCGAGCCAGTCGATCTCTTCGGAGTGGGTACGGAGCAGGGCGCAGCGGACGATGCCGTCGCGCTCGGCGCCCGGCGCGGGGCGCAGGGCCTCGACGCCCTCGTGCAGGGCGCGCAGGGGTGCGGCGAGGCCGTTGGCGAGGTGGAGGAGCCGGCCGCCGCTGCGGCGGTTCTCGCTGAGGGAGTAGCGGGTGGCGGGGGTGCCGTCGGCGTGCGGGAAATGGAGGGGGAAGTCGTCGAGGTTGGCCACGGAGGCCCCGCGCCAGCCGTAGATCGCCTGGCAGGGGTCGCCGACAGCGGTGACGGCGTGCCCGGTCAGCGCCGCTCCTTCGGGGCCGCGGCCGAAGAGGGCGGAGAGCAGCAGCCTCTGGGCGACCGAGGTGTCCTGGTATTCGTCGAGCAGTACGACGCGGAACTCGTCGCGCAGGATCGCGCCGACCTCGGGCCGGGTGAGGGCCAGCTCGGCGGAGAGGGCGATCTGGTCGCCGAAGTCGAGGAGGTCGCGGCTCCTCTTGGCCTCGCGGTAGCGGCGGGTCAGTTCCAGCAGTTCGCGGCGGGCCTCGGCGATCTCGGGGATCTTGCGCAGCTCGGCGTTGGTGAGCCGGGCCGATTCGAGCGTACGGAGCAGTTCGGTGTCGTACTCCGCGAGTTGTCCGGGGCGTACGAGATGCTCGGCCAGCTCTGCGTCGAGGGCCAGCAGATCACTGACCAGCGTGGGGAACGACCTGGTCAGAGCCGGGTACGGGCCGGGTGCCTCGCGCAGTACGCGGGCGGCGAGCTGGTAGCGGGTGGCGTCGGCGAGGAGGCGCGTGGTGGGTTCGAGGCCGATGCGCAGCCCGTGCTCGGTGAGGAGCCGGCCGGCGAAGGCGTGGTACGTGGAGATGCTGGGCTCGCCCGGAGGGTTGTCCGGGTCGAGGGCGTCCGGATCGGTAACCCCTGCCGCGACGAGGGCCTTGCGGACGCGCTCGGCGAGCTCGCCCGCCGCCTTGTTGGTGAAGGTGAGTCCGAGGACCTGCTCGGGGGCCACCTGCCCCGTTCCCACCAGCCACACCACGCGCGCCGCCATCACCGTGGTCTTTCCCGACCCGGCTCCGGCCACGATCACCTGCGGGGCGGGCGGCGCCGTGATGCAGGCCGTCTGCTCCGGGGTGAACGGGATCCCGAGGAGCTCCTTCAGCTGCTCGGGATCAGTGATGCGTGAGGACACCCGACCGAGGCTAACCGGGCGCACCGACAATGTGCGGGTGGGCGCCTGCCCGGCGCCCCGCTCGCTCCGGGGCGTGGCCGCTCACTCCGGAGCGTGGCGGCTCACTCCGGGACGCGGCCGCTCCCTCCAGGACGCGACGGCCCACTCCGGAGCGTGGCGGCTCACTCCAGGACATGGCGGCCCTCCGGCTGCGCGCTGCACGAGGCCCGGAAGGCGCAGTGCGTGCAGTGCTGGCCGGTCGTGGGGGTGAACCGTTCGTCCAGGACCCGTCCGGCGGCCGTGGCCAGCAGGTCGGACACCCACTCGCCGGAGAGCGGTTCCTGGGCCTGCACCTTGGGAAGGGCGTCGCCTCCCTCCTTCTTGGGGGCGGGCTGGCGCAGCTGTACGAGTTCGGCGCCGCCGGGCTCGGGGCGCCTGCCGTCGAAGATCTCGTCGACCGCCCCTTCCCGGACGGCCAGCTGGTACACGGCGAGCTGGGGGTGGCGGGCGACCTCGTCCTTGGTCGGGGACTGTTTGCCGGTCTTGAAGTCGACGACGTACGCCCGGCCCTCGGCGTCCTGCTCGACGCGGTCCATCGAGCCCCGGATGCGTACCTCGTACTCCCCCGCCTCCAGGGTCACGTCGAAGTCGTGCTCGCTGGCGGCGGGGGCGCGTCCGGCGCGGTCCATGACGTGCCAGCGCAGGAAGCGTTCGAGGGCGACCCTCGCCTGCTCCTTCTCCTGCCGGGACTTCCAGGGGGCGTCGAAGACGAGGCCGTCCCAGACCGAGTCCAGACGCTCCATCAGGACGGCCAGATCGGCGGGGGTGCGCCCGGAGGCCACCTCGTCGGCCAGGACATGGACGACATTGCCGAAGCCCTGCGCGGCCGTCGCCGGAGCGTCCGCCTTCACCTCGCGGCCGAGGAACCACTGGAGCGCGCAGGTGTGGGCGAGCTGGTCGAGCGCGCTGCCGGAGAGGGCCACGGGCCGGTCCCGGTCGCGGAGCGGGACGGCGGAACGGGTCGGCTCGTACAGGCCCCACCAGCGGTAGGGGTGGGCCGCGGGTACCAGTGGCCGGTCCTCGTCGTCGGTGAGCGCGGCGAGGCGGGCGAGGCGGCGGGCGGCCTCCTCGCGCAGGGCGTCGGAGACGTCGGGGTCGACGGTGGT
Organism: Streptomyces sp. NPDC087845; assembly: GCF_044742755.1. NCBI lineage: Bacteria > Bacillati > Actinomycetota > Actinomycetes > Kitasatosporales > Streptomycetaceae > Streptomyces > Streptomyces sp. NPDC087845. Next base: position 44,353 of record NZ_JBIUVC010000001.1, read on the forward strand.
GGCGCGGAGTTCCGCGACGAGCGCGGCGACGGCGAGCGGGCGGCGTGGGCGGCCGGTGACGTCGCGCGGTTCGGCGCCGAGTTCGGCGAGAAAGCGGGACGGCTGGTCGCCGTCGTCGGCGGCCGCCTTGACCGCGGTGACGACGAGGCGTTCGCGCGCACGGGTCGCCGCGACGTAGAAGAGGCGGCGTTCCTCGGCGAGGAGGGCACCGGGGGTGAGCGGCTCGGCCAGCCCGTCGCGGCCGATCCGGTCCGCTTCGAGCAGCGAGCCGCGGCGGCGCAGGTCCGGCCAGAGCCCCTCCTGCACGCCCGCGACGACGACGAGGCGCCACTCCAGGCCCTTGGACCGGTGCGCGGTCATCAGCCGTACGGCGTCGGGACGCACGGCGCGCCTGGAGAGGGTGTCGGCGGCGATGTCCTGGGCGTCGACCTCCTCCAGGAAGTTCAACGCACCGCGCCCGCCGGTGCGCTCCTCGGCGCGGGCCGCGGTGTCGAAGAGGGCGCAGACGGCGTCGAGGTCGCGGTCGGCGTTGCGGCCGCCCGAGCCCCCGCGCAGCGCGGCACGCTCCAGCCGCCCCGGCCACGGGGTGCCGGCCCACAGCTCCCACAGGGCCTCCTCCGCGGTACCGCCGCCTTCGAGGAGCTCACGCGCCTTGCGCAGGAGCGCGCCGAGGCGCTGGGCTCCGCGGGCGTACGCCGGGTCGTGCGCGACGAGCCGTTCGGGCTCGGCGAGCGCGCGGGCCAGCAGGTCGCCGGAGGGGGCCGGTACGCGATTTCCGGCAGCCCGCTCCTCGTCGCGCAGGGCGCGGCCGAGCCGGCGCAGGTCGGCCGCGTCCATGGAGCCGAGAGGGGAGGTGAGAAGGGCCAGGGCGGTCTCGGTGTCCAGCCAGGAGGGCGCTTCGGGGGCGGGCGGTTCCTCGGCGGACGCGTCGGGTTCCCGGTCCGGAACGGGAGCCTCCGTAGCCGCACCCGCGGGAGCCCTCACCGCCGCGTCCTCCGGGGCGTCCGCGCCTGCCGGAGCCTCCGCGCTCGCCGAGACAGTCGCATCCGCCGAAGCCCCCGCCCCCTCCGACGCAGTCGCACCCTCCGAAGCCTCCGCACCCGGCGCACCCCGGCGCAGGGCCGCCGTGGCGACCGCGCGGAGGGCGGTCAGGAGCGGGGCCACCGCCGGTTCGTGGCGCAGGGGGAGGTCGTCGCCGTCGACCTCCAGGGGCACGCCCGCCGACGTCAGGGCCCGGCGCACCGAGGGGATCGTGCGGCCTCCGGCCCGTACGAGCACCGCCATCTCGTGCCACGGGACGCCGTCCTCCAGATGGGCCCGGCGCAGCAGGTCGGCGATGTTGTCGAGCTCGGCGGAGGCGGTCGGATAGGTGTACGCCTCCACGCTGCCGCCCTCACGGACCGCGGCGAGCTCCCGGTGGGCGCGGACCTTCGCCGAGGGCAGCCGGGTCAGCGGCATCCGGCGGGTGAGCAGCCGGGTGGCGGCCAGCAGCTGTCCGCCGGAGCGGCGCGAGGTGGTGAGGACGCCGACCGGAGCCGGATCGCCGTCCGCCCGCCGGAACCTCTCCGGGAAGTCGAGGATGCCGTTCACATCGGCGCCCCGGAACGCGTAGATCGACTGGTCCGGGTCACCGAAGGCGATCAGGTCCCGGCCGCCCCCGGCGCCCGGGGCGCTCCCCCGGTTGCCGGCCAGCGCGTGCAGCAGTCGTACCTGCGCCGGGTCCGTGTCCTGGTACTCGTCCACGAACACCGCGTCGTACCGCCCGGCCAGCAGCGCCGACACCTCGGGGCGCTCCGCGAGCAGCACGGCCCGGTGCACCAGCTCCGCGTAGTCCAGCACCCCCTGCGCGTCCAGCACGTCCAGGTACTCGGCGAGGAACTCGGCGGCGGCGCCCCAGTCCGGCCGGCCGGTGCGGCGGGCGAAGTCGGCCAGCGCGTCCGGGGCCAGACCCAGCTCGCGGCTGCGGGCGAGCACCGCCCGTACCTCGTCGGCGAAACCGCGCGTGGTCAGGCAGGCCCGCAGCTCGTCGGGCCAGCGGATGTGCGGGAAGCCGTCCCGTTCCAGTTCGAGCTGGCCGGCGAGCAGCTCGCGGACGGTCACGTCCTGCTCCGGTCCGGAGAGCAGCCGCATCGGTTCGGCGAAGAGGCCGGCGTCCTGATGGGCCCGGACCAGCGCGTAGCAGAAGGAGTGGAACGTGGTGGCCTGCGGACCGCGGGCGGCACCGAGCCGGGCGGCCATCCGGTCGCGCAGTTCCACGGCGGCCTTGCGGCTGAAGGTGAGGACCAGGACGCGGGCCGGGTCCGTGCCCCGTGCCACGCGCGCGGCGACCGTCTCGACGAGCGTGGTCGTCTTGCCGGTGCCGGGTCCGGCGAGCACCAGGAGCGGGCCGCCGGGGTGGTCAACCACCGCGCGTTGCGCCGCGTCCAGGAGAGGGGGATCCACGGAGTCCGGCGGGGTGCGCACCAGTCGGTACGCGCCCGCGGTCCGCTGCCGTGCCTGACGGTGCGGACTGTGCCGGGTGGTGGAGGAGGAGCTCACGTGGATCGCCGGTCCTGGTGGGTGCACGAGGTGTACTGGGTGTACGGGTGTATTCGGGTGTACGGGTGATGAGGGTGCGGTGCGTGCCGCGAACTGACGACGCTACGCCGACGCGGGCGCGATACGGGACGAGTCCGCTGCGTACCTCGTCACGTTCCGGGGCGCGGGGGCCGGCCTCGCGGGTACCGGCAGCGCAGGTGTCGCGGGTACCAGGCGTGTCGCGGGGACCGGCGCGCGACGCGTCGTGTTCCGCGTCACGCGCCGGGCCCGGCGCCGCCCGTTGGGCGTCCGAATGGCCGAAGCTGTCAGATATGAGCACCTCTGTCCTTGTCCCCGTCCGCGTCCGCGCCAGCGCCAGCGCCAGCGGTGACGCCGTCCCACCGCGCCCGCTTCATGTCGAGGCGTGGCAGATGGCCCTCCGCGCTGCGCGACGCCTCGCGCAGCGGGGTGCTCTCCTCGCGGTAGTGGTCCAGCGCCCGCAGTTCGTGGCCGGGCAGCAGTGCCCCGTCGGCGCGCACCACACGCCACCACGGCACTGCGGCCCCGTACAGCGCCATGACCCGGCCGACCTGGCGCGGCCCGCCCTCACCCAGCCACTCCGCGACATCGCCGTACGTCATGACACGGCCGGGCGGGATCAGCTCGGTGACATCGAGGACCCGCTCCGCATACTCCGGCAGCTCGTCGACCGCCCGGTCGTCTCTCGTCCGGTCGTCTCTCGTCCGGTCGCCGATCGCACGGTCGCCGCTCGTCCCGTTGCCGCTCGTCCGGTGTTGGCTCATCCGGCCCATCCTGCCGTACGGCACCGACAGCCCGGAACGATCCGCGCGCGCCCGCTCACGGGGCGTGCGTGCGGGAGCAAAGGAGCGTATCTTGCGCTTCGCGTGTTCGCGCAGTACACCCTGATGCCCTCCTCCGTCGCCGGGCCGTGCCACCATCGTGCAGGCGGTGACCGGTGATACGAGAACACGAAGACCAATCAGAGGCGACGAAGGAGCAGGGCGTGCAGCCACCGAAGGCGGCGGACGCCCCTGACGCCGAGCCGTACTCGGACACGCCGGACGGGCCCGCCGGAAAGCCTGGTGCGGGACGGGGAGAGTCCGGTGCGGATCGAGGGACGCCCGGTGCAAAGCAGACAGAGCCCGGCGCGCAGCAGGCAGCGCCCGGTGCCGGGCGGCAGGACGTTCCCGGGCACCTGGCCGGCGCGACCCTCTCGACCGCCGCGGCGGAGGCCGAACGCGTCTCGGGTGACGAGCCGCTGCTCGCCGCCCGGGTGCACCGCCCCTCCGATCTCATGCGCCTCCTCATCGGCGTCCTCGCGATCGCCGTCCTGTTCTCGATCGCCGCGTTCGCCCACGGCACGACCACCGGCCTCGAACAGGACATCAACAAGGGCACCGGCCAGGCACCCGACATCCTGATCAAGCTCGCCGGGCTGGTCTCCAGCATCGCCGTGCTGCTCGTCCCGGTCGCCTTCGCCATCGAACGGCTGATCAAACGCGACGGACTGCGGATCGCGGACGGCGTGCTCGCCGCCGTACTGGCGCACGGCGTCACGCTCGCCGCCGACCTCTGGGTGGCCAAGTCCGCCCCCGGCACCATCCAGGACGCCCTGACCCAGCCGCAGCCCGGTGACGCGCTCACCGATCCCGTACACGGCTATCTCGCCCCGGTGATCGCCTATATGACGGCGGTCGGAATGGCGAGACGGCCACGCTGGCGGGTCGTGCTGTGGGTGGTGCTGCTGCTCGACGCGTTCGCCATGCTGGTCGGCGGCTACACGACCCCGTTCTCGATCATCCTCACCGTGCTGATCGGCTGGACGGTGGCATACGGCACGCTGTACGCGGTCGGCTCGCCGAACGTACGGCCGACGGGTCAGCACCTGATGGCCGGTCTGCGCCATGTCGGCTTCCACCCGGTCACCGCGATGCGTGCCGAGGACGCGCCCGACTCCGGCGATCAGAACGACCGGGGGCGCCGTTACCTGGTCACGCTGGAGGACGGGCCACCGCTCGACGTGACGGTCGTCGACCGCGAGCAGCAGGCCCAGGGCTTCTTCTACCGGGTGTGGCGCAGGCTCACCCTGCGCGGCATCACCCAGCGCCGTTCCATCCAGTCGCTGCGCCAGGCGCTGGAGCAGGAGGCGCTGCTCGCGTACGCGGCGATCGCCGCCGGGGCCAACGCGCCCAAGCTGATCGCCACCTCCGAGCTCGGGCCCGACGCCGTGATGCTGGTGTACGAGCACATCGGCGGCCGTTCCCTGGACGCGCTGGAGGACTCGGAGATCACCGACGAACTGGTGCGCGGCGCCTGGCGTCAGGTGAAGGCGCTCCAGTCCCGCCGGATCGCGCACCGCAGGCTCACCGGCGACGCCATCCTGGTGGATCGTTCAGGCAAGGTGTTCGTCACCGATCTGCGCGGCGGCGAGATCGCGGCCGGTGATCTGGTGCTGCGGATGGACGTCGCGCAGCTGCTGACCACGACGGGTCTGCGGGTGGGTGCCGAGCGGGCCGTCGCCGGTGCCCTGGAGGTGCTGGGCCCCGATGCCGTCGCGGACTGTCTGCCGCTGCTCCAGCCGATCGCGCTGAGCCGCTCCACCCGGGCCACCCTGCGCCGGCTCGCCCGGGAGCGCTCGCAGCGCGAACGCGAGGCGGTGCTCGACGCGTCGGACGCGGCCAAGCGCGCCAGGGCGCTGGAACACGGAGCGGCTCAGGAGACCGCCGCGTCCGGAACGGGTCCCGATCACAAGACCGACCACAAGACCGACCGCAAGGCCGCCCGCAAGTCGCTGCGCAATCAGAAGCAGGCCGAGAAGCGGGCCATGGACGACGCCCTGGAAGAGGCGCGCGAGGAGGACCTGCTCTCCCAGATGCGGCAGCAGGTGCTGCTGATCCGGCCGCAGGCACCGGTCGAACCGGTCCGGCTGGAGCGCATCAAGGCACGCACCCTGGTCAGCTGCATCGCCGGCGCGATCGCCGCGTACTTCCTCATCTCCCAGTTCACCCAGGCCGACTTCGGCGCGGTCGTCGAGCAGGCCGAGTGGGGCTGGGTGGCGGCGGCGGTCGGCTTCTCGGCCCTCAGCTACGTCGCGGCGGCGATGAGCCTGCTGGGCTTCGTGCCGGAGCGGGTGTCGTTCCGCAAGACGGTGCTGGCGCAGGTCGCCGGGTCCTTCGTGAAGATCGTCGCCCCGGCCGCGGTCGGCGGTGTCGCGCTGAACACCCGCTTCCTCCAGCGCGCCGGCGTACGCCCGGGGCTCGCCGTGGCGAGTGTCGGCGCCTCGCAGCTGTTCGGTCTCGGCTGCCACATCCTGCTGCTGGCGGCGTTCGGCTACCTGACCGGTACGGAGAGGACCCCGTCCTCGCTCACCCCGTCCAGAACCGTGATCGCCGGGCTGCTGACGGTCGCCGTACTGGTGCTGGTGGTGACGGCGGTCCCGTTCCTGCGGAAGTTCGTGGTGACGCGGGTGCGGTCGCTGTTCGCCGGAGTCGTACCGCGCATGCTCGACGTGGTGCAGCGGCCGCAGAAGCTGCTGACGGGCATCGGCGGGATGCTGCTGCTGACCGGCCTGTTCGTGATGTGTCTGGACGCGTCGGTCCGGGCGTTCAGCGGCCCGGATGTGCCGCATCTCAGTTATGCCAGCATCGCGGTGGTCTTCCTGGCCGGCAACGCGCTCGGGTCGGCGGCGCCCACGCCGGGCGGAATGGGCGCGGTCGAGGGCGCGCTGACCCTGGGGCTGATCGCGGTCGGCCTGCCGAAGGAGGTCGCGGCACCGGCCGTTCTGCTCTACCGGCTGCTGACCCTGTGGCTGCCGGTGCTTCCGGGCTGGCTCTGCTTCAACCATCTGACGCGCAAGGGCGAGCTCTGACGGCTCCTCAGCCGCCGTGCGAGCCTGTCCCCCGAGACCGGCCGGGGGTCCTCGAAGGACACCCCTCGGATGCCCGCCGCGCCGATCGGGCGACTCCGGCCACCCGCTTGGACCGGTGCCGGTGCACCGCTCCGGTTCCCGCCGCACGATGGGCCCATGAGGACCTCCCCCGCCCTGCGCGCCGCCGCTCTCGCCGCCACCGTCACTGTGCTCCTTCCCCTCAGCGCCTGTTCGGAGAACAACGACAAGGGCGGTCCGGGCGGGCCGCACAGCTCTCCGCTCGCCGCGAACGCCGCCGACGCGAACAGCAGCCCCGGCGGCCTCGCCTCCCAGAAGCTGACGTGGAAGCCCTGCCCCGCCCCGTCCGCCGCGCAGGGCGGTGGAAAGGCCCCCACGCCCCTGCCGGACGGCACGCCCTGGGAGTGTTCCTTCATGAAGGCTCCGCTCGACTACGCGAACCCCGGCGGCGAGACGATCGAGCTGGCGCTCATCCGGGCCAGGGCCAAGAACCCGGACAAGCGGATCGGTTCCCTCATCTTCAACTTCGGCGGTCCCGGCGCCTCCGGTGTCTCGACCCTGCCCGCCTTCGGCACCGACTACGACAAGCTCCGCACCCGCTACGACCTGGTCAGCTTCGATCCGCGCGGGGTCGGCGGCAGCGCGGGTGTGGAGTGCGAGACCGACCAGCAGCTCGACGCCCGCTTCGAGAGCGACGACACCCCGGACTCCAACACCGAGGCGGACGCCTTGGTCCAGGAGGCCAAGACGTTCGCACTGGCCTGCACGAAGAACTCCGGCAGGGTGCTCCCCTACGTCGGCACCGCCAACGCCGCCCGCGACATGGATCTGATGCGTCAGGTGCTCGGCGACAAGAAGCTGTACTACTTCGGCATCTCGTACGGCACCGAACTGGGCGGCGTCTACGCCCACCTGTTCCCGAAGAACGTCGGCAGGTCGGTGCTGGACGCGGTGGTCAACCCGACCCAGGACTCCGAACAGGCCTCCCTCGGCCAGGCCAAGGGGTTCCAGCTCGCACTGGACAACTTCGCCAAGGACTGCGCGGCCCGCGGCGACGCCTGCAAGCTCCCCGGTTCCACCGGGAAGGAGGTCGAGCAGGGGATCTCCGGCCTTCTCAACCGGCTGGAGAAGAAGCCGATCCCGGGGCTCGGCAACCGGCAGCTGACCCAGACCCTGGCCACCACCGGCATCGCGGCCTCCCTCTACTCCAAGGAGACCTGGCCGCTGCTGGAGCAGGGAGTGGACGAGGCCGACGGCGGGAACGGCGCGCTGCTCCTCGCCCTCGCGGACTCGCTGAACGGCCGTTCCGAGGACGGTCACTACGACAACTCCATCGCCGCCAACACCGCCATCAACTGCGCCGACTCCAAGGAGCGGTTCACCATCCAGCAGACCGAGGCGAAGCTCCCCGAGTTCCTGTCCGCCTCCAAGGTCTTCGGTGACTACCTGGGCTGGGGCCTGATGGCCTGCACCGGCTGGCCGGTGGCGGGCGCCTGGGTGACCCCGGACGTCAGTGCCCCGGGCGCGGCCCCCACCCTCGTCATCGGCAACACCGGCGACCCCGCGACCCCGTACGCGGGCGCGAGGGCGATGGCCGACGCACTGGGCAAGGGTGTCGGTGTGCTGATGACGTACGAGGGCCAGGGGCACGGTTCGTACAACAGCGGCAGCGCCTGTGTGCAGAACGCCGTGGGCGGCTATCTGCTGGAGGGCAGGGTTCCGGCGGCCGGGACCGTATGCAAGTAGTCCGTCCTCCGCGGACGCGAGCAGTCCGTCCTCCGCGGACGGCCTACGGGGCAGCCCTTAGCATGGGCGCACTTTCTGTACGGCGTACGTACAGGCACATCGGGGAGGACGTACACGTGGCCGGACACGCACGCGCCGGGGCTCTGGCCGGCGCCGTACTTCTGCTGACGGGGCTGCTCGCGGGCTGCGACAGCGCTACCGACGACAAGCCGGTCGACCGGACGGACCTCGGTGCGGCGTCCTCGCCGGACGCGTCGTCCGCCACGCCGGGCGGGCAGCCCGGTACACCCGCCCTGCCCGCCGCGCTGACCTCCCAGCGGCCGGACTGGAAGCGCTGCGGGGCCCCCGCGGGCGGCACGGCGCCCGGTGCCGACTGGCGGTGCGCGACGGTCGAGGTGCCGCTGGACTACGCGAAGCCGGCCGGCGACACCATCCGGATCGCACTGATCCGCAAGGAGGCCCGGGACAAGGGCCGGCGCCTCGGCTCGATGCTGTTCAACTTCGGCGGCCCCGGCGGTTCGGGGGTCTCGATACTGCCGCGCGCCGCCGACTCGTACGGCTACGGGAAGCTCAACTCCCGCTACGACCTGGTGAGTTTCGATCCACGCGGGGTCGCGAGCAGCGCGGGGGTGAACTGCCGTACCGACAAGGAGACGGAGATCGCCAACCGCAGGGTCGACACCACTCCGGACACGGCGGCGGAGGAGGCGGCGTTCATGAAGGACGGCGCGGACTTCGGCGCCGGGTGCGAGCGCCGCTCCGGCAGGGTCCTGCCGTACGTCGGCACGGCGAACGCCGCCCGGGACATGGATCTGATCCGTGAGGTGCTCGGCGACAAGAAGCTCACCTACTTCGGCATCTCGTACGGCACCGAGCTGGGCGGCACCTACGCGCACCTCTTCCCGAAGAACGTGGGACGCGCCGTCTTCGACGCCGTCGTCGACCCGACCGCGGACGCGATCGGACACGCCCGCAACCAGGCGACCGGCTTCCAGCGGGCGCTGGAGAACTACCTCAAGGACCGCGGCCAGGACCCGAAGGCGGAAACGCAGCGCATCGCCCGGCTGCTGGAGCGGATCGACAAGAAGCCGCTGCCGACCGGCTCGGACCGTGAGCTCAACGAGTCGCTGGCGGTCACCGGCATCGTCATGCCGCTCTATTCCAAGAGCAGCTGGCCGTATCTGACCCAGGCGCTGGACGAGGCCGAGAAGAGGGGCACCGGCACCATGCTGCTGCAGCTGGCCGACTCGTACAACGGACGGGACGAGAAGGGCCACTACGACACCCAGAACCAGTCGCAGCGCGCCATCTCCTGCGCGGACAGCAGGCTCCGGCCGACGGCGGCCGAGGCCAGGGCCATGCTGCCCGAGTTCCGGAAGCTGTCCCCGGTGTTCGGCCCGTTCCTGGCGTGGGACACGGCCGGCTGGTGCGCGCAGTGGCCGGTGAAGGGCGAGCACGACACCCCGGAGGCGAGCGCTCCGGGCGCCGGCCCGATCCTGGTCGTCGGTACGACCGGCGACCCGGCGACGCCCTACGAGGGCGCGCGGAAGATGGCGGACGAGCTGGGCGAGGGCGTCGGGGTCATGCTCACCAACAAGGGCGAGGGGCACGGCTCGTACGGCGAGAGCGCGTGCGTGACGTCGACCGTGGACGCGTACTTCCTCGACGGGAAGGTCCCGGCGGACGGCAAGACCTGCTCGTGACACGGCCCCGGGGGGAACCCCGGGTATGCCGAAGGGGCCGGTCCGCGCGCGGACCGGCCCCTTCGAAGCGTGCGTCCTCAGTACACCGGCTTCTCGGGCTCGATCTGGTTGACCCAGCCGATCACGCCGCCGCCCACGTGCACCGCGTCGGCGAAGCCCGCCGACTTGAGGACCGCGAGGACCTCGGCGCTGCGGACACCGGTCTTGCAGTGCAGGACGATGCGCTTGTCCTGCGGGAGGTCCTGGAGGGCGTTGCCCATCAGGAACTCGTTCTTCGGGATCAGCCGGGCGCCCGGGATCGAGACGATCTCGAACTCGTTCGGCTCACGGACATCGATGATCTCGATCTTCTCGTCCGCGTCGATCCACTCCTTCAGCTGCCTGGGAGTGATCGTGGAGCCGAGCGCCGCCTCCTGGGCCTCCTCGGACACGACGCCGCAGAAGGCCTCGTAGTCGATGAGCTCGGTGACGGTGGGGTTCTCGCCGCAGACCGCGCAGTCGGGGTCCTTGCGGACCTTGACCTGGCGGTACTGCATCTCCAGGGCGTCGTAGATCATCAGTCGGCCGACCAGCGGGTCGCCGATACCGGCGAGCAGCTTGATGGCCTCGGTGACCTGGATGGAGCCGACGGAGGCGCAGAGCACCCCGAGCACGCCGCCCTCGGCGCAGGAGGGGACCATGCCCGGCGGGGGCGGCTCCGGGTAGAGGCAGCGGTAGCAGGGGCCGTGCTCGGACCAGAAGACGGACGCCTGGCCGTCGAACCGGTAGATCGAGCCCCAGATGTACGGCTTGTTCAGCAGTACGGCCGCGTCGTTGACCAGATAGCGGGTGGCGAAGTTGTCCGTGCCGTCCACGATCAGGTCGTACTGGGCGAAGATGTCCATCACGTTGTCGGCTTCGAGCCGCTCCTCGTGAAGGACCACATTCACGTACGGGTTGATGCCCAGCACCGAGTCCTTGGCGGACTCGGCCTTGGAGCGGCCGATGTCGGCCTGGCTGTGGATGATCTGGCGCTGCAGGTTCGACTCGTCGACCTCGTCGAACTCCACGATGCCGAGGGTGCCGACACCGGCGGCGGCCAGGTACATCAGCGCCGGCGAGCCGAGACCGCCGGCGCCCACACAGAGCACCTTCGCGTTCTTCAGCCGCTTCTGCCCGTCCATCCCGACATCCGGGATGATCAGGTGGCGGGAGTACCTGCGGACCTCGTCGACGGTGAGCTCGGCAGCGGGCTCGACCAGGGGTGGCAGCGACACAGGAACCTCAACAATGCAGGTGGTCGGTTTCTACGTACTTCAACTACGTACGGTTGCTCTTGCCGTAACACTGCCACGCCCCTTCTCATTCCGAGATACCAGGTCCGATCCGCGAGACGATTTCGTCCCAGTAACTGGGCAGCGCCGCGAATGGGTCCGTTTGTCCGTGCTGTCTGTCCCGGTCCGTGAAGAAGATCGTGCCCGCGCCCTGCCAGCGGGCGATGCGCATGGCCTCTTCGAGATGGGTGCGCGGAACGCCGTGGACGAAGTGCGCGAAGCGCTCCGGCGGATAGGCGGCGGTCCACTCCGCCACCTGCGACCAGCGGTAGTCGGCCCACGGTCCGCAGAAGGTGACCACCTGGTCGGCGGCCTCGGCGTAGCCCGGATGCGGATGGGTGCCCGCTCCCAGCACCAGCAGCCCGCGCTCGTCCCCGCCTTCGTCGTGTTCGAGGAGCGTGGCGAGGGTGCTGGTGAGCCGGCGGACGGCCGGGAGTTCGGCACGCCCGGCCGGGCACCGGCCGAGGTAGAAGCCGTCGACGCGGTACCAGTCGAGGAAGGACTGCGCGTCGGCGATCAGCTCGCCGAAGGCGCGGCTGCCGAAGGCCAGATCGAGATGGCCGAGCAGCCGGCCGCCCGCTCCCCGGGCGGAATCCCGCGGAGTCACGCCGCGCACGGCCCGCTCGCGTGCGTTGCGGAGCCGGCCCGCGGCCTCCAGGCAGTGCGGGTCGGGGCGGGCGCCCGGACCGTCGTCGATGTTGAGCACCGCCCAGTGCAGCGGGGTGCCGGGGCGGGTGAGCTCGGCCCACTCGGTGGGCGCGAGCAGCGGGTGTGCGTAGCCGGGGACACCGAAGCCGAGCTGTTCGGCGCCGCCGGTCCGGCGGGGGGTGCCGGTGGGGGTCAGATACGGCACGCCGCCTCCATCCAGATGTCGGCCAGGGACTCCTCCAGATTGATCCGGGGGCGCCAGCCGAGCCGGTCCCGGGCGGTACGGACGTCGGCCTGCTGCCAGGCGCCGCAGCCGTCCGGGTAGGGGGACGGAGTCGCCGAGAGGTGCTCGATGACCGACTCGGTCGAGGTGCGCGGGGCCCCGATGGGCAGCCGGGGCGGGGGCGCGTCGAGCTCGTGGAGTGCGCCCGCGTATCCGGCGACCCTGGCGAGGACGGCGGCCGCGTCCCGGAGCCGCACGGCGCGGCCGGTGCCGATGTTGACGACGCCCTGTGCCGCGGAGAGCGAGGCGGCGTGCACGGCGCGCGCGACATCGCGTACGTCGACGAAGTCGCGCTGCACTCCGAGGCCGCTGAGCTTCAGCTCACCGTCGCCGGACTGCATGGCCCGGCGCATCGCCTCGGCGAGCCTGCCGAGCGGGGTACCGGCCGGGGTGCCGGGGCCCACGGGGGAGAAGACCCGCAGCACGACCGCGTCGAGGCCGGAGCCGAGGACGAGTTCGGTGGCGGCGAGCTTGCTGACGCCGTACGGGCCGCCGGGACGCGGAATCGCGTCCTCCGCGGTCGATGAGCCGGGCTGCGAGGGCCCGTACTCCGACGAACAGCCGACCTGGACGAGCCGGGCCGTACAGCCGCTGCGGCGCATCGCCTCGCAGACGGTGGCGACGGCGACGGTGTTGTGGCGGGTCAGATCGCGGGCCCCGCCTCGGGTCGCGCCCGCGCAGTTGACGACGACGCCGGGGTGGACGGCGTCCAGGAAGCGGGTCAGCGCGCCGGGGCTGCCGCTGGCGAGGTCGAACCGTACGTCGGCGTCGTCGCCCCGGCCCAGCGCCGTGAGGTGCACGGCGGGGTCGGCGAGCAGGCGGTCGGCCACGAACCGGCCGAGGAATCCGTTGGCTCCGAGCAGCAGCACCCTCATCGCGCGCCCCCTGGGAGCCGACGGCGGCCTGCCGGTGCGGGGGATTGGGGGGTCATGTCCGGTGTCTCCTTGAGGAAGTGAAGTGTGGTCCGGTACGGGGAAAGGGCCCGCGGCGTCGGCTCCGCGGGGCATGCGGGTGGTTCGTGTGCGGGGGGTGGAGCGGTGGATCGGCTTGGTGGCGCGGGGTGCGCGGTGGTGCGGGTGCGGTCGCGGGGATTACGCGGAGGTGCGGGTCCGGTCGCCGGTCCGGGCCGGGGAGTGGGCGGATGCCCGGGGCAGCACGACCGCGGCGGTGACCAGCAGCCCGAGCCCGGCCGCGCCGCAGGCGAGGGCGGGCACGGCCCCGGTGCCAGCCGCCGCGACCAGGGCGTCGACGGGACGGGCGAGGAAGTGCAGACCGGGCAGCCGCCCGGTCAGGACCAGGGCGGGTGCCAGCGCTTCCACCGAGCAGGCGGCGGCGAGTCCGGCGGTGGCGGGTTCGGGGAAGCCGTGCACGGTCAGCATCCGGGCCAGCAGGAGCAGTACACCGAGCGCGGCCGCTCCGACGAAGGCACCGCCGCCCCCGTATCCCAGGTGCGCGAGGTACAGCAGTCCGGCGAGGGCGCACAGATGGAGCGCGACGACTCCGAACAACAGGGGGCGCACGCCTGCGGCGAACTCCTCCAGTGCGCGGCTGCCGATGAGTTTGCGGTGTGCGTGCACGGAGAAGAGGTGCGCGCACCAGGCGGCCGGGGCGAGGGAGAGGGCCAGCCCCAGCAGCGGTGCGGGGGTGAGCGTCCAGGGGCCCTCGGGGCCGCCGCTGAGCACTTGGTCGAGCAGTGCGTCGCCGTACAGGACATGGCCGAGGAGCCAGCAGCCGTACACCTGGGCGGCACCCGAGGAGCCGCCCTCGGCGTGCAGGGGGCCGCTGCGCAGGCCGAGGACCAGGCCGACGACCGCGACGAGCGCTCCGGTGAGGGCGATCGCGAGCCGGGCCTGGCCGCCGAGCGTCCCCTCGGTGAGCCTCAGCACCCCGGCGGTCGCGACGCAGGCGGCGCCCGGCACCAGTGCGCGGAGCGACCAGGCGGCGCGTGTCCCGGTGTCGCGCTCCGGCGCGCGGAGCCCTGATCCGGGTTCCTCCGCCACGGCGGGTACCCGGGCGAAGAGTTCCTCGGCGAGCGAGAAGACGTCGCGGTGCCGGTAGCGGGCGGCGGCGCGGTCGGTGACGCCGTGGGCTTCGAGCCCGGCGGCGATCTCCAGTGGATCGACGGCGCGCTCGCACAGTTCGCGGTGGCGGTGCATCAGCGATCTCACGGGGTCGGCCGGACCGCGGCGCGAGGTGCTGAACCTGCGCGCCGGAGCGGCGCGCGCGATCTCGGGGGGCCGGGGCGCGGCAGCCCGCGCGTCGGCGCTGCTCCCCGTGCCTGCCTGCTCCTCGGCAGTCCGCCCCTCGACGAGCAGCCCTTCGACGGCCTGCTCCGTGGCGGGGCGCGGCGCGGATGCGGGCTCGGCGCCGGAGGCCGGGGCCGAGATCTCGGTGGCGGGCGTCCCGGCGGCGGAGCTCCTGGAGACCAGGGCCCAGGAGCGAAGGTCCCCGCTTGCACCGGTGGACGGTGTGGCGGGTGCGTCGGACACCTCGGTCGGGCGGCCCATCGTCTCTCCTCCGTGATCGTCGCCGGCTTCCTCGGACCGTCCCGCCCCGCCGCTGCGGCCCGGCAGGTCCGTTTCCCGTTCACACATCGCCGCCGCCCGCCCCCCGCGCTGCCGCGCAGACGGCCCGGGGCTCGGCGGCCCAGCTGGGTGTGCGGTCGACCGGCCGCGCCGGGGCGGCGCCCGAGGCCGTCCACGGGCCCAGGACGTGTGCCTCCGGCGGGGTGGCGAAGGGGCGTGGTCCACTTTCGGCGTTCACCGCGCCGGCCTCCCTGCGCACCGGGGCGTGCGAGATCAGCTCCAGGTAGATGCCGCGATACGCCGCCAGGTTCTGTTCGACGGTGAAGAGTTCGAGCGCGCGGGCGCGCTCCGCCGCTCCGAGCCGCGCGCGGCGCTCGGGGTCGCGCAGCAGCGCGAGACAGGCGTCGGCGAGCGCCTTGGGATTGCGCGGTGGCACCACGAGCCCGGTGCCGCCGATGACTTCGACCACCGCGCCGACGTCCGGCGACACCGTCGCCCGTCCGCAGAACATCGCCTCGACGAGACCGGAGGGGAAGCCCTCGGCCACGCTGGACAGGACGACGACCCCGCCCGCCGCACAGGCCTCCGGAAGATCCGGCACCTCGGCCCCGCCGAGGTGCTCGAAGGAGACCGGGCTGTCGCCGACGGCATGTGCGCCGCCGGCCTCGTCGGGGAACAGCTGGGCGGCGAGCGCCCGGCAGTGCGCGAGACAAGCGGCCCCCTCCGGGCCCTGCGCCGCTTCGCCGACGATCCGCAGCCGGGCGGCCGGTTCGGCCTTCCGCACCTCCGCGAAGGCGTGCAGCAACGCGATCAGGTCCTTGGCGGGCCCGATCCGGCCGACCCGGACCAGCGTGTCGTCGGGGCCGCTGTCACCGCTCTCCCCCAGCACCGTGAACCGGTCCGACTCCATGCCCGGGTGGACGGTGCGCAGCTTCTCGCGCTCGGCACCGCACCGTTCCTGCCGGCGGCGGGCGTGGCTGTCACCGGATGTGACGATCGCGGCCTGCCGGTACACCTCGGTGGCAAGCCGTCCGTGGAAGGTGGCGAGCAGGGCGCGCACCGGCGCACTCAGGGGGGTGTCGCCGGCGGCGAGGTAGTGCGCCCGCAGCCGTACGCCGTGCTCGGTGACCAGCAGCGGAACGCCGAAGAAGCGTTTGGCCAGCAGCCCGGGCAGAGCGGCGGCCCCACCGGATGCGGCGTGGCAGAGGTCGACCGCGCCGAGGCTCTCCTCGTCGTACCGGTCGAGGGAGAGCGGACGCAGCACCCGGTCGAGCTCCCGGGCGAAGGCGAGGAGGTCGGGGACGGTCGCGGACCGGATGGTGCGCCCGGCGCCCGGGGCGCGGCAGGCGGCTTCGAGTACGCGTACGGCGGTTTCGGAGCGGAGTGCCGCGCGAAGCCCCCCGTGTTCGCGGGCCAGCTCGGCGAGTCCGTACAGCCCCTCCGTGAACTGCGCGTCCGCCGCACCGGGGGTCGTACGCCCCGCGTACGACTCTTCGCTCCATTCGTAGAGAGCCGCGCCCCCGCTCGCATCGCAGAGGGCCGCACTCCGGCTCGCGTCGTCGAGAGCCGCGCCCCCGCTCACGCCTCCGGCGTCGTCCGCGCCGGCCGTCGCGCCGCCCGTCGCACCCACCATGCCAGTCGCGCAGAGCGAGGCCGCGAGCGCCGTGAAGTGCGCCGTGAAGCGCCGCCGTTCACACCGCCCGTACGAGCGCTCGCCCCCGCCCGTGACCATCCGGGCGAGCAGGCCCTTGGGGGCGCGGGTGCCCGGGACGGACTCGCCGGACGTCCGCAGCGGCGCCGTCCGCACCCGGCCGGCCTGCGCCGGGAGCCGGTCCCGGCCCTGCTCCTCCTGCTCTGCGGACCGGCTGAGCGCGAAGAGATCGAACTCGTGCTGCGCGAGCCCGCGCACCAGACGGTCGCACCAGAGCCTGGACTCACCGGTCGCATACGGATGACCACCTTCGGTGAGGAGTCCGATCCGCACGAGTACACCTCCGATCTCCCTAGTGGGCGGCCACCGCGGGAACGGCGACTCACAGCGGGACGACCGTAAGCGGATACGCCGGTGGCGCGACGGACGGTTGTCCGTCGCACCACCGAAAGGGGTGAACCGTCGTAACTTTCGCACCCCGACAGCGTTCTGTCGCGCTATGGGAGTGATCGATCACGCAGGGTCAGGCCGCGGCCAACTCCTTACGGGCTGCGCGGCGCACCGCCGCGAGCGCCGGATCGAGCGCGGGTACGGCCGCCAGGAGCTGCTTCGTGTACGGATCCCGGGGGTCTCCGTACACGCGCTCCACGTCGCCCTCCTCGACGATCCGGCCCCGTCGCATGACGGCGACCCGGTCGCTGACCTGCCGTACGACGGCGAGATCGTGCGCGATGAAGACCAGTGCCAGCCCCAGCTCCCGCTGCAACCGCGCCAGCAGGGCGGTCACCTGGGCCTGGGTCGTGACGTCGAGCGCGGAGACGGCCTCGTCGCAGACGATCAGTTCCGGCTCGGCGGCCAGCGCCCGTGCGATCCCCACGCGCTGGCGCTGTCCGCCACTGAACTCGTGCGGGTAGCGGTCGTACTGCTCCGGGTCGAGCCCGACCCGCTTCAGCAGATCCCGCACCCGCGCCCGGATCACGGCCTCGTCGCGCTCCCCGGACGCCCGCAGCGGGTCGGCGACCGATTCGCCGATCGAGCGGCGCGGGTTGAGGGAGGAGACGGGGTCCTGGAAGACCATCTGCACCCGGGCCCGGCGGGTGAGCTGCCCGGAGGTGGGCTCCAGCAGTCCGACGAGCATCCGCCCGAGGGTGGTCTTGCCGCTGCCGCTCTCGCCGACGATGCCGAGGGTCTCACCGCGGCGGACCGAGAGGGAGACCCCGTCCACGGCGGCGAGTGCGGACCTGCCTCTGCCGAACACCTGGCGGACGTCGGCGGCCTCGACGAGCGGCCGGTCGTCGGCGGATGCCTCGCCCCCGGCACCGGGGCTGCGCCCCGGACCCCGGTCCTCGACCGCCGGACCGGCCGGGATGCGCGGTACCGCCGCCAGCAGCGCCCGGGTGTACGGCTCGCGCGGCGCCACGAGCACCTCGCCCACCGGCCCCCGCTCCACCGCCCGCCCCGACTGCATCACCAGCACCTCGTCGACCGATTCGGCCGCCACCCCCACGTCATGGGTGACCAGCAGCAGCCCCATCCCCGTCTCGCGCCGCAGGTCGTGCAGCAGGTCCAGGATCTGGGCCTGGACGGTGACGTCCAGGGCGGTCGTCGGCTCGTCGGCGATCAGCAGCTGGGGCTCGCAGGCCAGGGCCATCGCGATCAGCGCCCGCTGCCGCATCCCGCCGGAGAACTCGTGCGGCCGGGACCGGGAACGCCGGGCCGCGTCGGGAATCCCGACCCGGTCCAGCACGTCCACGGCCCGCGCCCGCGCCGCCCGCCGGGAAACCCGGTTGTGGACCCGGTACACCTGGGCGATCTGGTCGCCCACCGCGTAGTACGGGTCCAGCGAGGACAGCGGGTCCTGGAACACCATCGCGGCCTTCGCACCCCGCAGGGCCCGCAGTTCCGCGTCGTCCGCCGCGTTCACGTCCACCCCGGCGACCCGGACCGAACCGCCGACCCGGGCCCCGGTCCCCCGGTGCAGTCCGAGCAGCGCGTACGCCGACGCGCTCTTGCCGGAGCCGGACTCACCGACCACTCCCAGCGCGCCGCCGGCCGCCAGCGAGAACGACAGCTTCTCCACCGCGCGCACGTCGCCGAACGAGATCGAGAGATCGCGGACTTCGACCAGGCTCATGCCAGTACCACCCGTCGGTCGGCCATCGCCTGCAGAACGTCCGCGACGGCATTGGCAAGGACGACGAAGAATCCGGTGACGAGCACCAGACCGACGACGACCGGAAGGTCCACGTGCTTCACGGCGTCGACGAGTTCGCGGCCGACCCCCGGAATCCCGAAGAGCGATTCGGTGAGTACGGCGCCGCCGAACATCGAGCCGATGTCCAGCGCGCCGAGCGCGATCACCGGCGCCAGCGCACCGCGCAGTGCGTGCCGCCCGACGAGCGCCCGTTCACCGACCCCGTACGCCCTGAAGGTGCGCACATGGTCCTCGGCCAGGGTCTCCAGCATCGAGGCCCGGGTCATCCGGGCGTACGGGGCCGCGGACACCAGCGCCAGCGAGATCCAGGGCAGCAGCAGGTTCCAGGCCCACTGCTCCGGATCCTCGGTGAGGGGCACGTAGTCCGGGAACGGCAGGATCCGGAGCGCCGTGACCAGGATGATGATCAGCAGCAGCCCGATGACGAAGACCGGGGTGGCCATGCCGGCCAGGGTGATCCCGGTGAGCACGCGCTCGGTCAGCCGTCCGCGCCGCCACACCGAGAGCAGCCCGGTCCCGACACCGAGCAGCATCCACAGCACGAAGGCGCCGAGGGCGAGCGAGGCGGTGGCCGGGAGCTTGGCCAGGATCAG
This sequence comes from Streptomyces sp. NPDC087845, assembly GCF_044742755.1. Classification (NCBI taxonomy): domain Bacteria; kingdom Bacillati; phylum Actinomycetota; class Actinomycetes; order Kitasatosporales; family Streptomycetaceae; genus Streptomyces; species Streptomyces sp. NPDC087845. The sequence goes on from NZ_JBIUVC010000001.1 coordinate 63,454, forward strand.
CTCGGTGACCTGCTGGTCGCTCTGGTACGAGAGTCCGAGGCAGGGGGCCTGGCAGTGCAGCACCCCGGTTCCGGTCGAGTAGTCGCGGCCGGCGAAGAGCCCCTGGAGGAAGTGCGCGTACTGCGTGTACAACGGGTCGCCCAGGTGCAGTTGTTCGCTGACCTGCGCCACCTGCGCGGGCGAGCAGCGCGGACCGCAGGCGATCTGCGCGACGTCGCCGGGGACGACGTAGAAGGCCGCGTAGACGACCATGCTGAGCGCGAGCAGCACGAAGAGCGCCCCGCCGAGGCGCCTGAGCAGGAACCACCTCATGCGTCCGCCTCCTTCTTCCGGCCGGTGCCGATCCGCAGCCGGGATTCGGCGCGCGGGTCGAGTGCGGTGCGTACGCCTTCGCCGAGGACGGTCAGCGCCAGCACGGTGACGAAGAGCAGCAGGGCGGGGATCAGCAGATAGGCGGGTGCCGCCTGGTACCAGGTGTCGGCGTCGCTGAGCATCTGCCCCCAGGACGGCGTGGGCGGCTTGATGCCGACGCCGAGGAAGGACAGCGCCGCTTCGACGACGATGTTCGCCGGGAAGAGCAGCACCGCGTAGGTGATGACGGGCGCGGCCAGGGCGGGCAGCAGTTCGCGCCTGGCGATCTGCCAGGGGCCCCAGCCGCTGAGCCGGGCGGCGGCGACGTGGTCGCGCGATTTCAGCGAGAGCGTCTGGGCGCGCACGATCTTCGAGATGCCGGACCAGCCGACCAGGCCGATGATCACGGCGATCAGCACGGGGCGCGGGAAGGTCGTGGGAACGACGGCGAGCGCACCGAGCGCGATGACCATGACGGGCAGCGCGACCACGACGTCGGTGACCCGGCTGAGCGCCTGGTCGACGAAGCGGTTGCCGAGCCCGGCCGCGAGGCCGATGCCGACCCCGATGATCACCTGGAGCAGGGTGGCGGCGAGGGCGACGCCGAGCGAGACCCGCGCCCCGAAGACGACGCGGGCGAACAGGTCGCGTCCGGTGAGCGGTTCGACGCCGAGCCAGTGCTCGGCGCCGATCCCGCCGAAGGAGCCGAGCGGCACCCCGCCGGTGGCGGAGTCGACGAGATCCGGATGGTAGGTGGTGGGGTCCTGGCCCTCGATGCCCGCCAGCAGCGGTGCGGCGAGCGCGGTCAGGACCAGCAGGGCGACGACGGCGGCCGCCACGAGGGCCGCGCGCCGGGCGCGCAGCCGCCGCCAGAAGGGATGGGCCCCCGAGGCGGGCGCCTCGACGGCCCCCGCCTCCTTGGCCAGTAGTGCTTCGGTCATGGTTACTTGACCGCGACCTGGGAGATGTCGAGCACACCGGTCCAGTCGCTGATCACGACGTTCTTGACGGACTCGCCGTACAGACGCTTGTAGACCGGGTGGAACAGCGGCACGGTCAGCGCCTGCTCACCGACCTTCTCGTCGAGCGCGCCCCAGCGCTTCGCGGCGGCGTCCAGGTCGGTCAGCTGGTTGATCTCGTCGATCTCCTTGTTGACCGCCGGGTCGTTCAGCTGTCCGGAGTTGAAGTTGTAGCCGGACCTGACGATCTGGCGCCCGTCGAAGACCGGTGCGAAGAAGGGCCCGCCGGACGGCCAGTCGGCACCCCAGCCGCCGAGGAAGAAGCCGGGCTCGCTCTTCACGTTGTAGACCGTGTCGGAGTAGTCGTTGCTCTCCAGTCCCTGGAGCTTGACGGTGATGCCGGCCTTCTTCAGCGCCTCCTGGAGCGCGGTGGCGATCTCCGGGCTCGTCGCGAAGTCCTTGTCGTTGGAGTGCGTGAGGGTGACGGTCAGCCCCTTGGGGTGGCCGGCTTCCTTCAGCAGCTCCTTGGCCTTGGCCGCATTGCCGGACTTCCCGGCCGGGAAGTGGTCGTACGGGGTGTATCCGAAGGCCTTCTGGTCGGGGAGGAAGGTGGTGGCGGGCTCGGCGAGCGAGGAACCGCCGGCCGCGTTGACCACGGAGGAGCGGTCGACGGCGTACGAGATCGCCTGGCGCACCTTCGGGTCGTCGAACGGCTTCACCTTCGGGTTGAAGGCGATGTAGTTGGTGTAGCCGAAGTGGCCGGTGCCGACGCGGGCGGCGAGCTTCTTGTCGCCGGTGACCTTGGCGAGTTCGGCGGGGCCCAGGTTGGTGTCGGTGGTGACGGCGGCCGCGTCGGCGCCCTGCGAGGCGGCCAGGCGCTGGTTGATGACGGCGGAGTCGAGCCCGGAGCGGACGTCGATCCGGTCGGGGTATGCCTTGCGCTCCTCGTCGGTGGCGGCCGACCAGTGCGGATTGCGCTCCAGGACGAGGCGCTCGCCGTCCCCCTCGTTCTTGACGACCTTGTACGGCCCCGAGGCGATCGGGTGCTCCTCGTACTTGGTGCCCGTGTCCTTGGCCTTCGGCACCGGGGTCGTCTGGGTCTGCGTGGCCAGGAAGGGGAATTCGCCCTCCGGCTTGTCGAGGTGGAAGACGATCGTCTTCGCGTCGGGGGTCTCGATCGAGTCGAGTCCCTTCTTGTCCTTGTACGGGCCCTGGTAGTCGGCCCCGCCGATCAGCCAGTCGCGCAGGTAGGGCGCGCCACCGGAGAGTTCCGCGGCGAAGGAGCGCTCGATGCCGTACTTGATGTCGGCGCTCGTGATCGCGGTGCCGTCCTCGTACTTCAGGCCGTCCTTGAGGGTGTACGTCCACACGGTGGCGTTCTTGCTCGGCGTGCCCAGGTCGGTCGCCAGGTCGGGGACGACCTTCGCACCGGCCGCGCCGTTCTCCCGGTTGCGGGTGGTGAGCGTGCGGAAGACGAGGGACGGGACGTTCCCGCCGCCGGAGGTGTAGAGCCGCGCGGGGTCGAAGTCCTCCTGCGGCTTGCTGTTGAGGACGGTGAGCGTGCCGCCCTTCCGGGGCTTGCCCGCCGCGCCGGTGCCGGCGTCGCTGTCCTTGCTGTTCTCGGGGCCGCAGGCCGCGGCCCCCGCAGCCACGACGAGTACTGCGGCGGCCGCTGCCACGCGGCGCGATATGACGGACGGTTGACGCATCGGAAGGTGACCTCTCGGAGTGCTGCCTGGAGAAAGGGACGGAGAGAATTTCCGTGCAGGCAGCAACGGGAGGGGATGCACACAGCCGGGCCGGTCGCCACAGGAAAAGAATGACCGGAACGCACCGACGCCGACACCGCCGCACCTGCGGACGGAGTGCACCCGGGCACGGCGGTCGGGGGTGGCCGTCCGGGCCGGTTCAGGGCTCGGACAGCGGGGCGACGCGCGCTCGGGCAGGCGTCAGCAACAGTGGATGTCGGCGACGCTGTGCCCGGTCACACCGATGAGCGCCAGCTCTATGGCTGCGCGTTCGGGGGTGACGGGGCTGCGTGACATGTCGAGAAATATGGATCACTGCCCAGAGGATGTCAACGCAGAATGAGACAGCCATCTCATCATGTGGACCGCTTGCGGGTGTGACCGTCCGGGTCCGGCGGACGGCCGCGGAGCCCGGCCCGGCCGGGGAGGCGGCCCGGCACACCCCCGGGCCCTCCCCTTTTCATTTCAACTTCCGGGGTGCACCCAGGCGTTGGGCCGGCACTTGATCCCGCCGATGTTCAGGGACTTGGTCTGCTGCTGCATCACCGGGGCGAGCGCTCCCGGCGTGCCACAGCTCACATGGTTGTGACCCAGCCGGTGGCCGACCTCATGGTTGATCAGCATCTGGCGGTAGGCGAAGAGTTCGTCCGGGCCGAACGTCGAGGACCCCTGCGCCCAGCGGTAGGCGTTGATCATCACGCGCTCGGTGGCCGCGGAGTCGCAGGAGACGTTGTCCTCGGTCGTGTCCAGACCCGACTTCTGGCACCAGTCCCCGGTGGTCCCCGGGCTGGCCAGGGTGATCACGAAATCGGGGTCGCCGGAGGAGATCCGCTCGAACGTCATGGCGCCGTCGTGCGCCCAGCTGCGGTCGTCGTTGAGCGTTTCCTGGACGGCTCGGGCGAACAGCGCGGCATCGAGACCGAGGCCCTTCTCGACATCGATCCGGTAGCGGTACTTGTGCCCCCTGCCCGGAGCCTTCGCCGACCCCGGAACCACCTCGAACTCTCCGGACCCGTGGAGCTTCGGGGCGAGCGGATAGGCCTTGGCCATCTTCTCCGCGTACGAAAGGGGCTTGACCCGCGCCACCTTCGGGGTCGGCCGGCCGTCCGAGCGGGAGGCGCCGTCGGGGCCGTCCCGGTCGACGCCCGTGGGCTGCGCGGCGCTGGTCCCGCCGCTGTCGTGGGCGACCTGTCCGGCCACGACCACCGCGAGCACGGTGGTCACCGCGGCGGCCGCGATACCCGTGAAGGTGCGGCCCCGGACGCTCTTGCCCTCCCGGCCGGTCCTGGCACCCCCGCCGTCTGCGCCGGACGCCGACGCGTCGGCGTCACCACCGCGCGGCGGCCGCTCGTCCCGCTCGTCGGCCGGGCCGGTCGGGCCGGTCGGGCCGGCCGGCCGGGTCGGCGGGACGGAAGGCCCAGGAGGTGCGGGCGGCGCGTCGAACGCCTCGACGAACTCACGCCGCGGACCCGGTATCAGCGGCCTGGTACCGGCCGGCTGCTGACGCCGGGGCACCGCCTGCTGCGGCCCGGTCCCCCAGCCGCCGCCGGGCTCACGCTGCTCGGGGTGGCCGCCACGGACGTGGCCGGTCTGCCGGGACGGGGTGTGTCCGTCCGCGCCGGATGCCGCGTCGGCCGCCCTCCGGCGGCGCCCGCTGCCGGGGCCCGGACGGACGCCCTCGCGGTCGTCGCCCTCGTTCGTGAGGGCGGCCTCGACCTCGGGGCCCGCGGGTTCGGGGCCTTTTCGACTGTGTCGTCCCACGCCCCGGATCAGCTCCCGCCGCGTTCGTCGAGCAATTCCCGGAACGCCTGGGCGACCGCCTCCGGGTACTCCATCATCGCCACGTGCCCCGCGTCGGGCAGTGTCAGCAGCCGCGAGTCGCGGAACGCCGCGGACGCCCTGCGTGCCATCCGATACGAGACGAGCTGGTCCCGTCCGCCGTACACGAGCTGGGTCGGTGCGAGCACCCGCTCGGCCTGACGCCACAGTCCGTGCTGCCCGCCGAGCGTGTACGCGTCGACGATGCCACGTGCCGAGCGGGCCATCGCGTCCCAGAAGTACGGCAGTTCCAGTCGGCGCTCCATTTCGGCCACCGCCTCGCGGAAGCCGGATTCGGAGACGCGCGCCGGATCGCCGTAACAGAGTGCCATGACGCCGCGGGTGCGCTCCTCCGCGGTCCAGTCCCTGGTCATCCGGGCGAACAGCGTCGTGACGCCGGGGAGAGCGAGCAGTCCGGTCGGCGCGGCCGACCACTGCACCCGTAGCTCGGGAAGCGCCGGCGAGACGAGGGTGAGGGTGCGCACCAGGTCGGGGCGGACCGCGGCGACCCGGGTGGCCACCGCGCCGCCGAGCGAATTGCCGAACAGGTGGACGGGCCCGCGCTCCGCCGCATCGAGGAAGCGGATCACGGCACGGGCGTGCCCGGTGACCGAGTAGTTGCCGTCGTCCGGCGGCGGCGAGTCACCGAAACCGGGCAGGTCGACCGCCTCGCCGTCCACCACGTCCTGGAGCAGCGGCATCAGCGCCGACCAGTTCTGCGAGGAGCCGCCGAGCCCGTGTACATAGAGCGCGGGCGGCAGCCCGGTGCGCTCCGGCGGCCGGGATCGGACGGTCAGCGTCAGACCGGGCAGCGCGACGGAGCACAGCTCCTCCCCCTCCGCGACCCTGACGGCGCTCACCGTGGGGGCCACCGCGGCGGCGGCGCGGACTCCCGGCAGCTCGGTCGAAGACATGCGGCAATGTTACGAGACGATCACACCGCGATTCATGTGTTCGCGGTCACAGACCGCATGGCGCCTCGAAGGGCTAGCTCCTAGGCTCGGAGCAAGGAAGGGAGTCACCATGACGGTCGACCCCAGCGACCCGGAGACCTTCGAGGACATCCAGCCGGACGAACCGGACGAGGAGACGCCCCGGGCGGACGCCGCCGAGCAGCGGACCGATCTCCAGCAGCGGCGCGACGAACCGCTCACGGACATCGACGGCGACCGTGCCAATGTGGCGGATGCGGCGGAGCAGGCCCGTGTTGTCGCACAGGACGAGGACGATTATCGCTAGTACGCCCCGCTTTGCCCCATCGGTCGGCGAATCTGCGGCTACCGCAGCCGTCCGGTCCGTGAAATTCTGCGTCCGCGCCGCGCGCACCCGGGTTACCCAAAAGTACGATGGCGGTACGGCGCAGCGTGCACGGAAAGGCTGTGTCCGATCACAAATTTGGGAGGCGGCGTGACAGCCATCGAGCAGACCGAGGCGGCGCGCCCGCGAGGCACTCGACTGCCTCGCCGCGCCCGACGCAACCAGCTGCTGGGCGCCGCGCAGGAAGTATTCGTGGCACAGGGGTACCACTCCGCCGCGATGGACGACATCGCGGAACGGGCCGGGGTCAGCAAGCCGGTGCTCTACCAGCACTTCCCGGGCAAGCTGGAGCTCTATCTGGCCCTGCTCGACCAGCACTGCGAGTCGCTGCTCCAGGCGGTCCGTACGGCCCTGGCGTCGACGACCGACAACAAGCTGCGCGTCGCCGCGACGATGGACGCGTACTTCGCGTACGTCGAGGACGAGGGCGGGGCCTTCCGGCTGGTCTTCGAGTCGGACCTGACCAACGAACCCGCGGTGCGCGAGCGCGTCGACCGGGTCTCGTTGCAGTGCGCGGAGGCGATCTCCGACGTCATCGCCGGTGACACGGGGCTGTCCAAGGACGAGTCCATGCTGCTCGCGGTCGGTCTCGGCGGTGTCTCCCAGGTCGTCGCCCGCTACTGGCTCTCCAGCCGGTCCGCCATCCCGCGCGACACGGCGGTGCAGCTGCTCACCTCCCTGGCCTGGCGGGGCATCGCGGGCTTCCCGCTGCACGGTATCGATCAGCACTGACGGCGGCGGCCGGGCGCGGCCGCCGCCGGTGTTCGCTGCGGGCGTTGCCCACCGGCCGCTGACGGCTCCCCTCAGCGGGCTAATGTGTGCTGCGTACGGCGCGGCTCACCGCGCAGGGACTGACCGTCGGAGGGACATAGCCGTGGAGGTCAAGATCGGGGTGCAGCACACGCCCCGGGAGATCGTTCTGGAGAGCGGGCTTTCCGCCGAAGAGGTCGAGAGCACGGTCGCCGAGGCTCTCACCGGTAAGGCGCAGCTGCTCAGCCTCACGGACGAGAAGGGCCGCAAGGTCCTGGTGCCGGCCGACCGGATCGCATACGTGGAGATCGGCGAGCCCAGCACGCGGCGCGTGGGCTTCGGCGCGCTGTAGGCGACACGCTCGACGCAGTGGTCGTGTCGGCGGCCCGGTGGGATCCCCCACCGGGCCGCTTTCCGTTCCGGCCCCCGGGCCGCCGGGCCACCGACCGGCGGCCCGGCCACTGCGCCGGCCGCTGTTCTCGTCGGCCGCTCGCGCCGGCCGTCTTCGCCGGTCGCTCCCCGTCGGCCGTCCTCGCCGGGCCCGTCTGCGTCGGCCGGGCGATTCCTGTGCGAACCCGCTCCGAGGAGGGTTGCGTTCCGCACCCCTCGGGTAGGACCGCTAACGACCGATTTACCCGCCCCGCAACTCGCGAGGTGATCATCTGTGATCTTGGAACCTCTTGGCTCCGTCGTGCTCGGACTCGCCCTGGCCTGGGTGGCGCTCCGCTCGCTGGCGCACCGGCTCCCGTCCCGCCGTGCCGTCTTGACCACCGGCGCTCTGGGAGCCCTGTTCGGCGCGTTTCTCATGCACTCGGTGCTGGGCCCGGGCCACGTCGTGGCCACGCTGATCGGCGCCGCACTGATCGGGGCCGTGACGCTCTCGCTGCTGATCCGCCCCCGCAGCCGCCCACTGAGCCGCTCAGCGGCGGCCTGAGGGCGTCCGGGGCCCGCCCGTGCGGACGGACGACCCGGCGGCCCGGGTGAACGGGCTAGGCCGCCAGCCCCAGCGCGGCCATCCGCTTGGTGTGCGCCTCGGTGATCCGCGAGAACATGCGCCCGACCTCCGCCAAGTCGAACCCGTCCGCCACACCGCCGACGAGCATCGTCGACAGCGCGTCGCGGTCGGCCACCACGCGCTGCGCCTGCGAGAGCGCCTCGCCCATCAGCCGTCGCGCCCACAGCGCGAGCCGGCCGCCGACCCGCGGGTCGGCCTCGATCGCGGCCCGCACCTTCTCCACGGCGAAGTTGCCGTGCCCGGTGTCGTCGAGCACGGCGAGGACGAGAGAGCGGGTGTCCGAGTCGAGCCGGGCGGCGACCTCGCGGTAGAAGTCGCTGGCGATCGAGTCGCCGACGTACGCCTTGACCAGGCCCTCCAGCCAGTCCGACGGCGCGGTCTGGCGGTGGAAGTCGTCGAGCGCCTTGGCGAACGGCTCCATCGCGCCCGTCGGCTCCACCTCGATCGCGCTCAGCCGGTCGGTCAGCCGCTCGAAGTGATGGAATTCGGCGGAGGCCATCTTCGCCAGCTCCGCCTTGTCGGCCAGCGTCGGCGCGAGTTTGGCGTCCTCGGCGAGCCGCTCGAAGGCCGCCAGCTCCCCGTACGCGAGAGCTCCCAGCAGGTCCACGACCGCTGCCCGGTACTGCGGCTCCACGGATGCGGTGGCCCAGTCCTGTGCGGCGATTCCGGTGAGCACGGGGGCTTCATTGGCGTTGTCAGGCGTCTCCATGAAGCGCAGAATAGCCCGCCCGGCGGGGTACGGAAGGGCCTGGTCAGCCAGTGACATCACACCGTTCCGACGAATTCGCCCAACACACATGCGCGAATCCGGGGTACAGTGGTATTGCGCCTAGTGAGTATTTTGGATGTTCCTGCGGCGTGAAGCTAGTGAAATCGAATGAGGATGCCCGGTCGGTGGCCCGATCGGCTCCGACCCGACAGCCCTCCACGCGGGGCGTACGACACGTACGACCGCAGATGAGGGGCCCCCTCAGCGGCACGAGCGCTCGAGCGACGGCAGTGGTCCCGCGCCACCCGGCCCATCCACGGCCGGATGACCAACCCCGGCACGGTACGACCCCCAGCGTTCGCCTCGGACCGCGTCTCACAGAAGAGGCAGCACCCTGACTACGTTCCGAGAACTCGGGATTCTTCCCGAGACGGCCGAGGCCCTTGAGGCCGTCGGCATTGTGTCCCCGTTCCCCATCCAGGAGATGACGCTCCCCGTCGCGCTCTCCGGTTCCGATGTCATCGGACAGGCCAAGACCGGCACCGGCAAGACCCTTGGTTTCGGTCTGCCGCTGCTGGAGCGCGTCACCGTCCCCGCGGACGTCGAGGCGGGCCGGGCCGAGCCCGAGAAGCTGACCGAGGCGCCGCAGGCGCTGGTCGTCGTCCCCACCCGTGAGCTCTGCCAGCAGGTCACCAACGACCTGCTGACCGCCGGCAAGGTGCGCAACGTCCGCGTTCTCGCGATCTACGGCGGCCGCGCGTACGAGCCGCAGGTCGAGGCCCTGAAGAAGGGCGTCGATGTGATCGTCGGCACCCCGGGCCGCCTGCTCGACCTGGCCGGACAGCGCAAGCTCGACCTCTCGCACGTGCGCGCGCTCGTGCTCGACGAGGCCGACGAGATGCTCGACCTGGGCTTCCTGCCCGATGTCGAGAAGATCATCACCATGCTGCCGCCGAAGCGCCAGACGATGCTGTTCTCGGCGACCATGCCGGGCGCCGTCATCGGCCTCGCGCGGCGCTACATGTCGCAGCCGACGCACATCCGCGCCACCTCGCCCGACGGTGAGGGCGCAACCGTCGCGAACATCTCGCAGCATGTCTTCCGGGCCCACTCGATGGACAAGCCCGAGATGGTCTCCCGCATCCTGCAGGCCAACGGCCGCGGACTCGCGATGATCTTCTGCCGTACGAAGCGCACGGCCGCGGACATCGCCGAGCAGCTGGAGAAGCGCGGTTTCGCGTCCGGCGCCGTCCACGGCGACCTCGGCCAGGGCGCGCGTGAGCAGGCGCTGCGCGCCTTCCGCAACGGCAAGGTGGACGTGCTCGTCTGCACCGACGTCGCGGCTCGCGGTATCGATGTCGAGGGTGTGACCCACGTCATCAACTACCAGTCGCCGGAGGACGAGAAGACGTACCTCCACCGCATCGGCCGGACCGGCCGCGCCGGTGCCAAGGGCATCGCGATCACGCTGGTCGACTGGGACGACATCCCGCGCTGGCAGCTGATCAACAAGGCGCTCGACCTGAAGTTCCCCGACCCGGTCGAGACGTACTCCACCTCGCCGCACCTCTTCGAGGAGCTCGACATCCCGGCCGGCACCAAGGGTGTCCTGCCGCGCACCGAGCGGACCCGCGCGGGTCTGCGGGCCGAGGAGATCGAGGACCTCGGCGAGACGGGCGGCCGCGGCCGCAAGTCCTCCGCCGCGTCCTCGGCGCCCGCCGTCCGCGAGGAGCGTGCGCCGCGTACGCCGCGCCAGCGCCGTCGCACGCGGGGCGGCTCGGCCGTCTCCGCCGTCGAGGAGACCGCCGCGACGGTACCCGCGCCGTCCACCGAGGTGACCGACGCCCCGTCGGAGCCGCGGACGCCGCGTCGCCGTCGCCGTACCCGCGTCGGCGCCCCGGATGTCGCGGCCGAGGCCGCGGTGAGCACGGTGGAGGCTCCGGCCGCCGCCGTGGCGACGAAGACCGGGGCCGAGCCCGAGACCGAGCCTGCGGCCGAGGCCAAGCCGCGCCGCCGCCGCACCCGGGCCGCGGTCGTGAAGCCGGTGGTGGAGGAGGTCGACTTCCAGATCGCGCCGATCTCCGAGCCGGTGACCGAGGCCAAGACGGTGACGAAGCCGCGCCGCCGCGCCCGCGTCGTCAAGCCGGTCGAGGACGAGGTCGACTTCCAGATCGCGCCGATCTCCGAGCCCACCCCGGAGACCAAGCCGCGCCGCCGCACCCGTGCGGCCGCCAAGCCGAAGACGGAGGCCGCGGCCCCGGCCGCCGAGGGCGAGACGAAGCCGCGGAGGCGGCGCGCGCCCCGTGCGGCTGCCGCCAAGGCCGAGGGCTGAGCGGCCGCTGTTCGATCCGGGGCGCCGCCCCGGAAGGGCTTGAACGTGCCGGACGGGCTTGAGGGCAACCTCAAGCCCGTCCGGCGTTCGAGGACATACCCCCGCGCCCGTCGGGCGTGACGAGGACACACCCTTCTGCCCGTCCGGCGCGACGCGGCATAACCTCGTCCCATGAGTCGGCCGCACACCTTCACCCCGCCCCCCTGCGCCCACGCCCGCCAGCTCCGCACCGCGCGCGGGGACTTCGCCGTACTGGACGCCTCGCCGAGCACCGCGCCGCGCGGCACCGCCCTCCTGCTGCCCGGGTACACGGGCAGCAAGGAGGACTTCATCGCGCTCCTCGAACCACTCTGCGCCGCCGGGTACCGGACCGTCGCCGTGGACGGTCGCGGGCAGTACGAGACTGAGGGAACGGACCATCAGGAGACTTACGCACAGGCCGAGTTGGCCCGTGACGTACTCGCGCAGGCCGCCGCCCTCGGCGCCCCCGGCGAGGGCACCGTACAACTGGTCGGGCACTCGCTCGGCGGGCAGATCGCCCGCGCCGCCGTACTGCTCGACGCCTCGCCGTTCCGTTCGCTGACCCTCATGTCGTCCGGGCCCGCGCAGGTCGCGGAGGCCCAGCAGCTCAAGGTGAAGATGCTCAGCGACGCGCTCACCACGCTGACCATGGCCGAGGTGTGGGAGGCGATGCGCGCCTTCGACCCGCCCGAGGACACGTCGACCGACGGCGAGGCTTTGCGCCGGCGCTGGCTGCGCCACCGGCCCGCCCAGCTGATCGCCACCGGTCGCCAGCTGGCGACCGAGCCGGACCGGGTGGCCGAACTCGCCGCCGCACGACTGCCCGTCCATGTGCTCTCCGGCGAGCGGGACGACACCTGGCCGGTGCCGCTGCTCGACGAGATGGCACAGCGACTGGGCGCGCGCCGCACCCGGATCTCGGGCGCCGAGCACTCCCCCAACACGGACCGCCCCGAGGAGACGGCGGCCGCACTCGTGTCCTTCTGGAACAGCCTGTGACCGAGGGGCGCGAGCGGGCCCGGTCGAGCGGGCTCAGTACTGCGACTGCAAGTGCTGCCAGAAGCCGTCGCGCAGGGCCCGCCGCAGGTGCGCGTGACCGCGCAGCGAGTGCTGCAACAGGCGTTCGGCCTCCACCAGCAGGTCCTGGTCGACCGAGCCCGGCAGGTACGGATGTCCGGGCAGCAGGTCGGCGAGGGATTCCCGGCCCCGGGCGGCCAGCCAGGCCGCGGCGATCTGCGCGCCGACGAAGCGGACGTCTTCGCGCGAGGGCGCGGGGACGTCCTCCTCGTAGGTGGTGACGGGGCGTCTGGTGACGTACGGACGGCAGAATTCCAGGTCGAAGGTGCGCTGGCTGTCGACCTCCCAGAGCAGCGGTTCGGCCTGGTTGCGCCCCTCCCCCGCCTCGATGCCCCACAGGTGCACCCGGGCCCCGTACCCCTGCGCCGCCTCGACCGCGGACACCAGGTCCTCGTCGCCGCCGACCAGTGCCGCGTCGCTGATGGCGCGGTGCCGGGCGAGCGATTCGAGGTCGGTGCGGATGAGGGAGTCGACGCCTTTCTGCTGGTTGTTGGCGTTGAGGTTGCCGAGTCTGACCTTGACGTCGGGGAGTTCGGCGATGGACTGCTGCTCGACGGTGTGGATGCGTCGCCTGGCTCCGTCGTACCAGTACACGCGCAGCAGCCGGCTGTCGGCGAAGATCGAACGGGCCTTGTCGATGAACGCCTCGATCAGCCCTTCCGCGTCGAGGTCGAAGGAGCGGCGGTCCTCGGTGCCGGTGACGAGCAGTCCGGCCGCCGCGTACACATAGCCCGCGTCCACGAAGATCGCGTGGGTCGAGGGGGTCTTCGACACCTCGGCGAGCACGCGCTGGAGCAGTTCATTGGTGCGGTCCAGGCGCTCATGGATCCCTGCCTCGTTCATTCGGGCCTCGTCGTGGGCCTCGTCGGCGCATGCTCGGTGGACTGCTGATACTTAGACATCCAAAAAATTTCCTTAGCGTAGGGAATGTTTGCAGTGTGCAAGCCGTTGTACCCCCTGTGGAGCGCGGGACAGCGGTGTCGGGCGCTCTCATCCTTGTGGACGGTTCACCGTCCTCCCAGTAGTTCTCCAGCAGGAGGATCGGACGAAGGGAAGCCTCATGCGCTTCGAGATCATGCGACTCGACGATGTCGACGGTACCGCCGTGGACAGCACCGTCGTGGACGCCGCCTCCGTCAACCGGATCGTGCAGCAGGCCGCAGCCATAGGCCAGCGCATCTATATCCGCCCGGCCGAAACCTCGGCTTCGTAACGCACAACGACGCACAAAGACGAAGCGCCCCCGCACGGAAGGTCCGTACGGGGGCGCTGTGGTGTCCGCGGGCGCCGTCAGGAGTTCTGGACGACCTGGGTGACCCCGTTGATGATCTGCTGCACGGCGATGGCGGAGAGCATCATTCCGGCGAGCCTGGTCACCAGCACCACCCCGCCGTCCTTGATGACCCGGATGATCAGCAGCGAGTAGCGCATGGTCAGCCAGAGCACGATGTGCATGGCGATGATCGCCGACCAGACCGAGATCTGGCTTCCCACGCTGTCGGCGTGCTGCACGGCCAGGATCACCGACACGATCGCGCCGGGCCCGGCGAGGAGCGGCATGCCGAGCGGCACGAGCGCCACGTTGACGTCCTTCGTCTGCGTCGGCTCGTCGGTCTTGCCGGTGAGCAGATCGAGCGCGATCAGCAGCAGGAGGAGCCCGCCCGCGATCATCAGGGCGGGTACGGAGACGTGCAGATAGTCGAGGATCTGCTGGCCGAGCACGCCGAAGACGGCGATCACACCGAAGGCGACGGCCACGGCCTGCAGCGCCATCCTGCGCTGCATCTTGGCGGGGCGGCCCGCGGTGAGGGCCAGGAAGATCGGGGTGATCCCGGGTGGATCCATAATCACAAAAAGCGTGAGAAAAAGGGATCCGAAGACAGCGACGTCGAACACAGTGAGCCTTGCGAGAAGAGAGGGGTACGGCCTGAAGGAGCGCACCCCGGAGCCAGGACGGCGGCCCGGCGGCCGGGTGCGCGGAAGGGGTAACGCGAAGGAGGGGCGAGTGGCGGTTGGCGCGCGGCCGCCGGGCCGCGCGGGGCAGGGCCTCACGCCCCGGTCGTGGCGGTGCGTCGTGACGCGTGCGCCGTTACGCGGGGCGGGGTCCGCCGGCGCCCGGCACCGGGAAGGCTCCCGTGGCACGCCGGGTGATCTCGCCGTAGATCTCGGGGTCGGTGGTGTACGCGCCGAGCCCGACGGTCTTGTGGCTGCCGTGGTAGTCGCTGGACCCGGTCGTCAGCAGCCCCAGCTCCCGGGCGAGCCCGCGCAGCCTGGCCCTGGTCGGCCCGTCGTGGTCCATGTGATCGACCTCGATGCCGTCGAGGCCGGCGGCGGCGAGCCGTGCGATCGACGACTCGGGCACCACCTCACCGCGCTTGACGGCGAGCGGGTGGGCGAAGACGGTGATGCCTCCGGCGGCCTTGACCAGCCGGATCGCGTCGAAGGGGTCGAGTTCGTGCTTCTCGGCGTACGCGCGGCCGCCGTTGGCGAGCCAGTCGGGCGTGAAGGCGTCGGAGACGGTCCCGACGACGCCGAGCTCGACCAGGGCGGTGGCGATGTGCGGCCGGCCGATCGATCCGTCCCCGGCGATCCTGGCGACCCGCTCCCACTCGATGGGGACGCCGAGCGCCTGGAGCTTGCCCACCATGGTCCGGGCGCGCGGCACCCGGTCGTCCCGGACCAGCTCGCGTTCGCGGGCCAGCTCGGGCTCGTCGGGGTCGAAGAGGTACGCCAGCATGTGCAGGCCCACACCGTCGATCCGGCAGGAGAGCTCGGCGCCGGTGACGAGGGTGAGGCCCTCCGGAAGAGCGGCGATCGCCTCGGCGTGGCCGCGCACGGTGTCGTGATCCGTGAGGGCGACGACGTCGAGGCCCGCGGCGGCCGCGTTGCGCACCAGCTCGGCGGGGGTGTCCGTGCCGTCCGACGCGGTGGAGTGGGTGTGCAGGTCGATGCGCACGACGCGTACTCCAGTGCTCGGGGCGGGACAGGGTGACGTCCCAGGATAACCGGCATTCGGGCGATACCCGGCCGGTCCGGGAGACGCTACGGCGCCGGGCCCGGGGACCGTCCGGCCCTGCTCCGCCGGACGGTCCCTAGTTGATCAGGCGCGGGGTGAGCGCCCCGCACGGCACGAGGTCCATCTCTCCCCCGGCCTCGCGCAGATCGGCGAGCACCAGCTCGTCGTACATCAGGAGTCCGGACTGCTCGGGCCAGACGATCGCCCAGAGCCAGAGTCCGCGTGCCTCGCCCGCGAAGACCGCCCGGTCCTCGGGAGCGCCCTTGACGTGCCACAGCGGGGTGGGGCGTCCGGCGGCGAGCATCTTGACGTCCGGCGGGCCGTCGACGTCCAGATGCGGGCCGGGGTCGGGGCCGTCGATGCCCGCGTAGCGCGCCCCGAGTCCGACCCCGAGCTCCTCGGTGACGAGCAGCAGCTCGCCGATGCCGCCGACCGGACCGGGGCCGGAACAGGCGACGACGGTGGCGCGGCCGCCGCTGCGGTCGTCACCCGCGCTCGCCACGCCGGTGAACAGCCAGCCCACCGGCAGCGGCCAGGGCATCCACACCGGCACCTCGGCCCGGCGCACCACCGCACTCAGCGCCTCGACGCTGGGCGGAATGGCCGGTTGTAGCGGTTGCACACTGCCGTGCACGGAGCACTGCCAGGTGTCGGCAAAGAGACCGGGCGCCCTGACCCGGCCTCCACACTTCGGGCAACTGGGTTCGCCCCTCATAGCGACCAACGGTCCTCCTCGACCGTCGCCGCGTCAAGGATGATCACCCGTCCGCAGCGTGGCCCTCCACCTGCAAATTTAGATGTAACTTGCATTCATTAGTTCCTCTAACTTATTCTGTGCATAACACAACGATCTAGTGGAGAGCGAGAAGCCCATGCGAGGAGAGGATCCGTTCGATCAGGGAGCGGCCGGCATTTTGCGCCAGCCGAAGGCCGTCTGGGCCACAGCGGGCGCCTCTGTGGTCGCGTTCATGGGAATCGGCCTGGTGGACCCGATTCTGCCGTCCATCGCCAAGGGCCTGGCGGCGACGCCGAGCCAGGTGTCGCTGCTCTTCACCTCGTACTTCCTGATCACCGCCGTGGCGATGCTCGTCACCGGCTTCGTGTCCAGCCGGATCGGCGGCCGCAAGACGCTGCTGGCCGGCCTCGCGCTCGTGGTCGTCTTCGCCGCTCTCTCCGGCACCTCGTCCTCCGTCGCCGAACTCGTCGGCTTCCGCGCGGGCTGGGGTCTGGGCAACGCGCTCTTCGTATCGACCGCGCTCGCCGTGATCGTCGGTGCGGCGGCCGGCGGGAGCGCCGCGGCGATCCTGCTGTACGAGTCGGCGCTCGGCCTCGGCATGGCCTGCGGACCGCTGCTCGGCGCCCTGCTCGGCGACGCCAGCTGGCGCTACCCGTTCTTCGGCACGGCCGCGCTGATGGCGATCGGCTTCATCTGCATCACGGCGTTCCTGAAGGAACAGCCGAAGCCGGCCAGGAAGACCTCGCTGCTCGACCCGGTCAAGGCCCTCGGCCACGGCGGCCTGGCCTCCGTCGCCACCTCGGCGTTCTTCTACAACTACGCGTTCTTCACGATCCTGGCGTTCACGCCGTTCGTGCTGAACATGACGCCGTACAAGTCGGGCGCGGTCTTCTTCGCCTGGGGGCTGCTGCTCGCGGTCTTCTCGGTGCTCGTCGCCCCGCGGCTGCAGAAGCGCTTCGGGTCGCTGAAGGTGCTCGGCGCCTCACTGGTGCTGCTCGCCGCCGACCTCGTGATCCTGGGATACGGCAGCCACACCACCGCCATCGTCTGCACGATCGTCTCCGGCGCCTTCATCGGCATGAACAACACCGTCTACACGGAGCTGGCGCTCGGGGTGTCGGACGCGCCGCGCCCGGTGGCGAGCGCGGGCTACAACTTCGTCCGCTGGTTCGCCGCGGCCGCCGCCCCGTACCTCGCCCCGAAGATCGAGGAGTGGAGCGACATCCACATCCCGTTCGTGGTCGCGGCGATCGCGGCCGTGTTCGGTGCGGTCGTCGTCTGGATCCGGCGTGCGGCGCTGACCCACGAGGCGGAGGAGCTGGAGCCGAAGCACGCCACCGAGGACGGCGTCACGGTCTTCGCCAACTGACCGCCGCGCCAACCCCGTTCCGCCCCGCCCGCGGCTCTCCCTCCTGGCCACGCGGCGGGGCTTCCCGCATGCCCGGCATGACGTACGTCCCAGTCCGCACGGCGTACGTCCCAGTCCGCATGACGTACGTCTCAGTCCAGGGGTACGGAGCCGCGCAGCGGATCACGCAGGTCCGTCCCGTGCGACAGCCACCGCTCCTGGAGCTCCTGCGCGCCGCGGACCCGCTTCCACGCGGCCTCGTTGTGCGTCATCGGCAGCAACGGCAGGAACCGCACCGGATCCCTGGGCCCGGCCGTCTCCCGGCCGCCGCCCCCCGCGGAGCCGCTGTGCGGCGCGGGCCCGTCCAGCTCCAGGTCCTCCACCAGCCCGCCCGGCTCGGCGACCAGTACGGAGCTGAACGGCGCCCCGGGCCACAGCGGTTCGCCCACGTCCAGCGAGGCGCCGGGAGCCACGACCAGGCCCTCGACCTGCGGCGAGGCCGCCAGCACGGCCAGCGGGCGCAGCACCTTGTCGGTGTCGGCGAGGCCGGCGCGCACGGAGAGGATCAGCTCGGCGCGCGGGCCCTTCACCGGGTCCGCGAGAACCGCGGCCGGGTCGGCCATCGGCTGTGCGGACATGCCGAGTGTGGCGTAGCGCACCACGTCGCCGTCGACGAAGCGGAGCACCTCGATGCGGTCCGTACCGAGGAACGTCACCGCTGCGCGGGCATCCGGTTCACCGAGGGCCGTAAGCAGCCGGGCCTCGACCAGAGCAAGAATTTCTCCCATCCCGCGAGCATAGGACGCGTATGGAACGGGCAAAGTAAAGGATTGGCCCTCAGTCGGCTGATAGTCTTGGCCGCTGGTCGGGGCAGCACGCAGAAGCGTCGCTCTCAGCCCCGACGACACGTCATCCCCCACGGGGGACCGACCGGAGGAGGTGGGGCTGCCATGGATCGAAGTCGACCGTGCAGTACCAACCGCTCTTCCGCATCTCACCTCTCTTCGGTGATCTGAAGCCTTCTCGGTCAAGGCCCAAGGCATTGCGCACGACGGAAGAGCACCCCCCTTTGCCTGTCTGTAGCGAATTTGCCTGTCTGTAGCGAACGCCGTCATCGCGCCGCCGCGGTGCCGCCCGCTTTGCGGACGTGAGCGCACGTCCCCATTCCGGGCTGTTCCACGCGCCCGACGACGGCCCTCCGTGAAGGAGCCAGCCATGTCGATGATCCGTGACCTGCGCGCCGCCGTGCGCCCGTCCCTGCGCAAGAGCAACGCCCTGCACAACACCTACGACACCACCCGTGACCCGTCCGCCTCCAGCGCGGTCGTCGACTGCGCGGTCTACCGCGACGGACGGCGCGTGGAGAGCGGCTCCTGCCGCACGCCGCACGAGGCGATGCTCCAGGTGCGGGAGGAGGGCGGCTTCGCCTGGATCGGCCTGCACGAGCCGACCGAGGAGGAATTCGCCGGTATCGCCCGGGAGTTCGGCCTCCACCCGCTCGCCGTCGAGGACGCCGTCCACGCCCACCAGCGACCCAAGCTGGAGCGGTACGACGACACCCTGTTCACCGTCTTCAAGACCATCCACTACGTCGAGCACGCCGAGCTCACCGCGACCAGCGAGGTCGTCGAGACCGGCGAGGTGATGTGCTTCACCGGCCGGGACTTCGTCATCACCGTGCGGCACGGCGGGCACGGCTCGCTGCGCGCGCTGCGGCACCGGCTGCAGGACGACCCCGAGCTGCTGGCCAAAGGGCCCTCCGCGGTCCTGCACTCCATCGCCGACCATGTGGTCGACGGCTACATCGCGGTGGCGGGCGCCGTTCAGGAAGACATCGACGAGGTGGAGATCGAGGTCTTCTCCACACCCGCGAAGGGCAGCCCGCGCGGCTCGGACGCGGGCCGGATCTACCAGCTCAAGCGTGAGGTCCTGGAATTCAAGCGGGCCGTGTCCCCGCTGCTGCGGCCGATGCAGCTGCTGAGCGAGCGGCCGATGCGGCTGATCGACCCCGACATCCAGAAGTACTTCCGTGACGTCGCCGACCATCTGGCGCGGGTGCACGAAGAGGTCATCGGCTTCGACGAACTGCTGAACTCGATCCTCCAGGCCAACCTGGCGCAGGCGACCGTCGCGCAGAACGAGGACATGCGCAAGATCACGTCCTGGGCGGCCATCGTCGCCGTACCGACGATGATCTGCGGCGTCTACGGCATGAACTTCAAGCACATGCCCGAGCTGGGCTGGAAGTACGGCTACCCGATTGTGCTGGGCGTCATCGGGGTGGTCTGCTTCTCCATCCACCGCACACTCAAGCGCAACGGCTGGCTCTAATAGAGTGCGGACATGACTGCTGCTGACGCTGACGTGCCGCTGGGCCGGGCTCTCGTCGAGGAGGCCACCAAGAAGTCGGGCCTCGTCTGGGTGCGGGGCACCGGGCCCGCGCGGGCGCTGTGGCACGTATGGCACGAGGGTGCGGCGCATCTGGTCGGCGACGGCCCTGGCGAGCAGCCGTTCCCGGCCGGTCTCGCCGACGGTTCCACCGTCGAGGTGACCGTGCGCAGCAAGGACAAGGGCGGCCGGCTGATCGCCTGGACGGCCGCCGTGTCGGAGCTCGCGCCGCGCTCCGAGGAGTGGGAGGCCGCGGTCGCCGAACTCAAGGGCAAGCGGCTGAACGCGCCGGACGCCGAGCAGCTGACGGAGCGGTGGGCGCGCGAGTGCCGGGTGCTGCGGCTGACCCCCGGTGAATTCCGCACGGAGCTGCCGGACGGCTCGCTGGCGGCGGCCCCCCTGCCGACGTCCGCGACCACCCGCCGGCCGGTGCCCGCCGGGCTGCCGCGACTGCTGAAGCGGGGCCGCAAGGGCTGACGGAGGCCGGGCCCGTCCGCCCTGATCCGCCGCGCGGAACCGGGGCCGGTCCGCCGGACAGCGCCCGGGGCCGCCTCCGGTCTCCGAGCGGCGTCCGGGGCCCGCGGCTCGCGCGGCCCGCTCTCAGGAGGACGTCTTGGGCAGCTGCTGTCCGTAGTCGACCGTGTCGCCCTTGGCCGGGGCCTCCAGGGGGAAGTCCTTGCCCCAGTCCGACAGGGTCACGATCCCGCCGCCGCCACCGCGCGCGAAGCGCAGGGGATACGGCGTGCCCTCCAGCGAGACGTCGAGTGTGCCGCCCTCGCCCTTGCCGCCCGTGATCTGCACGGTCCGGGTCGCTCCGACCTTCTCCCGGTCGCCCTTGTTGAGGGTGCCGTGCAGGCTGAGCAGGCCGTCGAGCAGGGTCTTCTTGTCCGTGAAGCCGCGCAGCTGCTTGTACGTGGGGTCGCCCTCGGGCACCTTCACGTACTTGTCCTGGAGCTTGTCCGCGGCCGCCCCGCCCGCGTCGCTCTGTGCGCCGGACTTCTCGTCGTGGCTCCAGAATCCGGAGTCGGCCTTCAGATAGAGCTCGTCACCGATCCGCAGCAGCTCGAAGGTGCTGTTCTTCGAGACGACGGAGCCGGCGCCGCCCTTCTCCTTGAGCCGCATGTTGAGCTTGTACGTGCCGCCCTTGCTGACCAGTGTCCCGGCCAGGCGCACCGCGTCGGCGGATTCCGCGGCGGCCTGCGCCTTCTTCTCGATCTCCGCGGCGGCGAGCTTGCCGACGCCGTTGGTCCCCTGGTCCGGATCCTCGCCCCCGCACGCCGTGAGAGCGGCGGTCAGCCCCGCGCTGAGCACGACGGCGAGGGCGGTCCGGCGGCGGCGGACCCGGACGGGCGGGGCGGAAGAGGTCACGGGCGCACTGCCTCTCATCTGCGGGGCGGGGGGTGGCAGACGGCAGCGTACCCGTGCCGTGCACACCTTCCGGCAGGGAGCCGTACGGACGGGTCCACCGGGGCGGCCCGGAGCGGTACGGGCTAGCCTGATCCCGTCATAACGGTTAATTAACTGCCAAACGGACCGGACAGCGAAGTCGTACACGGAAGAAGGAGGCGCGCCATGGCGGCAGGTGCCCCCCGGGTCTTCGTCTCCCACCTCGCCGGCGTCCCGGTCTTCGACCCCTACGGCGATCAGGTGGGCCGCGTGCGCGACCTGGTCGCGATGTTGCGGGTCGGCGGCCGGCCGCCCCGGCTGCTCGGCCTGGTCGTCGAGGTGCTCAGCCGCCGCCGGATCTTCCTCCCGATGACCCGGGTCACGGGGATCGAGTCCGGCCAGGTCATCACCACCGGCGTGGTCAACATGCGGCGCTTCGAACAGCGGCCCACCGAACGCCTGGTGCTCGGCGAGTTCCTCGACCGGCGCGTCCGCCTCGTGGAGACCGGCGAGGAGGTCACCGTCCTCGATGTCGCCATCCAGCAGCTCCCGGCCCGCCGCGACTGGGAGATCGACAAGTACTTCGTACGCAAGGGCAAGGCCGGGGCGCTCCGGCGCAAGGGCGAGGCCCTGACGGTGGAGTGGTCGGCGGTCAGCGGGTTCTCACTGGAGGAGGACGGGCAGGGCACCGAGTCCCTGGTCGCCACGTTCGAGCAGCTGCGCCCGACCGACGTGGCCAACGCGCTGCACCATCTGTCGCCGAAGCGGCGGGCCGAGGTCGCCGCCGCGCTCGACGACGACCGGCTCGCCGACGTCCTGGAGGAGCTTCCCGAGGACGACCAGGTGGAGATCATCGGCAAACTGGCGGAGGAGCGCGCCGCCGATGTCCTGGAGGCCATGGACCCGGACGACGCGGCCGACCTGCTGTCCGAGCTCCCCGAGGCGGACAAGGAGCGGCTGCTGACCCTGATGCGGCCGGACGAAGCGGCCGACGTGCGGCGCCTCATGGCGTACGAGGAACGGACCGCGGGCGGCCTGATGACCACCGAGCCGATCATTCTGCGGCCGGACGCCACGGTCGCCGACGCGCTCGCGCGGGTCCGGCAGGCCGACCTGTCCCCGGCGCTCGCCGCCCAGGTGTACGTGTGCCGCTCGCCCGACGAGACGCCGACCGGCAAGTACCTGGGCACCGTGCACTTCCAGCGGCTGCTGCGCGATCCGCCGTACGTGCTGGTCAGCTCGATCGTCGACAGCGATCTCGTGCCCCTCACGCCGGACACCCCGCTGTCGGCCGTGACGAGCTATCTGGCCGCGTACAACCTGGTCTCGGTGCCGGTCGTGGACGAGAGCGGCTCGCTGCTCGGCGCGGTGACCGTCGACGACGTGCTCGACCACCTGCTGCCGGAGGACTGGCGGGAGACCGACTTCCACGGCGAGGAGGAGGTCGCCCGTGGCCGCTGAGGACCGCTCGAAGGCGACGTCGACGGGCGCCTCGGGCATCGCGCACCCGCCCCGTTCCCGGCTGGACCAGCCGAAGGCGCCGCGGCGGCGGCTGCTGCCCGAGTACGACCCCGAGTCGTTCGGCCGGCTCTCCGAGCGGATCGCCCGCTTCCTGGGCACCTGGCGCTTCATCGCCTGGATGACGCTGGTCATCATCGTCTGGGTGGTCTGGAACGCCTTCGCGCCCGTGGCGTGGCGGTTCGACGGATACCCGTTCATCTTCCTGACGCTGATCCTGTCGCTCCAGGCCTCGTACGCGGCCCCGCTGATCCTGCTCGCGCAGAACCGGCAGGCCGACCGCGACCGGGTCACCTACGAGCAGGACCGCAAGCAGAACGAGCGCTCCATCGCGGACACCGAGTACCTCACCCGGGAGATCGCCGCCCTGCGGATGGGCCTCGGCGAGGTCGCCACCCGCGACTGGATCCGCTCCGAACTGGAAGACCTCGTGAGGAACCTGGACGACCGGCGCCCCCCGCACCCGGCCGAGAGCGACGAAGACCACTGACGGGGCTACTCGCGCGTAGCAACAGGCGCGGCGCCCCCTCCCACCGCTCACCACCACCCTTGCGAGGAGCGCTGCGCGCACCCGTACTATCGACAGTATGGCTACGGAAGACGCG
Organism: Streptomyces sp. NPDC087845; assembly: GCF_044742755.1. Classification (NCBI taxonomy): domain Bacteria; kingdom Bacillati; phylum Actinomycetota; class Actinomycetes; order Kitasatosporales; family Streptomycetaceae; genus Streptomyces; species Streptomyces sp. NPDC087845. The sequence goes on from NZ_JBIUVC010000001.1 coordinate 86,548, forward strand.
GTGCTTGAGGCACTGGCGACAGTGAACGACCCGGAGATCCACCGTCCGATCACCGAACTCGGCATGGTGAAGTCGGTCGAGATCGACGCTGACGGTGCAGTCGCTGTCACGGTCTTTCTCACCGTCTCCGGCTGCCCGATGCGCGAGACGATCACCAAGAACGTGACCGACGCGGTGGCAAAGGTCGAGGGCGTCACCCGCGTCGACGTGACGCTCGACGTGATGAGCGACGAACAGCGCAAGGAGCTCGCTTCCTCGCTGCGCGGCGGCACGGCGGAGCGCGAGGTCCCGTTCGCCAAGCCGGGCTCGCTGACCCGGGTCTACGCGGTCGCGTCCGGCAAGGGCGGCGTCGGCAAGTCGTCGGTCACGGTGAACCTGGCGGCCGCGATGGCGGCCGACGGCCTCAAGGTCGGTGTCGTGGACGCGGACATCTACGGGCACAGCGTGCCCCGGATGCTCGGCGCCGACGGCAAGCCGACCCAGGTCGAGAACATGATCATGCCGCCGTCGGCGCACGGCGTGAAGGTCATCTCCATCGGCATGTTCACCCCGGGCAACGCCCCGGTGGTGTGGCGCGGGCCGATGCTCCACCGGGCGCTCCAGCAGTTCCTCGCCGATGTGTACTGGGGCGACCTGGACGTCCTGCTGCTCGACCTGCCGCCGGGCACCGGTGACATCGCGATCTCGGTGGCGCAGCTCGTGCCGAACGCCGAGATCCTGGTCGTCACGACCCCGCAGCAGGCGGCGGCCGAGGTGGCCGAGCGGGCCGGCTCGATCGCCGTGCAGACCCACCAGAAGATCGTCGGTGTCGTGGAGAACATGTCGGGCCTGCCGTGCCCGCACTGCGACGAGATGGTCGACGTGTTCGGCACCGGGGGTGGCCAGAAGGTCGCCGCGGGCCTGACGAGGACCGTCGGCGCGGAGGTGCCGGTGCTCGGCTCCATCCCGATCGACGTACGGCTGCGCGAAGGCGGCGACGAGGGCAAGCCGGTCGTGCTCTCCGACCCCGACTCCCCGGCCGGCAAGGCGCTGCGCACCATCGCGGACAAGCTGGGGGGCCGTCAGCGCGGCCTGTCGGGCATGTCACTGGGGATCACCCCGCGCAACAAGTTCTGAGGCGGCGGGGGCCGGCCCCGGTTCTCTCCGCGGCGCGGACGGGCCCCGTCCTCGAACGCCGGACGGGCCTGGTCTGCCAGGCCCGTCCGGCGTTCGAGGGGCGGCCGGTCGCCCCTGCGTCGCGCCGCTACGCGTACGTCGCGATGTCGCCGACCACCGAGAACCCCAGCCCGTACGCGCTCATCCCCCGCCCGTACGCCCCGATGTGCACCCCGCCGTGTGCCGAACCCGCCAGCACCCAGCCGAACTCGGACTCGCGGTAGTGGAACGGCACGGGGACGCCGTCCACCGGAAGTGACAGCACCGACCACGCGGAGCCGTCCAGGTCGTCGGCGAGTTCGAACGCCGTCTCCGTCTGCTGGTCCAGCCAGTCGTCGCGCAGCGAATGGTCCAGCTGCGGAGGCCATGTGCAGGCGAGCAGTCCGGACCCGGCCAGCCAGGCCGCGGAGGAGACCGAGGTCGCGTCCAGCACCCCCGTACCGTCACCGCTGCGCCGCACGGGGCTGCTGGCCACCGTCACGACGGCGGCGAATCGTTGTTTCTCGGCACCGGCGTCGGTCCGCATCGACGGTTCGTCACCGTGCCCGAGCGAACCGTGCTGCACCGTGCCGTCCGCGGCGGTGCCCACCTGCATCAGCCAACGGGGCCCGGTGAAGGCCTCGTCCAGCGCGTACCAGGGAAACGGAGCTGCCAGATATCCGTCGACAATACGCCGGGCCGCCGGCACCTCCTCCGTGCCGGCTGTGCCCGGCACGCCTTCCGCGCCCACCCGACTGGTCGTCTCCATCTGCGCGGCCCGCCTCCTCGATCCGTTGGGTCCGGAGCGGCCCGCCCCCCACGGGCGTCCTCACAACCGGACAGATGGAGAATAGCCATACCCTCCGGACGACCCGGGATTGACCACCGTCAGGTGGCGTCGGCGTCGAACGGCGGGTGGTCGTCCTTCGCGGGCTGTGCACGCTTCTTGAGCAGGTCCGGAGTACCGCCGGAGCCGTTGGCTGCGGTGATCGCCGAGCCGCTCGACACGCCGCCACGGGAGTCCGCGGACTCCACGGCCGCGCTCTCCCGTCCGTTCACCGCGTCGGTGACCTCGGCCAGATCCTTGCGCAGGTCGAAGCTCTCGCGGATCTCCTTCAGCCCCAGATCGTCGTTGCCGTCCATGAGCTGCTTGCGGACGAACGTCTTGGGGTTGAGGTCCTCGAACTCGAAGTCCTTGAACTCCGGGCCGAGCTCCGTGCGGATGTCCTCCTTGGCGCTCTCCGAGAACTCACGGACCTTGCGGATGAAGCGCGAGGCGTCCTGGATGACCTTGGGCAGCTTGTCCGGGCCGAAGATCAGCACGCCCAGGATCGCGAGCGTCGCCAGCTCGAGTACGCCTATGTCATTGAACACCCTGTTGCTCCTCGTGTTCTCCGAGACCGTGTCGGTCGAGGTCCGGACCCGGCCCACGGTACCCGCCGAATCTGTCCGCGCGGTAGCGTCCCGCCGCCGTCACGTGCCGGTTGCCGAACCAAGGGTCAAAGAGATGGACAGGTCTTTACCACCTCGGGTCAGGCCGAGGTCCAAACGGTCGCCGGGCCGGTGCGCGCGGATCTTCACGATCAGCTCCTCGCCGCTGTGCACCCGTCGGCCGTCGACCTCGGTGATGACGTCCCCGGGCTTGATCCCGGCCTTGGCCCCGGGCCCGTCAGGGGTCACCGCGGGCTTGCCGGCCGACCCCTTCGTGCCGACCTTGGCGCCGTCCCCCGTGTACTTCATGTCCAATGTGACGCCGATCACCGGGTGAGTGGCCTTCCCGGTGTTGATCAGCTCCTCGGCGACCCGCTTGCCCTGGTTGATCGGGATGGCGAAGCCGAGTCCGATGGAACCGGACTGCCCGCCCTCGGCGCTCGAATCGCTGTCGGCGGCACGGATGGCGCTGTTGATGCCTATGACATGGGCATCGGTGTCGACGAGCGGACCACCGGAATTGCCCGGGTTGATCGGCGCATCGGTCTGCAGCGCGTCGACGTAGCTGACGTCGCTGCCGTCGCCCTTCTCGCCGCCCGCGGTGATCGGCCGGTCCTTGGCGCTGATGATGCCGGAGGTCACGGTGTTGGACAGGTCGAAGGGGGCCCCGATGGCCACCACGGGGTCGCCGACCTGCACGTTGTCGGAGTTGCCGAGCGGCAGCGGCTTGAGGCCGGAGACGCCGCTGACCTTGACCACGGCCAGGTCGTAGCCGCTGTCCTTGCCGACGACCTCGGCGCGCGCGGTCTCGCCGCCGCTGAACGTCACGGTGATCTCGCCGCCGGACCCGGCCGGGGCGACGACATGGTTGTTGGTGAGGATGTGACCGGAGTTGTCGAGCACGAATCCGGTACCGGTGCCGGATTCGGTCGTGCCGCTGACATGGAGGGTGACCACGCTGGGCAGTGCGCTGGCGGCGATGCCCGCGACGCTGTCGGGGGCGCGGCCGCCGCTGCTGCGGCCGGTCTGCGGAAGCTCGACCTGGGTGAGGCCGCCGTTGCGCTCGATGTAGGCGCCGATGCCGCCGCCGATGCCGCCCGCCACCAGGGCGAGCAGTACCGCGCCCACGAGGAGGGAGCCGCGGCGGTTCTTCTTGCGGCCGCCGTCGGCGCCGAGGGGCGGACCCGGGTTGGTCAGCGGCTGCCGGGGCGCACCCCAGGGGTCGTACTGGAGCCACTGCGTCGGCTGGGCCTGCTCCGGCAACGGGGGTGTGGGCGGGGGCGTGAACCCGGGAGCGGCGGGGTGGGTCGGCGCGGCGGGGACGGGCGGTGCCGCGGGGTGGGTCGGTGCCGCAGGGTAGTTCGGTGCCGTGGGGAGGCCCGCGCCGTTCGTTCCCGCGTACTGCGCGGGAACGGGGGTGCCGTGCGCGGGGGTCGGAACCGGCCGCTGCACGGGGGGTGCGGGCGCCCAGGGGCCGGGTCCGCCGTAGGGCGGGGTGCTGTACTCATCGGGCTGATGCAGCGGCGCCATGGGCCGCGTGGCTGGTACGGGCGCCATGGGCTCGGGCGCGGGCGGCGACACCGGCTCGGGTGTCGGTGCCCCGGCCGGGTGTACGCCCGCCTCCGTCACACCCGTCGCGTCCGCCGCATCTGCGGCCGTCGCGTCCCTGGTGCCCATGACGGCCGTCGCGTCCGCCGTACCGGCCGTACCGGTCGTGGGCGCCGTGTCCTCGGCGGGGGACGGCTCGTCCGGCGCTGTGCGGGTGGTGCGTCCCGGCGCGGGCCGGCTCCACCATTTCGCCTTCGGCCCGGTGGACTTCCCGTCTTCCATGTTCTCCCCGCAACTGCCGCAACTGGCCTCTGCACGCCCCCTCGGGGGCGTCCCTCCCGGAACTGCTCCCGGAATTCAACCAGGTTTGCGAATGCCTGCGCAGACCCCGGTCAGCGCCGGGAGGAAAGCGGCAGACCGCGATCGGCGGGGGTGGGGAGGGCCGAGGCCGACGGAGGCGTCCAGGACGGCGACACCGAGGGAGCCGGGGACTGGGGGGCGAGCCGCCCGAGCACCTGTGCGAAGAGCGGGGTGGTACCGGTCGGGCGTATCAGAGGGGGCGCGGACACATTGGTCAGTCCCTGAACGGCGAAGGTGTTCCCCGCGAGCGTTCCGGACGCCAGGGTCCCGGACGCGAGGTTCCCGGAAGAGAGGTCTCCGGAGGAGAGCAGTGCGGGACCGGTGGAAACCACCGCCGGTGTGAAGTCCGGCCGGGGAAGCGGGGCAGCGTCGGCGGTCGAGCGGTCGCCCGCCCCGGTCCCGGACAGCGCACCCTGGCCGCCACCGCTGCGGCGGCTCACCGAGCTGCCGCCCTCGCTGCGGGAAGCGGCGTCCAGCGGAGTCACCGTGTTGCCTGCGCCCGCCGCCCGTGCCGGGGCGTTGGGACCCGCGCCCGTGGGCAGGGCACCGCCCAGGGCGATGGCCGCCAGCGACACGGCGCTGGCCGCCGCGAAGGCGAATCTCCGGCCGCGCCACGGCGACCGGTCCGGCTCGCGGCCCACCTCATGGATCCGGAAGCCCGAACGGGAGGACGACCCGCCCGGCAGAATCGCGGTCGAGCCGTGCGGAGCCGGGAAGAAACCGAAGCCTCCCAGAGGTGAATTCCCCGGCGGATCGGTGCGGCTGCCGGACTGCTGGATCACGGGGAAGAACCCGTCCGCGAAGCGCCCGGAGCCGCCGAATGGTCTTCCCTCGCTGTCGTCGTCACCCCCCGGTCCCCCGGGAAGGCCCTGCAACCGGGCAAGGAACCCCTCGGACGGCGAAGGCGGGGCGGACTGCGCGAAGACGCTCTTCAGACGTCGCTGGGCCGCGGCCTCGGCCTTGCACTTGGCGCAGGTCGCGAGATGGGCGAGGACCCGTTCGCGAGCGTCGTGTTTCAGCTCGCCGTCGACAAGCGCGGCGAGCCGGTCCCCCAGGTGCTGTTCCGCAGGGGTCGGGCCTGTGCCACTCACGCCGTTCCGCCCTCCCCTGCCAGGATCGCGCCCGCCAGCGAGCGCTGCTCGGCACGGGCCTCGGGCGAACGGTGCTTGAGCGCCTTGCGCAGGTGCGAGCGACCGCGGTGGATACGGCTGCGCACGGTGCCGAGCTTCACGCCCAGCGTCGCGGCGATCTCCTCGTACGAGAGGCCCTCGATGTCGCAGAGCACGACGGCGGCACGGAATTCCGGCGCGAGAGTGTCCAGCGCCTGCTGCACGTCCGCGTCGAAATGCGTGTCGTTGAAGACCTGCTGCGGGGACGGCTCACGGCTCGGCAGCCGCTCGGCGGCGTCGTCACCGAGGGAGTCGAAGCGGATCCGCTGCTTACGACGGACCATGTCCAGGAACAGGTTGGTCGTGATGCGGTGCAGCCAGCCCTCGAAGGTGCCCGGCGTATAGGTCGACAGCGACCGGAACACACGCACGAAGACCTCTTGGGTGAGGTCCTCCGCATCGTGCTGGTTGCCCGTCAGCCGGTAGGCGAGGCGGTACACACGGCCGCTGTGCGTGCTGACGATCTCTTCCCATGAGGGCGGCGTCCACGCCTGGGAGTCCGCGTCTGAGGCGAAGGTCGCGGTCGGTGCGGAGACGTTGGAAGAACGGTCAGCGAAGTTGGTCACGGATTTCGGCTCACCCGCCGACCTGAGAAAGCGCCGCAGCACTCCTCTCCGATCCACAGGCGCAGCCGCACCTCCCCTATCGGCTCTGGTGGTGTCCAGTGGAGCCCCTACCATAGCGACCTCGCCCGTTAGCTCCGGATAAGCCTTTTTCCTGCTGGGGCCGGGGATCACCCCGGGAACAGCCGGCCCATGACTCCCGGACCCGATCCGCGGGCCGATTCCATGCGCTTTCCCCTGCCCTTGGACAACGCCTGGTCCCATCTGCGGGTTCCCGGGTGCAGCGGATACAGTCACCGTTGCGCCAACTACGGGGACAGGAGAGGGTCATTACCGCCAACCGGCAGACGAGCTGGGCGTTCGCCGACGCCTTTGTCGCCGAGGACGAAGCATTGCACTGGGCCCGGGACCGGGCCCAGGAGGCAGGGCTCCGCCCGGTGTCGCCAGGTACCGGCGCCGCGCTGCGCTTGCTCGCTGCCACGACGGACGCCAAAGCGGTGGCCGAAATCGGCACCGGGACCGGCGTGTCCGGACTCTATCTACTGCACGGCATGCGGCCCGACGGAGTGCTGACCACGGTCGACCCCGAGCCCGAGCGCCAGCAGTTCGCCCGTGAGGCGTTCCGGGCCGCGGGGTACGCCGCCAATCGGGCCCGCTTCATTCCCGGCCGCGCCCTGGACGTGCTGCCGCGGCTCGCCGACGGCGGATACGACCTCGTGTTCTGCGACGGCGACCGGCTGGAGAGCCTGGACTGCCTCGCTGAATCGTTGCGCCTGCTGCGGCCCGGCGGTCTGGTCTGCTTCGAGGGCGTCTTCGCGGACGGCCGGACGATCGACTCCGCGGCGCAGCCCGCGGAGGTGCTGCGGCTGCGGGAGCTGCTGCGGGCGGTACGCGAGAGCCAGGAGCTGATGTCGACGCTGCTGCCGGTGGGCGACGGCTTGCTGTGCGCGGTGCGGAGGGGCTGACACCCCACCCCGGGTGCGAGGGACGGGGGAAGGACCTGCCCCCGACCGGCGGCCGCGGATGCCCTCAGCCGCCGGACGGGCTCGATCCTGCCGCCGCGGCGTCCGAAGCGCCCGGCCGGCTCGGTCCGCGGACCCGGTTCCGTCGGCACACCGGTGGCGGACGCATCGCTGCCCCGGCACGGGTACCGTGCCGGGGCAGCGAAGAAGTGTGGGCGCCTCTGCTCAGCCGACGACCTTCTTGAGGGCATCGCCGAGGGCATCGGCCTCGTCCGGAGTCAGCTCCACGACAAGCCGACCGCCGCCTTCGAGCGGAACGCGCATGACGATGCCCCGCCCCTCCTTTGTCACCTCGAGCGGGCCGTCGCCCGTCCGCGGCTTCATGGCCGCCATGCTCGTTCCCCTTCCTGAAACCAGCTCATCGCAACCGGCGGCCCCATGACAGGCGCTGTGTCACCGGCATCGAACACATTGCTTCCAGGCCATTATCCCGCATCACAGACCCCGATGACCAACATCGGTCTGCATCGCTTGCGCAACGCGCTCTCTCAAAACCACCCAATTCGGCGATCCAGCTGCGATACTCCGCCCTCTTCCCCCCTCCAACGGAGCGCAATTGTTAGACGCAGGTCACATGTCGTCTCCGCCCCGGGTCGGCCATGCTTGCCTGGACAGGCATTGCCCGAGGTGCAGAGGGGACAGCGAAATGGCCGACCAGTTGGCGGACAGCGTGCTCTACGACGTGAGCGACGGGCTCGCGACGATCACGATCAACCGTCCCGACGCGATGAACGCCCTGAACACCGCGGCCAAGGTGGCGCTCCGGGAGGCGCTGGAGTCCGCGGCGGCCGACACCGCCGTACGGGCCGTCCTGCTCACCGCGACCGGGCGTGCCTTCTGCGTCGGCCAGGATCTGAAGGAGCACGTCGGCAAGCTCGACGAGGCCCGTGAGTCCGGTGGCGGCAATGCGCTGAGCACCGTGAAGGAGCACTACAACCCGATCGTGCGGGCCCTCACCGAGATGCCCAAGCCGGTCGTGGCCGGGGTGAACGGGGTCGCGGCCGGCGCCGGTTTCGGGTTCGCGCTGGCCTGCGACTACCGGGTGGCCGCCGACACCGCCTCGTTCAACACGTCCTTCGCCGGAGTCGCCCTCACCGCCGACTCGGGCGTCTCCTGGACGCTGCCCCGCCTGATCGGCCGGAGCCGCGCCGCGGACCTGCTGCTCTTCCCGCGTTCGGTCTCCGCGCAGGACGCCCACGAGCTGGGCATCGTGAACAAGCTGGTGCCCGCCGCCGACCTGGCGGCCGAGGCCGCCGCCGTGGCCCGCGCCCTGGCGTCCGGTCCCACGGTGGCGTACGCCTCGCTCAAGGAGTCCCTGGCCTACGGCGCCGCTCACACGCTGAGCGAGGCGCTGGAGAAGGAGGACGAACTCCAGACGAAGGCGGGCGCGTCCGAGGACCACACGATCGCGGTGCAGGCGTTCCTAAACAAGGAGAGGCCGAAGTACCTCGGGCGGTAGCCGGCCCCCCGGGTCTACGCCCCGGTGCCGCGCGCCACGCAGTCGGCCAGGTGGTCGTCGACCAGCCCGCAGGCCTGCATCAGGGCGTAGGCCGTCGTCGGTCCGACGAACCGCAGCCCGCGCTTCTTGAGGTCCTTGGCCAGCGCCGCGGACTCCGGGGTGACCGCGGGCACGTCCGCGACGGTGCGCGGTGCCGGGCGGCCGGCCGGGTCGGGGGCGTGGGACCAGATCAGCTCGTCCAGCTCGCCGGGGCGCCAGTCGGCCAGCACCTTGGCGTTGGCGAGGGTCGCCTCGATCTTCGCCCGGTTGCGGATGATGCCGGCGTCGGCGAGGAGCCGCTCCTTGTCGGCGTCGGTGAACTCCGCCACGGCGGGGATCTTGAACCCGGCGAAGGCGGAGCGGAAGCCCTCGCGGCGGCGCAGGATCGTCAGCCAGGAGAGGCCCGACTGGAACGCCTCCAGGCAGAGCCGTTCGAACAGGGCGTCGTCGCCGTGGACGGGCCTGCCCCATTCGGTGTCGTGGTACGCGAGGTAGTCCTCGGTGGAGAGCCCCCAGGGACAACGCAGTCCGCCGTCCGGGGCCGTTTCCGCGCCGCCGCTCATCGTCGGGGCTCCTCTCCGGGTCGCTGGGTGGGTCGGGGAGGCTGCCCCGGATCCGGCCGGGGTTCGCTCCGGGTCTCCTGAGAGGACACCTCCCACGGCGCCCTCGGACGGTCCCCGGGTGGCTCCGGGGGCAGCTGCGGCCGGTCCTCCGGCCGCTTGAGGAGATCCGGACCGCCGACCGCGGTCGCCTGCGCCCCGGCCAGCGCCGACTCCAGCTCCGCGATCCGCGCGTCCCGCTCGGCCAGCTCGGCACCGAGCCGGTCGAGTGCCTCGTCGACATCCGTCATGCGGTAGCCGCGCGCGGCCACCGGCAGCCGCAGCGCCTCGACATCCGCACGGCCGACCGGACGCGTCGTCGGCAGCGGGTCGGTCAGTTGCTCGGGCGCCACGTCCTGCAGGACGGCGCTCTTCCCCCCGCCGACCACCGCGAGGGTGACCGCGGCCACGACCACCACCATCGCCAGCAGCAAGAACCAGAACACGCGCATCTCCCCGGAAGCGGAAACCTGTCCGGCTCCGATCGTGCCATGCGGCACCGACAGTTAGGGTCGCAGGCGACCCACGGGCGATCTACCAGAGGAGAAACACGGGATGCGAAGCGGTGCGCTCAGGCTGGGGCGGCGCGAATTCGGTGCGCACGAGCCGGTGATCATGGCGATCGTGAACCGTACCCCGGACTCCTTCTACGACCAGGGCGCGACGTTCCGGGACGAACCGGCGCTCGCCCGGGTCGAGCAGGCGGTGGCGGACGGCGCGGCGATCGTCGACATCGGCGGGGTGAAGGCGGGCCCCGGTGACGAGGTGACCGCCGAGGAGGAGGCCCGTCGCACGGTGGGGTTCGTCGCGGAGGTGCGGCGCCGCCACCCGGACGTGGTGATCAGCGTCGACACCTGGCGCCACGACGTCGGCGAGGCGGTCTGCGAGGCCGGCGCGGACGTGCTGAACGACGCGTGGGGCGGCGTCGACCCGAAGCTCGCGGAGGTCGCCGCGCGGTACGGGGCCGGCCTGGTGTGCACGCACGCGGGCGGCGCCGAACCGCGGACCCGGCCGCACCGGATCGCGTACGACGACGTGATGGCGGACATCCTGCGGGTGACGGCCGGGCTGGCCGAGCGGGCGGTCGGGCTCGGGGTGCGGCCGGACGGGATCATGATCGACCCCGGTCACGACTTCGGGAAGAACACCCGGCACTCGCTGGAGGCGACGCGTCGGCTGGAGGAGATGACGGAGACCGGGTGGCCGGTCCTCGTATCGCTGTCCAACAAGGACTTCGTCGGGGAGACGCTCGACCGGCCGGTGAAGGAACGGGTGATCGGGACGCTGGCGACGACGGCCGTGTCGGCGTGGCTGGGGGCGCGGGTGTACCGGGTGCACGAGGTGGCGGAGACGCGGCAGGTGCTGGACATGGTGGCGTCCATCGCGGGGCACCGGGAGCCGGCGGTCGCGCGGCGCGGGCTGGCGTGAACGATCGGGGCTCCGCCCCGGACCCCGCGCTCCGGCGGCCGGACGGGCCGGATCCTGCCGCCGTTCGCGGCGGGCCGGCCCGTCCGTGCGGACGCCCTCAGGGCTGTCCCGTAGCCCCTGGTGGATCGGCGTGCGGCGTCGGATGCGGTGCATCGCACGGCGGAGGGACGCCCTAGTACTGGATGTGTTCGGGCGTTCCGACAACGCGGCGAGGTGCCGTGGCTGCCCTCGCACGCCCGCCGGGCATTGCGGGACAGCCCTTACTGGCCGACCCGGCCGACCTCCTTCGTGACGAGGTTGACCGCCTCGTCCACGTCGTCGGTGACGTGGAACAGGAGCAGGTCGTGCTCGGACGCCTTGCCCTGTGCCACCACCGTGTCCCGCAACCAGTCCACGAGCCCGCTCCAGTACGCGGTGCCGAACAGCACGATCGGGAAGCGGGTGACCTTGCCCGTCTGGACGAGGGTGAGGGCCTCGAAGAGCTCGTCCAGGGTGCCGAGGCCGCCCGGCAGGACGACGAAGCCCTGCGCGTACTTCACGAACATCGTCTTGCGGACGAAGAAGTAGCGGAAGTTGACGCCGATGTCGACGTGCGGGTTGAGACCGGACTCGAAGGGCAGCTCGATGCCGAGGCCGACCGAGACGCCCTTCGCCTCCCGCGCCCCCTTGTTCGCCGCCTCCATGGCTCCGGGGCCGCCTCCGGTGATCACCGCGAAGCCGGCCTCGACCAGGGCCTTGCCGATCCGTACGCCCGCCTCGTAGTCCGGCCCGCCGACCGGGGTGCGGGCCGAGCCGAAGACGCTGATGGCGCTCGGCAGCTCGGCGAGGGCGCCGAACCCTTCGACGAACTCCGACTGGATGCGCATCACCCGCCACGGGTCGGTGTGCACCCACTCGGAGTCGCCCTCGGTGTCCAGCAGCCGCTGGTCGGTGGTGCCGGGCTGTACCTGGTCCCTGCGGCGCAGTACCGGCCCCTGCCGCTGCTCCTCGGGGACCTGCGCTCCCTCGGGGTTGCCCATGACCTGCTCCCTCCGACGACGATCGATGACCATCACCGATGACCATCCGTGTCAGGTCAGGGTAGATCCACCGAGGTTACGGCGAGGGGAATGCCGTGGGTCAGCTGGTGAGCCAGGAGCGGAGCCGCTCCTCGCAGTGGGTGATCCGGTCGACCACCACGTGCTCGTCCCGCTTGTGCGCGAAGAGCGGGTCGCCGGGTCCGTAGTTCACCGCGGGGATGCCGAGGGAGCCGAAGCGGGAGACGTCGGTCCAGCCGAACTTGGGCCGGGCGGTGCCCCCGACCGCCGCCATGAACGCCTTGGCCGCCGGGTGGGAGAGGCCGGGCATGGCCGCGCCCGAGTGGTCGTCGACGGTGAATTCGGCGACTCCGCAGTCCGCGAAGACCTCGTGGACGTGGGCCAGGGCCTCCTCGGCGGTGCGGTCGGGGGCGTACCGGAAGTTGACGACGACGGTGCAGGCATCGGGGATGACGTTGTTGGCGACGCCGCCCTCGATCCGTACCGCGTTCAGGCCCTCGCGGTATTCGAGGCCGTCGATGACCGGGCGGCGCGGTTCGTACGCAGCGAGGCGGGCCAGGACCGGCGCGGCGGCGTGGATGGCGTTGGACCCCATCCAGCCGCGCGCGGAGTGGGCCCGCTCCCCTTCCGTGCGGAGGAAGACCCGCAGCGTGCCCTGGCAGCCGCCCTCGACCTGGGCGTCGGAGCCCTCCAGGAGGACCGCGAAGTCGCCGGTCAGCCATTCGGGGTGGGCGGCGGCGACGTGGCCGAGCCCGTTGAGATGCGCGGCGACCTCTTCGTTGTCGTAGAAGACGAAGGTGAGGTCGCGGTTGGGCTCGGGCACGGTCGCGGCGATCCTCAGCTGCACGGCGACACCCGACTTCATGTCGGAGGTGCCGCAGCCCCACAGCACGCCGTCGTCGTCGAGCCGGGACGGCACATTGCCGGCGATCGGCACGGTGTCGATGTGTCCGGCGAGTACGACCCGTTCGGCACGGCCCAGGTCCGTCCGCGCGACGACGTTGTTCCCGTGCCGGTCGACGGTCAGGTGCGGCAGGGGGCGCAGCGCCGACTCGATCGCGTCGGCGAGCTCCTTCTCCTGCCCGCTGACCGACGGGAAGTCGACGAGCCGGGCGGTGAGCGCGGGGCCGTCCAGAGTGAGGTCAAGCGTGCTTTCAGGCATGGAACCGACCCTAAGGGAACGGAACAGGACCTGATGGACTGGGCCCTCGGCCCGGCCCTGTACTCCAGTACGGTGGCCCCGTGCCCCGGACCGTCTCCCCCCGCCGACACACCGGCCGCAGCCGTCTCCTCCGTGCCGCGGCCGCCCTCGGCGTCCTCGCCGCGCTGGGCGGCTATCTGACCGTGCAGTACATATCGGGCAACCAGAGCGCCGAAGGGTGCACCGTGGAGTCCGCCGACGGTTCGGCCGGCAAGAGCCGTACGTACTGGCTGAGCGCGGAGCAGGCCTCGAACGCCGCGACGATCTCCGCGGTCGGCTCCTCGCGCGGGATGCCGGAGCGCGCGGTGACGATCGCGCTGGCGACGGCGTTGCAGGAGTCGGGGCTGCGCAACATCGATCACGGCGACCGGGACTCGCTGGGGCTGTTCCAGCAGCGCCCCTCGCAGGGCTGGGGCACCGAGAAGCAGATCCTGGACCCGGTCTACTCCGCCGGGGAGTTCTACCGGCACCTGGCCGAGGTCCCCGGCTATTCGCGGCTGCCGCTGACGGTCGCCGCGCAGCGGGTCCAGCGCAGCGGCTTCCCGCAGGCGTACGCGAAGCACGAGCCGGACGCGGCGTTGCTGGCGGCCGCGCTGACCGGCCGTACGCCCGCCGCGCTGAACTGCACGCCGCCGCGGACCACGGCCGCGACGGCCGACGCGGCGCGGGTGCGGACGCAGCTGGTGCGCGCCTTCGGCAAGGACGTGCTGCCGCCGGAGCAGCTGTCGGCGCGGGCGGACGGGAAGGGCGCGGCCGGTGCGCCGGCGGGGGTCGGGAGCACCGTCTCGGTGCCGGTGCGGGCGACCCTCCCCGCCGGGGACGACGACCCGTCGCGGCGCGGCTGGGAGCTCGCGCACTGGGCGGTCGCACAGTCCGAGACGCTCCGGCTGGACGAGGTCGCGTACGCGGGCCGGGTGTGGAAGGCGGGGTCGGGATGGCGGACGGAGCACGGGGAATCGGGCACCGCCGAGGTCCGCATGCGGCTCGTCCGGTAGCCGCCCCGCACGAAAGCCGCTCCACACCGCCTCATGCGGCAGTCGTTCAGTAGTACGGAAGGCCACCCGGAGGCGTGGTCCGAGCTCATCGGAACATCCTCTCGCACGGCGGTTCCCGTCGCCTCTGCCCCGATCCCCAACTCCCCTGCGTACAAGGAGAAGTGACGGTTCATCGGGCCATTCGGGAATGGGGCGTGCGTCCGGGTTCGTCCATGGCGGATTATGTGACGCATTGCCGACTCTTTACCTCGGTGCACCGCAACCTCCCCCGCCCTTACGACGGTTGTCATTGCGTCCGATCAACGGACAGACCGATTCCTCACTTTCCTCATTCCGTCGAAGGAGCATCATGTCCCTCCCCCTGACCCGCCGGATCGCCCGTGCCGCGCTGCTGATCGCCGCGGGTGCGGCCCCCGTGGTCGGTGCGGCCGGAGCCGCAGGTGCCGCGGCGCTCCCGCAGACCCCGGAGCTCGGCGGTCTGACCACCGTCGACGGCGCCGGCCTCGGCAAGACGGTCGACGGCGCGTCGCAGCAGGGCACCAAGGCGGCGGGCGAGACCGGCGGCAAGATCGTCGGGACGACCCTCCCGGCGGCGGGCAAGACCGTCGGCAAGGCCGGCGCCCAGGCCGCCCCCGCCGTGCAGAACGCCGCCGGCGGTGCCGCGGGCAGCGCGGGCGAGGTCCTCGGCAGCGCCGCCGGTGCCGCGACCCAGGGCGGTCTGCCCACCCAGGGTCTGCCCACGAAGGGTCTGCCGATCGGCTGACCCGCACCGGCCACCGGCCGGCGCGTCACACGCGAGGGGCCTCGGGAGTGCGCACTCCCGAGGCCCCTCGCGTGTGATGTGCCGTCGGCCGTCAGGCCAGTCGCTTGACCGCGGCGGCCACCCGCTCGTCCGTCGCCGTGAACGCCACGCGCACGAAACGGTCACCGGCGGGCCCGTAGAAGTCGCCCGGCGCCACCAGGATGCCGAGTTCCGCCAGGTACTCCACGGTCTCCCAGCAGGGTTCGTCGCGCGTCGCCCACAGGTAGAGGCTCGCCTCGCTGTGCTCGATCCGGAAGCCGTGGGCCTCCAGCGCCGTGCGCAGGGCCGCGCGCCGCTCCGCGTACCGGGTCCGCTGCTCGGCGACGTGCTCGTCGTCACCGAGCGCCGCGACCGCCGCCGCCTGGACCGGGGCGGACGTCATCATGCCGCCGTGCTTGCGGATCAGCAGCAGATCGCCGAGGACGGACGCGTCGCCCGCGATGAAGGCCGCACGGTACCCGGCCAGGTTGGAGCGCTTGGAGAGCGAGTGGACGGCGACGACGCCCTCGTACGTACCACCGCAGACGTCCGGGTGCAGCACGGAGACGGGTTCGGCGTCCCAGCCCAGCTCCAGGTAGCACTCGTCGCTGAAGACCAGCACGTCGTGCTCGCGCGCCCAGGCGACGATCCGGATCAGCTCGTCCTTGGACAGGACGCGGCCGGTCGGGTTGGACGGGGAGTTGAGCCAGAGCAGTTTCAGGCCGGCCGGGTCCAGCTCGGTCGGGTCGTCGTAGACGACGGGCTCGGCGCCGCAGAGCCGGGCACCCACCTCGTACGTCGGGTAGGCGAGGCGCGGGTATGCCACCCGGTCGCCCGCGCCGAGACCGAGCTGGGTCGGCAGCCAGGCCACCAGCTCCTTGGAGCCGACGACCGGCAGGATGTTCTCGTGTGCCACGGAGACGGCGCCGAGCCGCCGCTCCACCCAGCCGGTGATCGCGTCCCGCAGCTCGGCGGTCCCCCACACCGTCGGATAGCCGGGGCTGTCCGCTGCGGCGACGAGCGCCCGCTGGATCAGCTCGGGCACCGGGTCGACGGGGGTGCCGACGGACAGGTCCACGATGCCGTCCGGGTGGGCGGCGGCCGTCGACTTGTAGGGCGCGAGCCTGTCCCAGGGGAAGACCGGGAGACGGGAGGAGACTGCGGACACGGATCTCTGCTTTCTCGTACGGGGATGACGAGGCCCGGTCGGGCCACGAGGGGCACTCGGGTCGACGAGGTCCTCGGGCTCATGGGCTCTGCTCGGTCACGGGCCGTCCGGCGGCACAAACGCCTCGGTCCCGCACGGGGACGAGCCGTACGGGACCGGGGCGGCGCACGTGCCGGCGCCGACTACTGGTTCTGCGGCGGCAGAGCGGCGATGAACGAGTGGTCGCGTTCGATCAGGCCCAGCTTGGAGGCACCACCGGGCGACCCGAGGTCGTCGAAGAACTCGACGTTCGCCTTGTAGTAGTCCTTCCACTCCTCCGGGGTGTCGTCCTCGTAGAAGATCGCCTCGACCGGGCACACCGGCTCACAGGCTCCGCAGTCGACGCATTCGTCCGGGTGGATGTACAAGGACCGCTGGCCCTCGTAGATGCAGTCGACGGGGCACTCTTCGATGCAGGCCTTGTCCTTCACGTCGACACAAGGCTGCGCGATGACGTAGGTCACGCTGTCGTTCCTCCTCGGTAGGGCGTTGGCTCTCGCGCGGGAGCGCGGCGTCGTCGATGCCCACACCTAGTATCTCCGTTCCCGGGCACGAACCGAACAGGAGGGGCGGAGAGAGCTGTGGAATTCACCGTCGGCGGACAACTCGAAGTCCGAATTACACCGGCTGACGTGGGCAAACGGGTATCAGTCCGGCGCATGTCGGAACGTGGCTCGCAAGGGGCGAAATTCACCGACACGGTCGGTGTTCTCACATCGTGGGACCACGGTGTGCTGTCGATCACAGCGAAGAGCGGTGATTCCGTCCGCATCACGGAATCGACGCTGGTGGCGGGCAAGGTCGTGCCCGCCGCCCCGGCCCGGCGGCGCGGCCCCGCGGCCTCCTTCGACGAGCTCGCGCCCATCTGCGCCCGCGCCTGGCCGCCCGAGGAGAGCGAGCCGCTGGGCGACTGGCGGCTGCGCGCCGCCCGGGGCTTCACCCGGCGCGCCAACTCCGTCCTGCCGCTCGGCGACCCGGGCATGCCGCTCGACGAGGCGCTCGGACACGTCGGGCGGTGGTACGCGGAGCGGGACCTGCCCGCGTACGTCCAGACCGCGACCGGCGCCGAGGGCACCCAGGAGCTGCTCTGTGCCGAGCTGGAGGAGCGCGGCTGGCGGCGCGAGGTGACGGCGGAGGTACGGATTGCCGCGCTGGCGCCGATCGGGGATCTGGACGCCGAGGTGTCCCGGGTGCGGCTGAGCCGGGACCTCGACGAGGCGTGGCTCTCCCGCTACCAGCGCTTCGAGACTCCGGGGCCGCACGTCCTGAAGGTGCTGCGCGGCGGCCCGTCGGTGTGGTTCGCCACCGTGCCCGGCGAGGCCGGGGGCGCGGCGCCCGCCGCGATCGGGCGGTGTGTGGTGGACGGGCGCTGGGCCGGTTTCATGGCCGTCGAGGTGGACCCCGCGCAGCGGCGCCGGGGTCTCGCCTCCGGCGTGATGGCCGCGCTCGCCCGCAAGGCCCTGGACGAGGGCGCCTCGGCGGCGTGGCTCCAGGTGGAGGCGGACAACGACGGGGCGCGGGCGCTGTACGAGGGCATGGGGTTCGCGGTCCATCACCGGTACCACCACTTCCGGTCGGCGTGACGGGGCGGGGCGGGCGAACGTGATGAGTCCTCACCGGCCTGACGGGCCCGGACACCCCGGGCGTGACGAGTGGTGCCGGCAGTTCGCCGAGGAGGCGCGCGCCGAGCGGCCGGACCTCGCGCTGCTCTGCCTGCTGCTGGGCGCGGTGGCCGACCCGGCGCTGGGCACGGACGGGATCGACGCGGCGCAGATCGAACTGGACGAGCTGGCGGGCCGGCTTCCGTACGGGGTGCGGGGCGGCCGGGCCTGGGCCTCGGCGCTGGCCGGGCTGCTCGGCGAGCGGTGCGGCTTCGCGGGCTCGTCGGCGGACTACCAGCGGCTGGAGTCGTCGCTGCTGCACGAGGTGCTGCGGCGGCGGCGCGGGCTGCCGATCCTGCTGTCCGTGGTGTGGATCGAGGTGGCGCGGCGGGCGGGCGCTCCGGTGTACGGGGTGGCGCTGCCCGGCCATTTCGTCGTCGGATTCGGCGATCCGGCCGAGCGGGTGCTGGCCGACCCGTTCGACGGCGGTCGCCCGATGACCGGGCAGGACGCGGAGCTGCTGGTGGCGGGGGCGACCGGGGAGCCGCTGGAGGAGTCGATGCTGGTGCCCGCGCGGCCGCTGGAGATCGTGCTGCGGATCCTGAACAACATCAGGGCGTGGGCGGCGGCCCGCCCGGAGCGGACGGATGTGGCGCTGTGGGCGGTGGACCTCTCCCTGCTGCTGCCCTCGCACCCGGCACGGCTGCGGTACGAGCGGGCGCAGTTGCTCGTGCAGAGCGGGCAGTTTCTGCGCGGGGCGGCGGAGATGGAGGCGTACGCGGATGTGGTCGACGGGGTCGAGCCCGAAGCGGCGGAAGCGATCCGGCGGAGGGCGCGGGCGGCGCGGGCGCTGCTGAACTAGTGCCGTGACCGGCAACGTTTGCCCAGTGAGGAGCGGTGCCCGGTGCGTGCGGTCACAAGGCGGACGAAAGTCCTTGTAGCGGAGCTACCAGGGCTTTCGGCCAACGCTGCGAGCGTGCGTGCCGGGCGACGCGACGGGGCAAACATGGCCGGTCACGGCACTGGGGCGCGGGATGCGTGGTCTCCCCCCTCGCCCCGCCCTCCCGCTCCGTCATCCCTGCCCCGTCACCGCCGTTCCGTCACCGCTGCCGCCAGTACCTCGGGGGCCGGACCCTCGTGGACGATGCCCAGGCGTTGTGTCGCCCGGGTCAGGGCCACGTACAGGTCGTTCAGGCCCCGCGCCGAACGGCCGAGGACGGCCGCGGGGTCGGCCAGCAGTACCGCGTCGAACTCCAGCCCTTTGGCCTGTCGCACGCCGAGGACCACGACCCGGTTCTCCAGGTCGGGCTCCTCCCCGTACGCCGCCCCCGGCACCGCTCGGGCGACCGCGGCTCCCAGTTCGTCCCGCCGCGCGTCGGGGACGATCACGGCGAGCCGGCCCTCGTCGAGCGCCGCCGCCTCCTTCGCGGCCAGGTCGGCGAGGGCGCGGGCGGTGTCGTCGGTGCGCAGCCGCCAGGGGGCGACGCCCGTCTCCCGTACGGAGCGCGGCGGTTCGAGCCCGGGGCCGAGCGCGGCGAGCACATCCGCGGTGGACGCCATGATCTCGGCGGGGGTGCGGTAGTTGACGGTGAGCGACGACTGCCGCCACCGGTCGCCGACGTGCGGGGCGAGCGCGGACGCCCACGAGGAGGCCCCGGCGGCGTCGCCGGTCTGGGCGACGTCGCCGACCAGGGTCATGGAACGGGTCGGGCAGCGCCGCATCAGCAGCCGCCAGGCCATCTGGGAGAGTTCCTGCGCCTCGTCGACGATGATGTGGCCGAAGACCCAGCTCCGGTCGGCGAAGGCCCGTTCGGCGACGGTACGGGTGGTGCGTTCCTCGTGGCGGCCGGCGAGGGTCCGCGCGTCGACCAGTCCGGCGAGGCCGCCCTCCTCCTCGTCCTCCCCGTCGCCCGCCGCGAGGTCCAGGACCCCCTGCGCGTACGCGACGCCCTCGGCCCGCTCGCGGGCGGCGGCCGCCTCGGCCGCGCGGTCGTCCCGGCCGAGCAGTTCGGCGGCCTCGTCCAGCAGCGGCACATCGGCGGCGCTCCAGCCGGCGGCGCCGTCCGGTGCGCGGAACAGCAGCTCCCTTTCCCTGTCGGTGAGTCCGGGCGCGGCGGCGGCCAGGCGCGCGCGCTGCCCGTACAGGTCGGTGAGGAGCTGCTGCGGGGTGAGGGGCGGCCACAGGGCATCGAGCGCGGCCCGTACGTCGGCGTCGGCGGCGAGCAGGCGCCGGGCGTCGTCGATGTCCTGTGCCTCGGTGCGTTCGCGCGCGGTGGCCGAGTCGTCGTCGCCGAGCAGCCCCGGCAGGGCGTCCAGATCGGCGCGTACGGCACGGTCGAGAGCGGCCTCGGCGAGCACCTCGGCGATGTCCGCCTCCAGCCGGTCGGTGAGGTCGCGGGTGGCTGCCACGGACCGCCGGGCGAGCGCGTCCACGATCTCGCGCCGGAAGACGGGGGCGGCCAGGTTGTGCGGCAGCCGGGTGGCGCGGGCGGTGTCGGCGGCGCGTACGCACTCCTCGTGGTCGAGGCGGACGACGTCCCCGTCGAACTCGACCGCGAGCCCGCACCCCGCCGGCGCCTCGGAAGGGCCGCTTCCCACCGCGGCCGCCCCCGCCTCCCGGCCCGGCGCGGCCCCGTACCCGGGCGCCGTCGGCACCTGCCGGTCGCGCACCGCCGCGGCGATGACGCCCGCCATCTCCGTACGCCCCTTGAGCTCGGCGGTCTCCGGTTCCTCGGCGCGGTCCGCGCGGACTCCCGGGTACAGCTCTCCGACGGTGGACAGCAGCACGCTGTTCTCGCCGAGGCCGGGCAGCACCTGGCCGATGTATCCGACGAAGGTGGGGCTGGGGCCGACGACCAGGACGCCGCGGGAGGCCAACTGCTGGTGGGTGTAGAGCAGATACGCGGCCCGGTGCAGGGCGACAGCGGTCTTGCCGGTGCCGGGCCCGCCCTGGACCACGAGAACGCCGCGGTGGTCGGAGCGGATGATCGCGTCCTGCTCGGCCTGGAGAGTGGCGACGATGTCGTGCATGCGGCCGGTGCGGCCGGTGTCGAGGGAGGCGAGCAGGGCCGCCTCGCCGGTCAGCTCGCTGTCCGGCACGCCGTCCCGGTCGAGCACTTCGTCGTCGAGCCGGACGACCCGCCGGCCCCGGGTGGTGAGGTGGCGGCGTCTGCGCACCCCGTGCGGGGCCGCGGGCGTGGCGACGTAGAACGCGCGGGCTGCCGGGGCACGCCAGTCGAGCAGCAGCGGGTCGTCGTCGGCGGACTCGGCGGGCAGCCCGATCCGGCCGATGTAGTGCTGCTCCCCGTCGCGCAGGTCGAGCCGCCCGAAGCAGAGCCCGTTCTCGGCGGCGTCGTACCGCGCGAGCTGTCCGGCGTACCGGGCGGCGGCCGCCTCCCGCTCCAGCCGCCCCTGCCGGGTGCCGCCGGTTTCCCGCAGCGCACCGGCCAGCTGATGCCCGGCGTGCTCGCGAAGGGCCTCCACGCGGGCGTGAAGCAGGTCGAGATGGTTCTGTTCGTGGTCGATCTCAGCTCTGGACAAGGGTGTACCGACTCCCTGCGGGCGGTGGCGGGCGGCAGGGAGTCAGGGTGCCTTACATCGGGGCAGAACGGGAGCCGTGCAGGTCGGGGCATGTGTGTACGGGCGGGGGACGGGCCCAGGAGTCCTGAATCAGTGCGTTTCTCCTCGTCCGGCGATCCTGCGCACCGTGTGCAGCAGGTACTCCTTGCGGTTGAGCGGATCGCGGTCGGTGCGCGGCCGGTCCGGGGGCGTGCCCACGACCGCGCGATAGGAGTCGAAGCAGGATTCCAGGAGCCCTTCGCCGCGCGTGAGGGCCGGAAGCCGCTGTTGCAGTGCGTGGACCCGGGCCGCCGGAATCTCGCCCTCCAGCACACATGCGGCACCGTGCGGGACCGGTGTCCCGGGGACGGCACGCAGCTGCGCGAGTACCGGCAGCAGCGGGCCGAGCAGGTCCGCGGGGAGTTCCAGGCGGAAGCGGTGCATCGGCTCGTAAACCGTGGTCCCGGCCTGTTTCAGCGCGCTCATCAGGACCAGGGGGGTCAGGTTGCGGAAATCCCCCGCCGTGCTCGACATGCTCTTGTCGAAAACGGCATGGGAATGGCTCTGCCGCGGCCAGTAGCCGGAATGCGTCAGGGTGACGGTGCAATCGGCCACCTGCCAGCCGTGGATTCCCTGCCGCAGGGTCTCCCCGACGGTCTCCTCCACTGCCCTCATCAGCGAGAAGGGCATCGATCCGAGTTCCACCTCCAGCCGGTATTCGATACCGCTGCCGACCGGGCCGGGATCGATCCGGAGGCCGACGGTCGCCAGAAAGGGATTGGGGTGCTGGTCGATCACCTCGTACGCGGCCCCGCTGCGGTTCGGCCGTTCCAGGCATATCGTCGTGGTCTCGCGGAAGGTGACGTCGATTCCGAATTCATCGGCGAGCGTCGCCTGGATGACCTCCTTCTGCACCTCGCCGTAGAGCGAGACGGACACTTCTTTCCGGATGTCGTCCTGACGCAGATTGATCAGGGGGTCCTGCTCGGCGAGTCGGGCGAGCGCGAAATGCAGTTCACCCCTGCTCGCCGGAGCGCAGGGGACCACGACCGATTCCAGCGTCGGCGGCGCGAACCACTGCCCCGGCCGGGCCGTGTCCGGCACGCCGACCGGATCGCCGACCCGAATGCCGCCGAGCCCCCACAGCTTCGCGATCCGGCCCGCGCCGACCGCCGCCCCGCGCACGGCCGAACCGCGGTCGAAGACACTGATCGCGGTCACTTTCCCGGCACCGCGCCCGCTCGCGCGCCCGCCCCCGCACCCGTCCTCGCGCCCGCTCGCGCACCCGTCCTCGCGCCCGCTCGCGCTTCCGTCGCCCCGGCCGAACGGCAGCCGGTCGCGGATCCGTACCGTGCCCGAGAACACCCGGACGTACGCGATCTTCTCGCCGCCCGGCCCCCGCTCCACCTTGAAGACGGTGCCGGAGACCGGCCCGTCGGCATCGCCCTTGCTCGCGGGCAGCAATTCCCTGATTCCGCTGGTCAGGGCGTCCACACCCGCTCCGGTGACCGCCGATCCGAAGAACACCGGATGCACCAGCGCCTGTCCGGTCTGCACCGCCAGCTCTGCGCGCAGCCTGCTGTACGGGAGCGGCGCCGGGCGCTCGACGTACGCGGCCAGCAGAGCGTCGTCGTGGTCGGCGAGAAGCTCGGTCAGCCGGTCCGCGAAGTCCGCGTCGGCCCCGGTGTACGGCGTACAGCGGGCATCCGGGTGGCCCGGCCCGACGACCGGTCCCATCGCGATCACGGCCGGGGTGAGCCTTTCGGCGATGCTCCGCAGGAGGGGCTCCTCCCGCGCGCCGCCACGGTCGACCTTGTTCACGAAAATGAGCGTCGGAATGCGCAGGCGTCGCAGTGTCCGCATCAGAACACGGGTCTGCGCCTGGACGCCCTCGACCGCCGAGATCACCAGCACGGCGCCGTCGAGCACGCTCAGCACCCGTTCCACCTCGGCGATGAAATCCGGGTGCCCGGGTGTGTCGATCAGATTGACCGTGAGGTCGTCGAGGGCGAACGAGACGACGGCGGACTTGATGGTGATGCCGCGTTCCCGTTCCAGTGCCAGGGAATCGGTCTGGGTGTTCCCGTCGTCGACGCTGCCGATCTCGTCGATGACACCGGCGGCGTGGAGCAGCCGCTCGGTCAGGCTCGTCTTACCGGCGTCGACATGCGCCAGAATTCCCAGATTCAGCGTGTGCACGAAACTCCATGTCTTCGAGAGCGGTGGCAATTCCCGTCTGAATGAACATGAGAGTTCCGCGCATGGTCTTCTCCTCGGTCGGTCGAGTGCTGCGAGGCAGTACAGCAGGCGGCCGCTCGCGCGACAACCGAATTACCGGCGTCCGGGACTACCGGCGTCCGGGCGGGCGCGGCGCGACGGCGGTGCGAATGACGGTGGGGTGCATATGACACTCTTTTCTGTCGTTGCGTCTTCGAGTCGTCGCGTCGGGTCGAGCGCCCCGTCGAGCAGGAGGAACAGAGAAAGTGACCAGTCAGAAGGAGCGCATGCTCGCCGGGGAGCCCTACATCGCCGACGATCCCGAACTGGCCGCCGACGCGCTGCGCGCGGCCGTGCTGAGCGAGCGGTTCAACGCGACCTCGGCCGCCGACCCGGACGGCCGGCGCGCCGCGCTCACCGAACTGCTGGGCAAGCTGGGCGACGCGGTGGAGGTCCGGCCTCCGCTGCGGGTGGACTACGGCTCGCAGATCACGATCGGAGCAGGCACCTTCATCAACTTCGGCGCCGTCCTCCTCGACGTCGCGCCGATCACCATCGGGGCCGACGTGCAGATCGGCCCGAACGTCCAGCTCCTCACCCCGACCCACCCGGTCGAACCCGAGCCCCGCCGGGCGAAGTGGGAGGCCGCGCGGCCCATCACCATCGGCGACAACGTCTGGCTCGGCGGCGGCGTCATCGTCTGCCCCGGTGTGACGATCGGTGAGAACACGGTGGTCGGCGCGGGTGCGGTCGTCACGAAGGACCTGCCGGCCGGTGTGGTCGCGGTCGGCAACCCGGCCCGCGTCGTCCGGGAGATCTGAGCCGGCCGGAGCAGCCGGAGGAGCAGCCGGAGGAGCAGAGCGGTCGGCGTTCCGCCCCGGACACCGGGCCTCCTGACGGCGGGACGACAGGGTGACGGGGTGAGGGGGACGACCGGGCGACCGGGCGACCGGGCGACCGGGCGACCGATCCTGGGGCAGCGATCACACCGGGGAAGCCGAAGACAAGCAGCACGGCTTCGGCGCGTCACCGGATCGCGTACGCCGTTGCGCGGATTCCACGGAGAGCCGCCGCACGCGGTCCCACCGGCGCCGGGGCGCGTCCCCCGCACCAAAAGCATCTCCGATCTCTCCTCAACTCGCCTGATTTCCAGCCGTGTTGATGCCGACCCGGGCCGATCTCGGGCCGCGTGGCCGACCCCGCCGCCGGGCGGAGATCTCGGCAAACGAGTGGATCGCCGCCGCCCAAACCTCGCGTGGCACCGCATGCAATCCAACGGGTGATTATCGGCTTTTCGCCACCCGAAGGGCCCACCGCGTAGCTCCAATGCGGCGCTCCCCGATGGCGCGGGTCCGCATTCCGGCTGACGGTGGATCACGTCGCCACTGCTCCACACTGAGTCGACAGCCCGTCACTCTTCGCAGTCGCGGCGGAAGGAATGTGTTCAGATGCGCTCTGCCCGCACACTGTTCGCTTCGGCCGCTGTCACAGCGGTCCTCGCCATCACCGGCCCCTCCGCCTACGCCATGGTCACGGCGGCGGACTCGGGTCACAACAACGGCTCCTCGTCCTCGCGCGGCGACGAGAACGGAAGGGACGACAACGGCGACCGCGGCGGAGACCGCGGCGGTCGGGACGAAGGCGGCGACCGCGGCGATGACCGCGGCGGCCGCGACGAGGGCGGCGACCGCGGCGGAGACCGCGGTGGCCGCGACGAAGGCGGCCGCGGCGGAGACGAGGGCCGGCCGCGCGGTGGTGTCCACGCCGGTGGCGGCTTCATGGCCCGGGTCGTCAAGGGTGACGAGGGCGGCCGCGGCGGCGACGAAGGCGGACGCGGCGGCGACGAAGGCGGTCGCGGCGGAGACGACGAGGGCGGTCGCGGCGGAGACGACGAGGGCGGCCGCGGCGGAGACGAGGGCGGACGCGGCGGCGACCGCGGCGGCCGTGACGAGGGCGGCCGCGGCGGCGACGAAGGCCGGCCGCGCGGTGGTGTCCACGCCGGTGGCGGCTTCATGGCCCGGGTCGTCAAGGGTGACGAGGGCGGACGCGGCGGCGACGAAGGCGGACGCGGCGGCGACGAGGGCGGTCGCGGCGGAGACGACGAGGGCGGTCGCGGTGGCGACTACGGCGACGAGGGCGGTCGCGGTGGGCGCGGCGGCGACGAGGGCGGACGTGGCGAGGACAGGCCGCGCGGCGGGGTGCACGCCGGTGGCGGCGGGATGGCGATGACCGGTAGCAGCCTGGCCGCCGGTTCGGCGCTGCTGCTCGGTGGTGTCGGCGTCGGCGCGTACAAGCTTCGCCGCCGTCAGTCGTCGGGGGGCGCGATCGCCTGACCGGGCCCAGCCCTCAGCCGGTCGTCACGCTGTCGCGGCCGCCACCCCTCGGGGCGGCGGCCGCGGCACCTTCGTTTCCCCACCGGTCCGCACCGGTCGAGCCCCAGCGCACTTCTCTCCCCCAGCACCGCGCAAGTGAAAGGCACGTTCCCATGGCCGCCCCGCAGTCGCCCGGCTCCACTCACACCCGGACTGCCCCCGGATCCACACTAGGCCGCGCCTTGATGTGGCCCGCCGTGACAGCCGGGCTCGGCATGCTCCTCATCTACAACTCCTTCGGCACCTCGGCCGACGACAAGCCGCCTGCCCCGCCCGCCGCCGCGGTCGCACCCGCCGTACCCGAGGTCCTCGGCTCCCATGCCGCGCCCCGCCCCGTCGCCCCGTCGGAACGGCCCGTCGGCCCCGCGCTGCTGCGTTCCGTCCCGACGCGGCTGCAGATTCCGTCCCTCGGCGTCAACGCCCCGTTCACCGGCCTCGCCCTCGGCGCCGGCGGCCGGCTGAACCCGCCGCCCGCCAACGACCCGAACATGGTGGGCTGGTTCAAGGACGGCGTCACCCCCGGCGAGCGCGGCGCCTCGATCGTCGCGGGCCACGTCGACACCATGACGGGTCCGGCCGTGTTCCTCTCGCTTCAGTTCCTCAAGCCGGGTGCCACGGTCGACATCACCCGCGCCGACGGCTCGGTCGCCACGTTCAAGGTCGACTCCGTCGAGACGTTCAGCAAGGCGAAGTTCCCGGACAAGCGCGTCTACTCCGACACCCCGTCCGCGCAACTCCGCCTGATCACCTGCGGCGGCCCGTACAACAAGACCGCCAAGGACTACGAGGACAACGTGGTGGCCTTCGCCCACCTCGACTCCTCGAAGAACGGCTGACGGCCGACCGGCGGACGACGCCGCGATACGACCGCCCGCCGGGCCGGAAACCGTACGGGGCGGCGCGGACCCCGAGCCCGTGCCGCCCCGTACCGGCTTCCGTCCCGGCCCCGCACCGCGCGCGTACCGCCGCGGCTCTTCACTCCGGTGGGAGACACGGAGGCGTCACAGCCAGCCCTTCTCGCGGGCGATGCGGACGGCCTCCGCGCGGTTGCGGACCGCCAGCTTCTGGATCGCCGTCGAGAGGTAGTTGCGGACCGTGCCCTGGGAGAGGTGGAGCGCGGCCGCCACCTCCGCGTTGGTGGAGCCGTCCGCCGCGGCGCGCAGCACATCGCGTTCGCGGTCGGTGAGCGGGTTCGCCCCGTCGGCGAGTGCGGCCGCCGCGAGGGTGGGGTCGATGACCCGCTCCCCGGCGAGCACCTTCCGTACCGCCGACGCCAGTTGGGAGGCCGGGGCGTCCTTCACCAGGAAGGCGTCGGCGCCGGACTCCATGGCCCGGCGCAGATAACCGGGGCGGCCGAAGGTGGTGACGACGACGACCTTCACGGCCGGGAGTTCGCGCCGCAGGACCGCCGCCGCCTCGATGCCGGTCATACCCGGCATCTCGATGTCGAGGAGCGCCACGTCGATGCGGTGTTCGCGGGCCGCGGCCAGCACCTCGTCCCCGCGGGCGACCTGGGCCACCACTTCGATGTCGGGTTCCAGACCGAGGAGTGCCGCGAGGGCCTCGCGCACCATGGACTGGTCCTCGGCGAGGAGGAGTCTGATCATGCTCATTCCGTGGATCCTAGGCCGGAACCGAGCGGGACACTCAAGGTCAGGGTGAAGCCTTTACCGGATCCGGAAGCAGAACCGGAACGGGATGTACCGGACCGGGTGGTCAGCGTGCCGTCGACCGTGGCCAGGCGTTCGGCGATCCCGGTGAGGCCGTTGCCCGGTTCCGTACCCGCGGCTCCGACGCCGTCGTCCGCGACGGTGAGTTCGAGGATCCTGCCGTCGAGGGTCTGGCGCGGGGCGAGGGCGACCGTGCAGTGCCGGGCACTGCTGTGGCGCACGACATTGGTGACGGCTTCGCGCAGCGCCCAGGCGAGCGCCTCCTCCGGCTTCTCGGGGAGGTCGTCGGCGGCCTCGGCCGGGACGTCGGCGGTGATGCCCGCGGCGGCGAGTGCGGTACGGGCTCCGGCCAGTTCGCCGGGGAGGGTCGGCCGACGGTAGCCGGTGACGGCGCTGCGTACGTCGACCAGGGCCTGGCGGCTGACCTGTTCGATGTCGGCGACCTGCGCGGCCGCCTGCTCCGGGTGGTCGGGAAGCATCCGCCCGGCCAGTTCGCTCTTGAGCGTGATGAGCGAGAGCGAGTGGCCGAGCAGATCGTGCAAATCCCGGGCGAGCCTCAGCCGCTCCTCGTTGGCGGCGAGCTGGGCGACGGTCGCGCGGGCCTCGCGGAGCTGGATCGTCGTGCGGATCATCTGCCGTACGCCGGTCATCGCGAACCCGCCGAGCAGAGCGGGGAAGACCAGGGCGGTGATGATCTCGCGGGAGTGCCCGTCGACGAAGCCGATGAGCACCAGGACGGCGGTGACCACGGGAATCAGCCAGCGGGCGGTGCGCAGCGGCAGCGTGGCGCCGACGGAGACCGCCACGTACACGAAGAGGACCAGCCACGCGGTGCCGAGCGTCAGGGAGAGGGTGACGGC
Organism: Streptomyces sp. NPDC087845; assembly: GCF_044742755.1. Lineage (NCBI taxonomy): Bacteria > Bacillati > Actinomycetota > Actinomycetes > Kitasatosporales > Streptomycetaceae > Streptomyces > Streptomyces sp. NPDC087845. The sequence goes on from NZ_JBIUVC010000001.1 coordinate 114,799, forward strand.
GAGGGCGCCGAGGAAGGCGAGGGCGGACTGGACGACGCGCCGGTCGAGGGCCTTCGCCGTGTGGCGGAAGACCAGCACCAGATACGCGCCGACGAAGACCACCAGGCCGAGTACGCCCAGCGCGGTGCCCCACGGCGTGTGGCCGCCGTCGGCCAGGTCCGTGACCGGTGCGCCCAGGAACGCGAGCCAGATACCGATCCAGAGCAGTTTGATCCAGACCTGTCGGCGGCCGGTGGGCGGGAGCCCGGTGCCCACGTACTCCTCCTCGTCGTTCACGCCTTCAGGGTGTCCTTCCGGTAGAGCCAGGCCGCTCCACCCGAGAAGATCAGGAAGTAGACGCAGAGGATGGCAACGTCCTTGGCGTGCGGCGACCCGCCCATTTCGATCGCCTGGCCGAGAGCAGCGTACGCGTGTGTGGGCAGCCATTCGGAAATGTTCTGGAGCCACTGCGGGAAGGTCGCGCTGGGCATCCACAGGCCGCCGAGGATGGAGAGCCCGAAGTAGATGATCATCGTGATCGGGCGGACCGCGTCACCGCTGGCGAGGTAGCCGATGGCGACCCCGAGCGCGGCGAAGACCAGCGAACCGGCCCAGATGACTCCGGCCAGCGCGAACCACTGCCAGGTCTCCAGCCGTACGTGCTTGACGGCGGCGGCGACCAGGAACACGACCACGATGCAGGGCAGGGTGACCATCGCCGCGCTGGCGATCTTCGCCAGGACGTAGCCGCGGCTGGGCAGTGCGGTGAGCCGCAGCTGGCGGACCCAGCCCTTCTCGCGCTCCTTGGCGATGCGTTCGCTGTTGCCCATGAGGACGGCGGTCAGCGCGCCGAAGGAGGCCATCGAGACCATGAAGAAGGCCTGGAGGGTGAGGTCGCTGTTCGGGACCTTGTCCGTGGTGTTCTGCGTGCCGGAGATCAGCAGGTAGATAACCGACGGGTAGACGACCGAGAAGAACATGAACTTCTTGTTCCGCAGGGTGCGGGTCACTTCGAGCCTGATCAGCGTCCACGAGAAGAAATTCAGCATGCGGTCCTGGCCTCCTCGGCCTCGGTGATGGCGACGAAGGCCTGCTCCAGGCCGAGTCCCGCGACTTCGAGTTCGCGCGGGTAGAGGCCGAGCCCGTAGACCGCGTGGACGGTCGCGTCGGCGTTGTGCGACTGGATGCGGACCCGGTTGCCGGTGATGTCGAGCGTGGTGAGGAACGGCAGCCCGCGCAGGGCCGCTTCGTCGACCGGGCCCTCCAGCTCGAAGGAGATCCGGCGGGCCCCGGCTTTCGCCTTGATCTCGGCGGCGGTGCCGTCGGCCAGCAGCCGGCCCTTGTGGAGGACGAGGACGCGGTCGGCGATCACGTCGGCCTCTTCGAGGTAGTGGGTGGCGAACAGGACGGTGCGGCCCTGATCGGCCTGCTCGCGCATGGTGGCCCAGAAGGCCTGGCGGGCGGTGACGTCCATGCCGGTGGTCGGTTCGTCGAGGACGATCAGGTCGTTGGCCCCGGCGGTGGCGAGCGCGAACCGTACGCGCTGCTCCTGGCCGCCGGACAGCTTGTTGACCATGCGGTCGGCGATCTGCGCGACACCGGCCCGGGACAGCACCTCGCCCACGGGGTAGGGCCTGGGGTGCAGATCGCAGGCGAGGCCGACCAGTTCCTCGACGGTGACGTCCTCCATCAGGCCGCCGGTCTGCAGCATCGCGCCGACGCGGCCGGCGGCGATGGCGCCCTGCGGGGTGGTGCCGAAGATCCGGACCGACCCGGAGTCCGCGGTGCGCAGGCCGAGCAGCAGATCCAGGGTGGAGGACTTTCCGGCGCCGTTGGGGCCGAGGAGCGCCACGGTCTCGCCGGGGTGCAGGTCGAGGGTGAGTCCGTCGACGGCGCGTACCGCTCCGTACGCCTTGCTGACCTGGTCGAAGCGGACCGCGGCGGTCTTCGCTCCGGTGGTCTCGCGAGCTGTCGTTGTCATGCGTCCAGCGTGGCGGAGCGGGCGGTGCGTCCGGCAGGGCCGCACGTCGCGGAAACGGGATGACAGATGTCATGCGGAGCATGTGACGCCGCTGCGGGGCGGGTGCCCGAAGCCCTGTCGCGGGGTCCGTCGCGGGGCCTGCTGCACGGTCCTGTGGCGCCCCCCTGCCGCCGGTCCCTACTGCCCGTCCCTGCCTCACGGCCCCTGCCGCACGGCCCTCTGGGGGTGCGCGCCCGCCGCGCACGGCGCCGCCCCCGGCCGGGGGTCCGGCCGGGGGCGGGTGCACGGTGCGGTTCGCCGTGGCGGGCAGTTATCCGTTGCCGTCGAGCGGGATCCTGACGGTCCGTTCGGCGGTGGTCTTGCCCTTCAGCGCCGTCTGCATGGCGGCCGCCACGTCGTCCGCGCCGAGCTGGTGCTTCTTGCCGTCGCCCTTGGTGATCATGACACCGTCGAAGACGCCGTCGCAGAGGGCGTCGATGGCCTTCTTGTCGTAGTGCTCGACCAGCCGGCCCTTGATCGGCACCATCGTGAGGATCTTCGGCAGCGACCGGTCCGGACCGAACGGGATCTGCTTGGGACCGGCCTGGATCACGATCAGTCCGGACATCGCGGGCTTCGCGAACTCCTTCATCGCCCGGTCCAGTTCGGCCTGGTCGATGGTGGGTTCGCGGGTGGTGACAGGCAGTTGGACGGTCTCCGACCGGCCGGTCTGCACCTGCGCCCGGTACGCGTCGCGCACCGAGATCATCGACTGGTTGACGTCCAGCGCCTTGCCCGATTTGCCGGGTACCGCGACGGCCTTGCCCGGCTCGAAACGGATCGTGCCGTCGCTGGCCGAGCCGGAGACGCCCGCCAGATCCGTCAGCGCGACACCGAGCTTCTCCTCGTCGACCGGGATCACCGGGTCGACGACGCGCTTGCCACCGAAGAGGGAGCCGATGACGGAGAGCGGGTTGTAGTCGCTGCCCGCAGCCGAGCGCACGGTCTCCTGGCTGTCCAGGCCGAGCCCCGCCCTGTCCGGTGCGAGCTCGGTCTTCTTGCCGTTCACGGACAGCTGGAGGGGTGCCTCGGCGCGCTTGCCGAGGGCGGCGTCCAGCTTCGCGACGCCCTCCTCCTTCGTGCCTCCGCCGATGTCGACACCGAGGACCGTGGTGCCCTTGGGTACGTCGGCGTGGTTCATCAGCAGCCCGGCGCCGTACGCGACACCGAGCAGGGCGACGGCACCGGCGCAGAGGAGGACCAGCTTGGAACGGCCCTTCTTCTTCGGGGCCGGAGCCGCCGGGGCGGGGCGGGCGGCGGGAGTGGCCGACGAGGCGGCGGGACCGCCCGGTCCGGTCGGGCCGGTGCCCATCGCGTCGTCCGCGACACGGGGCGTCAGGCCGGGGCCTCCGCCACCGGGCCCGCCCGCGAACGGGGACGGCGAGCGGCGCTCCGGCGGGACGACCGGGATGCCGCTGGTCAGCGTGTCACCGGAGACATTGCCGCCGGGCCCGGCGGAGGCCGGGGCCGGGGCCGCGAACTGGGGCGTCAGCACCGCCGTGTCGTCGGACATCCGCGGGGGCGCGCCACCGGGGGCACCGGGTCCCTGCGGACCCGCCGGACCGCCGGAGCCCAGGCCACCCGGACCGGCCGTCCCGTCGAGGTTCGGAGTCAGGGACGAGGTGCCGGTGACCGGGCCCGCGGTGGGTCCGGCGGGGCCCGGCGTACGCACTCCGAGGTTCGGCGTGGGGCGCGCACCGCCGGAGGCGGGCCCCGTGGACGCACGGGGGCCGTACTCGTCGAGAGCACTGCCGGGACGCGGCGCGTCCTGGTCGGCGGTGTGCTGCGGACCGTCCGAGAAGTACGGCAGGTCGGCGCGGGGCGGGGTGGGCGCGGCGTCCTGGGAGCCGTCGGCGCCACCCGGCGCGCCGCCGCCGACGACCGAGGTGTTCGCGGGGGCCTTGCGCGGGGCGAACCAGTCGCTGCCGCTCTTCTCCCTGGCCGGCTTCTCGGCAGCCGGTTCCGCGGTCGCCGATCCGGCTCGCGCCTCGGCGGCCGGTGCGGCGTCGGGCGCGTCCGACGCACCGCCCGGCGCGGGCGCGCCGGGGCGCGGGATGCTGCTGGTGCGCTCGGACTCGCTGGTGTCGGCGTCGCTCATCGGCGTACGCATGACGACGGGCGGGATGGGGCGCGAGCCCGGAATGTTGATCCGGATCCGCGTCGTCAGCGTCGTCTCGGTCCTCGGCTCTTCGGACCGAGGCGGATCCGCAGGCTCCGGGGCCCCCTCCGGGGCGTCCTGCGAAGGGTGCAGCGACGGATACTGGCGGGATCCGTACGGCGGCGTCCCCGAGGGGTACGCGGCTCCTCCGCGCCCCTGGGGCCCGGAGGACGAACTGTCAGTTTCACGACTCAAAGCAGGTTCTCCCGATTGGCTCCGCCGCCCGTACTTCCCCCATGCCGCAGGCCAGGGGACGGCTCGGCGCGCGAACCACCATACTGGCCGCCGCCGACAGACACCCCGCGACCGGGGGAAACGACTGCGCGACCACCGGACGGGCAAAGGGCATTACGGGATCGGACGTGGCACTTTACTTGCCAGGCCGGCCGCTGTCGGTGCCCGGCCGGGGCGACCGCGACATGGTGGCACAGATCACAGCGACGGCCATCCCGCCCAGCATGAAGAGGGTGAGGCCCAGTTCATCGCCGAAGACATAGTCGCCCTCCGGCCGCCCGCCGAGCAGCACAACGATCGAAATCAGCCAGCCCGCGGCCGGCGCCAGGGCGCCGAGCTGGGTGCCGAAGACACAGCGCCCGCCGTAGAACAGTCCGGCGCACGCGAGCAGTGCGAGCAGCAATCCGGCGGGGAACCACGCGGCTTGGACCAGTGCCCCGGCGATCCCGACCAGCGCACCCAGGACGGCGAGACCCACGTAGACGGCGATCCGGCCGGGGTCGAGGGGCGCGGCGAGGCCGGTGCCCGGGACGCCCCCGGAGGGCGTTCCGGTGCGCGGCGCGCGCTGCTTGCCGCCGCTCATCGCTCCGCTCCCGGCGTGTCCGCTCCCAGTACGTCGGCTCCCGGTACCCCGGCGAACAGGTCGTCCTCGCGGGCCCCTTGGGGCGCCCCGGAGACACCGCGCGCCAACTCGTAGTACTCGGTGGTGAAGACGGGCTGGCCGAGGTCGTTGGAGAGGGCGAAGAAGGGGCCGTTCACGGTGATCTGGGTGACGTGGGCCCGCATCGCGGCGCTCTTGGCGGCCCCGTGGGCCGAGCAGTCGATCCGCGCGGTGATCCTCGTGTCGTCGACCACACCCGGTACGTCGTCGATGGTGGCGATCCCCGGGAAGGCGTCCGGCGCCGTCTCCCGCAGGCGCGCGAAGCCCTCTTCGGCGACCGGGCGCGGCAACCGGTTCCAGTAGATCTTGGCGATGGTGTGCGGGGCGTCCGGTCCGGGGCGGTACGCGGGGTCGGCGGCGAGCTCGGCGGCGCGCATCGCGACGCGGTGCGCCTGGATGTGGTCGGGGTGCCCGTAGCCGCCGTCGGGGTCGTACGTGACGAGGACCTGCGGGCGCACCGAGCGAATCACCTCTACGAGGTACCCGGCTGCGTCGTCCACGTCCGCGTCCCAGAAGGCGCCGGGGCGGTGGTTCTGCTCCGCGCCCATCATTCCGGAGTCGCGGAAGCGGCCGGGGCCGCCGAGGAGGCGGTGGTCGGCGACCCCGAGTTCCTTCATCGCCGCGGCGAGTTCACCACGGCGGTGCGGGCCCAGGGCGTCCTCCCGGTCCGCCGCGAGATGGGCGAGGGCGGGCGGGATGATCTCGCCCTCCTCGCCGAGCGTGCAGGTCACCAGGGTCACCTGGGCACCCTCGGCCGCATACCTGGCCATGGTGGCGCCGTTGTTGATCGACTCGTCGTCGGGGTGCGCGTGCACCAGAAGCAGACGCCGGGCGGGATGGTCCGTCATGGGGACCACCCTACGAGCCGAGCGCCTCGGGAACCGACCGTGCCCGCGGACCGGCCGGCGACGAGCCGGGTCTCAGAACTTGAGGCTTCCGATCATGCCTGCCACGTTCGTGGTCAGGTTCGAGATGCTGGGCGCAATGGACGAGCTGGCGAGATAGAAACCGAGCAGCGCGCAGACCACCGCATGTCCGCCCTTCAGTCCGGATTTCCGGATCAGCAGGAAGACGACGATCGCCAGCAGCACCACCGCCGAAATCGAGAGTGCCACGGCGGTTCACCTCCATCAGTACGGTCGGGTCGGGCAGCACACATGGAGCCAGCAGGTTCATACCCACCGAGCGCTACGGATCATAACTATCCGTCGCCCCGCATTGATCGGGGCACAGCAGCACGAGGGGCGCACGACCGGGCGGTCGGGGACTAGGTTCGGGCCCATGACTTCGCAGAAGATCTCATTTCCCCGCCAGCATGCCAAGACCATGCGGTTCACCCTCGGCGCTCCCCGTGCGTTCACCGTGTCACCCGACGGTGAGCGGGTGATCTTCCTGCGGTCGGACTCGGGCACGGACCGGTCGGGCCGGTTGTGGGTGCTGGACCTGCCGGAGGGCGGCACCCCGAAGGAGCGGGTCGTCGCCGATCCCGGGGCCCTGCTGGGCGGTTCGGCGGAGCGGCTGTCGGCCCAGGAGCGGGCCCGGCGCGAGCGCAGCCGCGAGGGCTCCTCGGGGATCGTCGGCTACGCGGTCGACGCGGCGGCCGAGTTGGCCGCGTTCGCGCTCTCCGGGAAGGTGTACGTCGCGGAGCTGCGGGCGGGTACGGCGCGGGCGCTGCCGGTGCCCGGCCCGGTGATCGACCCGCGGCCGTCGCCGGACGGGCGCCACATCGCGTACGTGTCCAAGGGCGCGCTGCGCGTCGTGGGCGCCGGGGGCGACGGGGACCGGGCGCTCGCGGAGCCGGAGGGGGAAGGCGTCTCGTACGGCCTCGCGGAGTTCATCGCGGCCGAGGAGATGCAGCGTTCACGGGGCTTCTGGTGGTCGCCGGACTCGGACCGGCTGCTGGTCGCCCGGGTCGACGACAGCCCCGTGCAGCGGTGGTGGATCGCGGATCCCGCGCACCCGGACCGCCGGCCGGCCGAGGTGGCCTACCCGGCGGCGGGGACGCCCAATGCCGAGGTGCGGCTCTTCGTGGCGGGGCTGGACGGCACCCGTACGGAAGTTGTCTGGGACCGGGCTCGCCATCCGTACCTGGCCCAGGTGCACTGGTCGTCGGCCGGGGCTCCGCTGCTCCTCGTACAGGCCCGTGACCAGCAGAGCCAGCTCTTCCTCGCGGTGGACACGGAGACCGGTACGACGCGGACGGTCCATGTGGACGAGGACCCGGTGTGGCTGGAAATCTTCCCCGGTGTGCCCGCCTGGGCGCCGGACGGGCGGCTCGTGCGGATCGCCGACGAGGGCGGGGCGCGGGTGCTCGCGGTCGGCGACCGGCTGCTGACCGGGGCGCAGTTGCAGCTCCGGGCGGTCCTGGACATCGGTGAGTCGGATGTCCTGGTGGCGGCGTCGGCGGGCGAGGAGGCCGCGGATCCGGAGATCGGCGAGACCCATGTGTACCGGGTCAACGAACTGGGCGTCGAGCGGGTCTCCGAAGGGGCGGGAGTGCATTCGGCCGTCCGCTCGGGCGGGGTGACGGTGCTGGTCTCGCATTCCCTGGAGCAGCCGGGGGCCCGCACCGAGGTGCTCCGGGACGGCAAGCGGATCGCCACCGTCGCGAGCTTCGCGCAGGAGCCGGTGCTGTCGGCGCGGGTCCGCCTCACCGAAGGGGGCGCACGGCGAATTCCGTGCGCCGTGCTGCTCCCCGACGGGTACCAGGAGTCGGACGGCCCTCTTCCGGTGCTCATGGATCCGTACGGCGGACCGCACGGACGCCGGGTGGTCGCCGCCCACAATCCGCATCTGACGTCGCAGTGGTTCGCCGATCAGGGCTTCGCGGTGGTCGTCGCGGACGGCCGCGGCACGCCGGGGCGTTCACCGGGCTGGGAGAAGGCCGTCAAGGACAATCTCGTCCTCAGCGTGGACGACCAGATCGAGGCGCTGCACGCCCTGGCCGGGCGCTTCCCGCTGGACCTCGGCAAGGTGGCGATCCGCGGCTGGTCGTTCGGCGGGTACCTGGCGGCGCTGGCCGTGCTGCGGCGGCCCGATGTCTTCCACGCGGCGGTGGTGGGCGCGCCGGTGACCGACCAGCGGCTGTACGACACCCACTACACCGAGCGCTACCTCGGCGACCCGGCCGAGCGGCCGGAGGTGTACGCGCGCAACTCGGTGCTGACGGACGAGGGGCTCTCCGAGGCCGCGGACCAGGTCCGGCCGATGATGATCATCCATGGTCTGGCGGACGACAACGTGGTGGTCGCGCACTCGCTCAGGCTGTCGTCGGCGCTGCTCTCGGCGGGGCGCCCGCACGAGGTGCTGCCGCTCAGCGGGGTGACGCACATGACGCCGCAGGAGCAGGTGGCGGAGAATCTGCTGCTGCTCCAAGTGGACTTCCTGAAGCGGTCGTTGGAACTGCCGCGGTGACCTGGCCGGGGTGACCGGCGGTCTCGTCCGGCCGCGCCCGTCACCAGCCCGGAGGCGGCTGGGACGGGGGCGGCGGGCCGAAGACGCCGGGCCGCGGACCGCCGTACCCCTGCCCATAGCCCTGGTGGTGCGGGGCGGGGGTGCCGGCGGTGCCCCGCCGGGCCAGCACGATGAGCACCACCGCACCGGCGATCACTTCGAAGAACCAGGTCAGCACCGTGAGTTGCTCCTCGACCGGCAGATCGCCGAAGTGGCCCAGGAACTCGTAGTGCACGGCGCGGGCCACCCCCAGCGCCCCGCCGGACAGCAGCCCACCGGCCGCGATCAGGCCGAACGGCCGCGCGTGCACGGCGCGGCAGAGCGCGCTCGTCGCCGCGTACAGGCAGAGCAGCGCGAGGACCGCGCCGCTCCAGCCGGGCGGCGGGTCGATCAGTCCCTGGAACACCCGGTCCCCGCCCAGGTACCAGTCGGGGTAGATCTCGGGGAACCGCACGGCCTGGCGGATCTCCCAGGCGATCACGACCGCTCCCGCGGCGCCCAGCAACAGGAAGGCCGTCACCCCGGCGCCCTGGCCCGGACGGGTCGGGGCGGCCTCGGAGCTGTCGCGCGCCGGCCGGCGGCCGGCCCCCACGACGATGATCAGCGCGATCCCCGCCGCGAGGGCCGCGAAGGCGCAGACCAGAGCACGGGTGCGGAGGTCGTCGGAGTACCCGGCCTCCATCCGGGACTCACCGATGTTCCAGAGCCCGGGGAGCCGCACGGCGAGGGTCACCACTCCGGTGGCGACCAGCGCGGTTGCGGCCACCGAGGACCGCAGGGCGGCGACGGCGGCGACGAGGTACGCCACGAGCAGCATCACGTCGTCGGCCGAGGTGGCGGGCAGCGCGGCCGGGCGCCCCTCGTAGGAGCCGGCCCAGTGCCGCCACAACTGGCCGGGGTCGTCGACCGCCCTGACGTCCCGTACGAGCCAGCCCGCGACGATCACCGCGAGCAGGGCGCAGAGAACGGCGCCGGTGATCCTCGCTCCGCGCGTGACTGTCACGCGAGCGATGTTCCCCCGTCCCCGCCCGCCGGACAAGAGGGCCGCCCGGAAGGTGCGCGAACGGGCAACCGGCCGGGGGGACTTGACGGCCCCCCGGCCGGTTCACGGCACCCGCACGGCCGTACGGCGGCCATGGTGGCGCGCTTGTGTGCCGGAGGTGGGACGGCCGGGTTTCCCACGCGTTGCCGTATCCGCGGTCAGCGGACCCGGCTGCTCCCCGAGGGCGGCGGCCCGTCCTCCCGCTCCACGGCGTCCGAGGGGCCCGCCTCGTGGTCGTCCTCCGCCTCCTGCGCCCCCTTCTCCCCCGGCGTCTCCAGCAGCCCCTCCGGCGGCACCACCTGCTTCTCCTCCGCGAAATGGCAGGCCGAGTCGTGACCGGCCGGTGTGTCCGCCAGCCGGAAGACCGCCGGGACCGCCAGCAGCGGCACCTCCAGTTCGCACCGCTTCTGCGCCTTCCAGCAGCGGGTGCGGAAACGGCAGCCCGAGGGCGGATGGGCGGGTGAGGGGACGTCGCCGTGCAGGATGATCCGCTCCCGGTGCTCGCGGGCCATCGGGTCCGGCACGGGGACGGCGGACAGCAGGGCCTGGGTGTACGGGTGCGTGGGGTGGTCGTAGATCTGCTCGTCCGTGCCGATCTCGACGATCCGCCCCAGGTACATCACGCCGACCCGGTCGGAGATGTGCCGGACGATCGACAGGTCGTGCGCGATGAAGACGTAGCTCAGCGCGAACTCCGCCTGGAGCCGGTCCAGCAGGTTGACGACCTGGGCCTGCACGGAGACGTCGAGGGCGGAGACGGGTTCGTCGGCGACGATGATCTCGGGGTTGAGCGCGAGGCCGCGGGCGATGCCGATGCGCTGGCGCTGGCCGCCGGAGAACTGGTGCGGATAGCGGTTGATGTACTCCGGGTTGAGCCCGACGACGTCCAGCAGGTCCTGGACCCTGCGCCGCCGGTCGCCCTTCGGGGCCACCTCGGAGTGGATCTCGTACGGCTCCCCGATGATGTCGCCGACCGTCATCCGGGGGTTGAGGGAGGTGTACGGGTCCTGGAACACCATCTGGATGTTGCGGCGCACGGCCTTCAGGGCGCGCCCCGACAGCTTGGTGATGTCCTCGCCCTTGTACCTGATCGCCCCGGCCGTCGGCTGTTCCAGGTGCACCAGCATCCGGGCCACGGTCGACTTGCCGCAGCCCGACTCCCCCACGATGCCGAGCGTCTCGCCCGCCGCCAGGTCGAAGGAGACCCCGTCGACCGCCTTGACGGCGCCGATCTGCTTCTTGATCAGGATGCCCTGGGTCAGCGGATAGTGCTTGACCAGGTCGCGGACCTCCAGAATGGGTTCGCCGCCCGCGCGGGTGCTCCCCGGTTCAGCGCGCATCGAGCGTCTCCTTCCAGAAGTAGCAGGCGCTCTCGCGGTGCTCGGCCACCTCGAACAGCGGCGGCACCTCGCCCCGGCAGACCTCCTGGGCCAGCGGGCATCTCGGATGGAAGGCGCAGCCGGGCGGGATGTGCAGCAGATTGGGCGGGAGGCCCTTGATCGCGTACAGCTCCTGGCCCTTCTGGTCCAGGCGCGGGATCGACCGGAGCAGGCCCTTGGTGTACGGGTGGGCGGGTGCCCGGTAGATCTCGTGGACGGGGGCGGTCTCGACGATCCGGCCCGCGTACATCACGGCGATGTGGTCGGCGACGTCCGCGACCACGCCGAGGTCGTGGGTGATCAGGATCAGGCCCATGTTCAGTTCGCGCTGGAGCTCGGCGAGCAGGTCCATCACCTGGGCCTGGACGGTCACGTCGAGAGCCGTGGTGGGTTCGTCGGCGATGATCAGCGAGGGTTCCAGCGCCATCGCCATGGCGATCATGATGCGCTGGCGCATGCCGCCGGAGAACTGGTGCGGGTAGTTCCCCACGCGCTCCTTCGCGGCCGGGATGCGGACCCGGTCCATCAGCTCGACGGCCTTCAGCCTGGCGTCCTTGTGGGACATCCCGCGGTGGACGACGAACATCTCCCCGAGCTGCTCCCCCACGCTGAGCACGGGGTTGAGGGAGGAGAGCGCGTCCTGGAAGATCATGGCCATCTCCTGGCCGCGGATCTTCCGGCGCTCGTCCTTCCTCATCTTCAGCAGATCGCGGCCCTTGAAGAGGATCTCGCCGCCGCCGATCCTTCCCGGGGGCATGTCGAGAATCCCCATGATCGCCTGCGCCGTGACCGACTTCCCGGAGCCGGACTCGCCGAGGACGGCCAGCGTCTCGCCCTCGGCCACCGAGTAGTCGACTCCGTTGACGGCTCTGGCCACCCCGTCGCGGGTGTGGAACTCCACGTGCAGATCGCGCACTTCGAGCAACATGGCAGCGGGCTCCTCAGCGCAGCTTGGGGTCGAGGGCGTCGCGCACCGCGTCGCCGAGCATGATGAACGCGAGCACGGTGACCGCCAGCGCTCCGGCGGGCCAGAGCAGCATGTGCGGGGCGTTGCGGATGTACTGGGACGCGGCGGAGATGTCGATGCCCCAGGAGACGGCCGGCGGTTTCAGGCCGACACCGAGGAACGAGAGGGTCGCCTCCAGCGAGATGTACGTACCGAGTGCGATGGTCGCGACGACGATCACCGGCGCGACGGCGTTCGGGGTGATGTGGCGCAGCATCATCCGGGCGTTGGAGGCGCCCAGCGCGCGGGCCGCCTGTACGTAGTCGTTCTGTTTGGCGGTGATCACGGAGCCCCGGGCGATGCGGGCGATCTGCGGCCAGCCCAGCAGCACGATGAAGCCGATCACCGGCCAGACGGTGGCGCTGGTGACCACGGAGAGGAAGACCAGGCCGCCGAGGACCACCGGGATGCCGAAGAAGACATCGGTCAGGCGGGAGAGGACCGAGTCCCACCAGCCGCCGAAGAAGCCTGCCAGGCCGCCGAGGAGGCCGCCGAGCAGGGTGACGCCCAGCGTGGCGCAGACGCCGACGGTGACCGAGTTCCTGGCCCCGTAGACGGTACGGGTGTAGACGTCGCAGCCCTGCCCGTCGAAACCGAAGGGGTGACCGGGCTGAGAGCCCTGCTGCGCCTTGCCCAGGTCGCAGTTCAGGGGGTCCTGGTCGGCGATCAGCGACGGCCAGATCGAGATGACCACGAGGAAGAGGATGATCAGCGCGGAGATGATGAAGACCGGGTTGCGGCGCAGGTCCCGCCAGGCGTCGGACCACAGGCTGCGCGGCTTCTCGGCGGGGCCGGTGCCCTCGGGGCCGCCCGGCGTCCTTTCGAGGGTCGTGCCTTCTTCCAGGGCCAGGTCCATCACGCCTCCCGCTCCGGCCGGTGAGATCGCCTCGTCCGGTGTCTGCTCAGGCATAGCGGATCCTCGGGTCGAGTACGGCGTACAGCAGGTCGACGATCAGGTTCGCCGCCAGGAAGACGAGGACCAGGATGGTGACGAACCCGACGACGGTCTGGGAGTTCTGGCGCAGGATGCCCTGGTAGAGCTGGTAGCCGACGCCATGGATGTTGAAGATCCGCTCGGTGACGATCGCCCCGCCCATCAGGGCGCCCACGTCCGTACCGATGAAGGTGACGACGGGGATCAGTGAGTTGCGCAGCAGGTGCCGGACGACGACGCGCCGACCGGGCAGGCCCTTGGCGACGGCGGTACGGACGTAGTCGGCGCGGGCGTTCTCGGCGATCGAGGTCCGGGTGAGCCGGGTGACGTACGCCAGCGAGACCGAGGCCAGGACCAGTCCCGGGACGAGGAGCTCGTTGAAGGGCGCCTCCGGTGAGACGGAGGGCTTGATGACGCCCCACTCCACGCCGAGGAGGAGCTGGAGCAGCAGACCGGTGACGAAGGTCGGGATGGAGATGACGACCAGGGTGAGGATGAGCACGGTGGTGTCGACGGGGCGGCCGCGGCGCAGGCCGGTGACGACGCCGAGGCTGATGCCGATGACGATCTCGAAGACGATCGCGACGACGGTGAGCCGGATGGTCACGGGGAAGGCGGCGCCCATCAGCTCGGTGACCTTCTGCCCGTTGAACGCGGTGCCGAAGTCGCCGGTGAAGACGTTGCCCATGTAGGTCGCGTACTGCTGCCAGACGGGCTTGTCGAGGCCGAATTCCGACCGGAGTTGGGCTGCGGTCGCCGGATCGCACTGGCGTTCGCCGCAGAGGCCCGCGATGGGGTCGCCCATCACGTTGACCATGAGGAAGATCAACAGCGTGGCGCCGAAGAAGACCGGGATCATCTGCAGCAGCCGCCGGATCACATAGCGTCCCATGAAGGTCTCCGGGGGTCGCGGGGGTCAGAGGCTCGGGACTGGGGAGCGACGCGTCGAGGGACGCGGAAGCCGGGTGGCCGGTGCGTCCGTTCCTGGCACCGGCCCCCGGCTTCAACGGGTCACTTGACCTTGATCTGCTCGTACACCGGGACGCTGAACTGGTTGAGCGCCACGTCGGAGATCCGGTCCGAGTAACCGGCGCTGCCGTTCTGGTACCAGAGCGGAATGACGGGCATCTGCTCGACCAGGACCCTCTCCGCGTCCTGGAAGGTCGAGACGGCCTTGGCCTTGTCGGACTCCGCGTTGGCCTTGTCGACCAGGCCGTCGAACTTCTTGCTGCTCCACTTGCCGTCGTTGGAGGAGGCGTCGGTGTAGTACACCGGCTGCAGGAAGTTCTGGATCAGCGGGTAGTCCATCTGCCAGCCGGCCCGCCAGGCGCCGTTCAGCCTCTGCTGGGAGACCTGGCTGCGGAAGTCGGCGAAGGTGCCGACCGGGCCGCCGACGCACGCCTTGTTGTTGCCCATCACCTTGTTGATGCTGTTGCAGACGGCGTCGACCCACTCCTTGTGGGAGCCGGTGTCCGCGTTGTACGAGATCTTGAGCTGGCCGCCGGGGATGCCGCCGCCCTCCTGGATCAGCTTCTTGGCGTTCGCCGCGTTGTACTCGCAGGGCGCGCCGCACAGCCCCTCCTTGAAGCCGCCGTTCGCACCGAGGACCGGGGACGTCCAGTCGGAGGCGGGTGTGCGGGTGTTCTGGAAGATCTGACGGGTGATCTGCTCGCGGTTGATCGCCATCGACAGCCCCTGGCGGACCTTGATGCCGCCGGGGGTGTTCCACTTCTTGTCGTAGAAGGGGAAGGCGAGGGTCTGGATGATGCCGGCCGGGGTGTTGATGTACCGGTCGCCCAGGTCCGCCTTGACGTTCTTCAACTGGGAGGCGGGCACGTCGTCGACGAGGTCGAGGTTGCCGGCCGTCAGGTCGGTGTAGGCGGTGTTGTTGTCGGTGTAGACCTTGAGGTCGATGCCGCCGTTCTGCGCCTTGTCGGCCCCGGGGTACTGGTCCCACCTGCGCAGGTTCATCGACGAGCCCTTGGTGTACTTGTCGATGGTGTACGGGCCGTTGCCGATCGGCTTGGACACCCAGGCGGCGTGGTCGGTGAAGAAGGCCCTGGGCAGCGGCGCGAAGGCCGGGTAGCCGAGGGTGTCGGGCCACAGGGAGAACTTCTGCGTCAGCTTGACCGTGAAGGTCCGGTCGTTGACGAGCTTGAGCCCGGAGAGCGTATTCGCGCGGGCGCTGCCGGATTCGGGGTGAACTTTGTCGTATCCGTCGATGTATCCGAAGAAATACGCGTTCTTCTGATTGTTCTTCAGCAGGGCGCCGTAGTTCCAGGCGTCCACGAACGACTTCGCGGTGACCTTCTCGCCATTGCTGAAGGTCCAGCCGTCCTTCACGGTGATGGTGAAGTTCTGGTTGTCCTTGGTGTCGATTTTCTCGGCGAGCATGTTCATGGCCGCGCCGGTCTTCGGGTCGTACCTCTTGAGCCCCCGGAAGATCATGTCGAGGACCTTGCCGCCCTGCACCTCGTTGGTGTTCGCGGGCTCCAGCGGGTTCTGCGGGTCACCCCAGGAGGAACTCACCATTCCGTCGGCCCCACCGCCACCACCACCGCCGCCGCCCCCGCCGCCACAGGCCGTCGCCGCCAGGGCGACGGCCACCGCGCATGCGGCCCACTTGGCCTGTGTGGCTCCGCGCATGGAGTGCCTCCTCTTGGTCTTCGTCACACGTAGAGCCAAATATCACCGTAAAACGACTCCAATGCACCCTAACTGCGGCCGTACGTGTGTAGGTGTCATCAAGCCATTCGGGTGTGCCGCATAACGAAAAGGACACACCCATGACCGGACACCCCGCCAGGTTCGCCCCGATTACCCCGTTCCGTAAAACACCTGTCCACCTGTAGGACATCCGTGTCTTGTCAAGTTCGGGTCAAGAACCTAAAGACCGGGTGTGGACTTCCACAGCTGATTGACCGTTGTCAACGCGATTGATTGGGTCCGTTCCAACCCCTCAGCTCCTCCTGTCCGGAGGATGCCGCTTTCCGTACGGGGACAGGAGCTCGATGACCACGCCATCCCCGGCCCCCATCACCTCGGTGGACACGACCGCCACCGAAGTCGTTGAGGAGTCCCGGCAGCCCGCAGGCCCCGACAAGGGCGCCGATGCACGGAGTCCAGGCCAGCTGGCCTGGCGGCGCTTCAAGCGCGACAGGACGGGCGTGCTCTCCGCCTACATCGTCGTGTTCTTCTTCGTGATCGCGGTGGCCGCCCCGCTGATCGCGAAGCTGTACGGCAAGAATCCGTACGAGCAGTACGGCCAGGAGATACCCGGGCTGCTCAACGGATTCGCGTATCCGGTCAAGCCCAACGGCGGTATCAGCAGCGACTTCTGGTTCGGCGTCGAGCCCCAACTGGGCCGGGACGTCTTCACGTTCCTGCTCTACGGAATCCGCACCTCGCTCCTGATCGCGGCGGCGACCACCATTCTCGTCACGCTCATCGGTGTGGTCATCGGTGTCACCGCCGGATATCTGGGCGGCAAGACGGACTACCTCATCGGCCGGGTCATCGACATTCTGCTGTCGTTCCCGTCGACGCTCTTCTTCATCGCCTTCATGCCGGTCGTGTACGGGCTGTTCGTGTCGCCGGACGACGAGATCCCCACCTCCCTGCGGGCCACGTGTCTGATCATCGCGCTCACCGCCTTCGGCTGGGCCTCGATGGCCCGCCTGCTGCGCGGTCAGGTACTGGCCCTGCGCGAGCGGGAGTTCGTCGAGGCCGCGAAGGTGACCGGTGCCTCCCCCGCCCGGATCATCTTCAAGGAACTGCTTCCGAACCTCTGGACGCCGATCCTGATCCAGGCGACCCTCGCCCTGCCCGCCTTCGTGACGGCCGAAGCGGGTCTGGCCTTCCTCGGCGTCGGAATCATCGACCCGACCCCCGACTGGGGCGTGATGATCCAGCGCGGAGCGTCCTTCTACACGGACGACATCACCTTCATGCTCTTCCCGGGCATCTCGATGATCATCTTCGTGCTCGCCTTCAATCTGCTCGGCGACTCAGTACGCGACGCGCTCGACCCGAAGTCGAAGCGCTGAGCCTCCGCTCCACCCGGCCCGGCCGCTGACGTCCGGCCTGCCGTACCTGCTTCGTCCACCGACCACAAGGACCGATACGCATGTCTTTCTCCCGCAGAAACTTCCTGATCGCCACCGGCGTGGCGGCCGCGAGCTCCACTGTCCTGAGCGCATGCAGCAGCGGTGACGCGGGCGGCGGCGGCAAGGGGGGCGACAAGGGTACGCAGAAGGTCACCGGCAACAAGGGGGCCGAGATCCTGGTCGGCACCAAGGCCGACTCCACCGGCCCCGCCCCCGAGGTCCCGGGCGCGGTCAAGGGCGGCACGCTCTACACGATGGACCAGATCGACTGCGACCACCTGGACCCGGCGCAGATCTGGTCGAGCTACGAGAACCTCATCACCCCGCTGTTCATGCGTGGTCTGGTCGGCTACAAGGTGGCCAACAACGGCACCACCACGCTCGTGGGCGACCTCGCCACCGACGCCGGCACGACGAAGGACGGCGGCAAGACCTGGTCGTTCACGCTGAAGGACGGCGTGAAGTGGGAGGACGGCGCGGACATCACGATGGAGGACGTCCGCCACACCTTCGAGCGGCTCTTCGCCAAGTTCGTGACGTTCGGCCCGCGTTACCCGCAGGAGTGGCTGGTCGGCGGCGAGAAGTACAAGGGCCCCTACGAGGGCAAGCACCTGGACTCCATCGAGATCGACGGCAAGACCGTCACCTTCCATCTCAAGGAGGCCCGCGGCGACTTCAACTTCACCCTGGGCATGCGGGCCTTCTCCCTGGTGCCGAAGAAGCACGACACCAAGGAGGACTACGACAAGAAGCCGTTCTCCTGCGGCCCGTACAAGATCGACGCCCGCCAGATCGGCAAGTCCATGTCGCTGTCGCGCAACCCGCACTGGGACGCCAAGACGGACCCGATCCGCAACGCCTACCCGGACACGTTCCAGCTGCGGTTCGGCTTCCAGTCGCTGGCCTCCACGGACCGCTACATCGCGGACCAGGGCAACGACCAGCACACGCTGTCGATGTTCAACGAGGTCGCGGCCGAGCGCATCCAGAAGGTCCTCGGTGACCCGGCGCTGAAGAAGCGCGTCCTGAACCACCTCGACGCGGCGACGTACTACTACGCGATCAACACCACGCGCATCACGGACGTGAAGGTCCGTCAGGCCCTCAACTACGCCTGGCCCGCGCAGCAGACCCAGCTGATCCGTGGCGGTGCCTCGTCCTCCGAGATCGCCACCACCGTCATCAGCCCCCTCACCCCGGGCCACGTCGACTTCGACCTCTACGGCAAGAAGGCGAAGCCGGCCGGCGACCCGGTCAAGGCCAAGCAGCTGCTGAAGGACGCCGGCAAGGAGGGCCAGAAGATCGTCATCGCCTTCCAGCAGTCCGACAACGCCGTCAAGCAGGCCGTCGCCATCAAGAGCGCGCTCACCAAGGCGGGCTTCGACGTGGTGACGAAGCAGGTCGACAAGACCTCCTTCTACAGCCAGATCGGCCTGATCAACAACCACTTCGACATGTTCGCGGCCGGCTGGTCCGCCGACTGGCCCGGCGGCTACACCGCCCTTCAGCCCACCTTCGACGGCCGTGTGATCGCGGACGGCGCCTCCAACTGGCCGCAGTTGAACGACGCGGGCGTCAACAAGGCCATCGACGCCGCCGCCAAGATCACCGACCCGGCGGAGGCCAACAAGGCCTGGGGCGCGATCGACCGGCAGATCATGGAGCTGGCGGCGTGCGTTCCGGACTACTGGCCGATCCGCAACTGGTTCTACGGCTCCAAGGTCGGCGGCGTGGCCTTCGACTCGGGCAACAGCGGCATCGCGATCACCAAGCTCTACGCCAAGGCGTGACGCGGTCGGGGAAGGGCGGCCCACCGGCCTCCCTTCCCCGGTCCCGGTCACTCCCCCGCCCACCACCCCCCGGCGACGGCGCCCCACCCGGAAAGTCACGACCCCATGCTTCGATTTCTTCTCCGCCGCGTGACCGGCGCTTTCGTCATTCTGTTGGTCATCAGCGCCATCACCTTCTACCTCTTCTACGCGATACCCCGTGACCCGGCCCGGATGGCCTGCGGCAAGGTCTGCACGCCCGAGCTCCTCGGGCAGATCAGGCAGAACCTGGGGATCGCCGACCCGATGCCCGTCCAGTACTGGCACTGGCTCTCCGGCATCTTCGTCGGCCGCGACTACGGGAACTACGGCCACTGCCCGGCGCCCTGCCTCGGCTACTCGTTCACCAACCGCCAGCCGGTGTTCGGCACGATCATGGACCGGCTGCCGCTGACCCTGTCGCTCTCGGCGGGCGCGGCCTTCTTCTTCGTGATCTTCGGTGTCGGCACGGGCATGCTCGCCGCCGTCAAGCAGGGCAAGGCGCTCGACAAGATCGCCAGCTCGCTCTCGCTGCTGGGCTCCTCGCTGCAGATCTACTTCGTCGGCTACATCGCGATGTTCCTGCTGGTGCAGCAGATGGGCCTGCTCGATCAGCCCTCGTACACGCCCATCACCGAGAACCCCGCCAAGTGGGCCGGCGGGCTGCTGCTGCCCTGGCTGGTGCTGTCGATCATCTTCACCGCCAACTACACCCGTATGACCCGCTCCCAGCTCGTCGAACAGCTCAGCGAGGACTACGTCCGCACGGCGCGCGCCAAGGGGCTGTCCCGCCGCTCGGTCTTCTTCCGCTTCGCCTGGCGCGGGGCGATGGGACCGATCGTCACGATCTTCGGCATCGACCTGGGCACGCTGATCGGTGGCGCCATCATCACCGAGATAACCTTCAGCCTCCAGGGTCTGGGCCAGCTCTCCGTGCATTCCGTCGACACCAGCGACCTGCCCATGCTGCTCGGGGTCACCATCGTCGCGGCGGGCGCGATCGTCTTCGCCAACATCGTCGTGGACGCCGTCTACGGCCTCATCGACCCGCGGATCCGGCTCGCCTGACCCCGCTCCCCGTTCCGGCCCACCCTCTCCCGCAACATCCTCCTGGAGCGTCCCCGTGACGAGCACCGATCAGCAGCCCCTCCTCTCCGTCAGGGATCTACACGTTCACTTCTCGACCGAGGACGGCGTCGTCAAGGCCGTCGACGGCCTGTCCTTCGACGTGGAGAAGGGCAGGACCCTCGGCATCGTCGGCGAGTCCGGTTCCGGCAAGTCCGTCACCAACCTGACGATTCTCGGACTGCACCACCCCGACCACACCGAGATCGACGGCGAGATCCTGCTCGACGGGCAGGACCTGCTCGCCGCCTCGGAGCGGGAGCTGGAGCGGCTGCGCGGCAACAAGATGGCCATGATCTTCCAGGACGCGCTGGCCTCCCTGTCGCCGTACCACACGATCGGCCGGCAGATCGGCGAGGCGTACCGCAAGCACACCGGGGCCTCCAAGCGGGAGGCCAGGGCGCGGGCCGTGGAGATGCTCACCAAGGTGGGCATCCCGCAGCCCGACCTGCGGGTGGACGACTATCCGCACCAGTTCTCCGGCGGTATGCGCCAGCGCGCCATGATCGCCATGGCGCTGGTCTGCGACCCGGAACTGCTGATCGCCGACGAGCCGACCACCGCGCTGGACGTCACCGTGCAGGCCCAGATCATGGATCTGCTCAAGGAGCTCCAGCAGGAGACCGGTACCGCGATCGTCTTCATCACCCACGACCTCGGTGTCATCGCCGACATCGCGGACGACGTGCTGGTGATGTACGGCGGCCGGTGCGTGGAACGCGGCACCAAGAAGGAGGTGCTGCGGGCGCCGCAACACCCGTACACCTGGGGCCTGCTGGGGTCCATGCCGAGCCTCGACGGCCCGGTCGACGTACCCCTGTCGCCGATCCCCGGCACCCCGCCGAGCCTCCTCAACCCGCCGACCGGCTGCCGCTTCCACCCGCGGTGCTCGTTCACCGAACAGGTCGGCGGCAAGCGCTGCGCGACCGATCAGCCGCCGCTGGAGCTGACCGACGGCCGCGGGGCCGCCTGCCACCTCACTCCGGAGCAGCGCGTCCAATTCTTCGCCGACTTCGCCGGCACTCGGCCCAACTGACGTACAAGAGACGGGACTTCCCCACTATGAGCAGCACAGATCCCCTCCTGGACGTCTCCGGACTCACCAAGCACTTCCCGATCAAGGCCGGCTTCCCGATCCGGCGGACAGTGGGCGCGGTGCAGGCCGTCGACGGGCTGGACTTCACCGTGGGCGAGGGCGAGAGCCTGGGCCTGGTCGGCGAGTCCGGCTGCGGCAAGTCGACGACGGGCCGGCTGATCACCCGGCTCCTGGAGCCGACGGCCGGCACGATCTCCTACCGCGGGCAGGACATCACCCACGCCTCGCGCAAGCAGCTGGCGCCGGTCCGCTCCGAGATCCAGATGATCTTCCAGGACCCGTACGCCTCGCTGAACCCGCGGCAGACGGTCGGCAAGATCGTCGCCGGGCCGATGGAGATCAACGGCATCGACCCGGCGGGCGGCCGCGAGGCGCGCGTACGGGAGCTGCTGGAGATCGTCGGGCTCAACCCGGAGCACTACAACCGCTTCCCGCACGAGTTCTCCGGCGGTCAGCGCCAGCGCATCGGGGTGGCCCGCGCGCTGGCCCTGGAGCCGAAGCTGATCGTCGCCGACGAGCCGGTCTCGGCACTCGACGTGTCGATCCAGGCCCAGGTGGTGAACCTGCTGCAGAAGCTGCGCCAGGAGCTGGGCATCGCGTTCCTCTTCATCGCGCACGACCTGGCCGTGGTGCGCCACTTCTCGCAGCGCGTCGCCGTCATGTACCTCGGCCGGATCGTGGAGATCGCCGACCGGGACGACCTGTACGGCAACCCCCGGCACCCGTACACCAGGGCGCTGCTCTCGGCCGTGCCCGAGGCGACGGCCGACGGGGTGCCGGCCCGGGACCGCATCCTCCTCACCGGCGACGTGCCCTCCCCGGTCAATCCGCCGTCGGGCTGCCGCTTCCGCACCCGTTGCTGGAAGGCGACGGACAAGTGCGCGAGCGAGGCGCCGCCGCTGGTGCGGGTCGAGGGCAGCCGGGACGGCCATCTGACGGCCTGCCACTACCCCGAGGACCATGCGGCTGTGCCGTCCGCCCCGCAGGCCCGTAGCGCCCCCCAGGGGCCCTCGCTCGACAAGGCCGCCGAGAACCCCGGGACCGAGGCCTGAAACCCCTGGCCCCGGCCCCCCGGGAACCCTCGCCGGCACGGACCTGACCGGTCCGGGAACCGCGGGGTTCCCCCGGCCCGAGGAACCGAGCACGTCGGCCCTTTGACCCGAGCCACCTGCGAGCCCGGTTCCCGGGCACGAGGAAGCGCCCGGAACCGAATCGGCTCCGGGCGCTTCCGCATGTCCGCGCACCACAGGCCCGCGCACCGCAGGCCCGTACGCCGCGTGCCCGCACGCCGCACGGCGGCGCGCCGCCGGACCGGCACCTCCTCCGGACAAAGCAACGATCATGTCCGCGTCCTACCACCAAAGCTCAATAGTCGCTCAAGTCCCATATCTCACAGGCAACTTGACTGCCAGGATGTGACGCGTACCCCACAAGAACGCCTCGGATCCGGAGGATCTACGTGAAACGTGTCATGAGCACCGTTCTCTCCACCGCGCTGCTGAGCGCGGGAGTCGTAGCGGTGTCCGCCGCACCCGCCTCGGCCGGTACCAAGTGCGACGACTCGCCGATCTACTCGATCGGCGACAAGAAGACCGTCTGGCGCGCGACCAACGTGCACAGCGACTGGGCGAAGCCGGGCGTGACCATCAGCTACGCCAAGAACAAGACCGGCACCTGGACGGCCACCGGCACCGCGACGGTCGGCACGGAGGCGGGCGCCATCTTCGCCAAGGCGTCGGCCTCGTTCAGCGTCGCCGTCGGCAAGTCCTGGTCGAAGTCCGACACCTGGACCTACTCGGCCAAGGTCGAGAAGAAGAAGGGCAAGAGCCGGGGCCGCCTGATGATGTACCACGAGGCCAAGGGCTTCAGCGTCACGAAGTACCACCTGGAGCCGAAGTCCGGCGGCGGCTGCAGGAAGGTGAAGAACTGGAAGAAGCCCAACAACGTCGCCCCGGTCAAGAAGAGCAGCAACCTGTGGGGCATCCAGTACAAGTAGCCTGTCGGCACCAGCCACTGACGTACCGTCATGAAAGCGGAGGATGACGGTACGCCGACCACGGCGGAAGGCCCGGAACCCTGGCGGGTTCCGGGCCTTCCGTGTCATACGTGCCGTGTCACGAGGCCGCGCCGACGACGTCCTTCTCCTCGGCGAAGTGGCAGGCCGACTCGTGCGCGGCCGGCGTGTCCGAGGCCTTGAAGCGCTCGGGGACGGCCAGCAGCGGCATCTCCGTGGCGCACTTGTCCTGGACCTTCCAGCACCGCGTACGGAAGCGGCAGCCCGACGGCGGGTTCGCCGGGGACGGGACGTCTCCGACGAGGATGATCCGCTCGCGGCCCTCGCGGGCCTCCGGGTCGGGGACCGGGACCGCCGACAGCAGCGCCTGGGTGTAGGGGTGCGTCGGGTGGTCGTAGATCTCCGTGTCCGTACCGATCTCGGCCATCTTGCCGAGGTACATCACGCCGACCCGGTCGGAGATGTGCCGGACGATGGACAGGTCGTGGGCGATGAAGAGGTAGGAGAGGTTGAACTCGTCCTGGAGCTTCCCCATCAGGTTGATGACCTGCGCCTGCACCGACACGTCGAGCGCGGAGACCGGCTCGTCGCAGATGATGATCTCCGGGTTGAGCGCGAGGCCGCGGGCGATGCCGATGCGCTGGCGCTGACCGCCGGAGAACTGGTGCGGATAGCGGTTGATGTACTCCGGGTTGAGGCCCACGACGTCCAGAAGCTCCTGGACCTTGCGGCGCCGGTCGCCCTTCGGGGCCACCTCGGGGTGGATCTCGAAGGTCTCCCCGATGATGTCGCCGACCGTCATGCGCGGGTTCAGCGAGGTGTAGGGGTCCTGGAACACCATCTGGATGTTGCGGCGCACGGCCTTCAGCGCGCGGCCGGACAGCTTGGTGATGTCCTGGCCCTTGTAGAAGACCTCGCCGGCGGTGGCCTGCTCCAGCGTCATCAGGAGCTTGGCGACAGTGGACTTGCCGCAGCCGGACTCGCCCACGATGCCGAGCGTCTCGCCCTGGTACAGGTCGAACGAGATGCCGTCCACGGCCTTGACCGCGCCGACCTGCTTCTTGAACAGGATGCCCTGGGTCAGCGGGAAGTGCTTGACCAGGTTGCGGACCTGGAGGATCGGCTCGCCCTTCGACACCGGCGCGTCGAGGGCGGCGACCGCCTCCGACTCGGTGGCGGCGTCGACCGTCTCCACTTCACTGACGTTCGGGGTGGCGTCCACGGGCTCCTTCTTGATGTCAGCCATGGATCGTCTCCTTCCAGAAGTGGCAGGCGCTGCCGCGGCCGACCAGTTCGGTGCCGTCCTGCTCGGTCACCGGGCTCAGCACCGGGATGTCCGTACGGCAGATGTCCTGCGTCATCGTGCAGCGCGGGTTGAAGGCACAACCCGTGGGCACGTTGAGCAGGTTGGGCGGCAGGCCCTTGATCGCGAAGAGCTCCTGGCCCTTCTGGTCCAGGCGCGGGATCGACTCCAGCAGGCCCTTGGTGTACGGGTGCGCCGGGCGCTTGTAGATCTCGTGGACCGGGGCGGTCTCGACGATCCGGCCCGCGTACATCACGGCGATCTTGTCAGCGACGTCCGCGACGACCCCGAGGTCGTGCGTGATCAGGATCAGACCCATGTTGTACTCGCGCTGGAGCTCCGCGAGGAGATCCATCACCTGGGCCTGGACGGTCACGTCGAGCGCGGTGGTCGGCTCGTCCGCGATGATCAGGTCGGGCTCCAGCGCCAGTGCCATGGCGATCATGATGCGCTGGCGCATACCGCCGGAGAACTGGTGCGGGTAGTCCGAGACACGGGCCTTGGCGGCCGGGATCTTGACCTGGTCCATCAGCTCGATGGCCTTGGCCTTGGCGTCCTTCTTGGACAGGCCCTGGTGGACCCGGAACATCTCGCCGAGCTGGTAGCCGACGGTGAGGACCGGGTTCAGCGAGGAGAGCGCGTCCTGGAAGATCATCGCGATCTTCTGGCCACGGATCTGCCGACGCTCCTCGTAGGACATCTTGAGCATGTCCTGGCCGCGGAAGAAGATCTCGCCCTGCGGGATCTTGCCCGGCGGCATGTCGAGGATGCCCATGATGGCCTGGGCCGTCACGGACTTGCCGGAGCCGGACTCGCCGAGCACGGCGAGCGTCTCACCGGCGTCCACGCTGTAGTTGACGCCGTTGACCGCCTTGGCCACACCGTCGCGGGTGTGGAACTCCACGTGCAGGTCGCGGACTTCGAGCAGCGGGCCGACGTGGTCGTCACCCGAGCGTGCGGACGGGACTTCAGCGGTCTTGTCGATGGTGGTCACGTTCGCCCTCCTTATCGCATCTTCGGGTCGAGGGCGTTGCGGACCGCTTCGCCGAGCATGATGAACGCCAGAACGGTGATGCTGAGCATGATCGACGGGTACAGCAGGATGTGCTGCGCGACGCGGATCTGGCTGGCGCCACCGGAGATGTCGATGCCCCACGAGATCGTCGGCGAGGCAAGACCGAGGCCCAGGTACGACAGGGTCGCCTCGGCCGAGATGTAGACACCGAGCGAGATGGTCGCGACGACGATCACCGGAGCCATGGCGTTCGGCAGGATGTGCCGGAAGAGGATCCGGCCGGTGCCGGCGCCCAGTGCCCTGGCGGCCTGTACGTAGTCCGCCTGCTTGATGGTGATGACCGCACCGCGCATGACACGGGCGATCTGGGTCCAGCCGAGGAACGCCAGGGCGAAGACGACCACCCAGACCGTGCGCTCGGTGAAGGCCTGGAGAACGACCATGGCGCCGAGCAGGAACGGGACACCGAGGAAGATGTTGGTGAAGCCGGACAGGAGCGCGTCGACCCAGCCGCCGAAGTAGCCGGACAGCATTCCGACGAGACCGCCGAAGACGGTCACCAGCGCCGTGACGCAGACACCGACGATCACCGAGGCGCGGGTGCCGTAGATGACACGCGCGTAGACACTGCGGCCCTGGAGGTCGTAGCCGAGCCACTCGGGCGAGCCGATCTTGCTCAGTTCGGGCTTGCCGAGGAAGTGGTGCACCAGGTCGCCGGAGGTCGGCGAGGCACTGGTGAAGAGCCCCGGGAAGACGGTGATCACGAGCAGGATCACGATGAGCACCGACGACACGATGAAGTACCAGTTGCGCCGCAGGTCGCGCCAGGCGTCGCCCCACAGGCTGCGGGCCTTCTCGGCCTTCACGTCCACCGGCACTGCGGCGGGCGTCCCGGAGGCCTTGGGCGCGGGTGCGGTCTTGGTCACGTCAGGCATAACGGATCCTCGGGTCCAGGACCGCGTACAGCAGGTCGACGATGAGGCTCATGAAGAGGTAGACGAGCACGAGGATGGTCACCAGCCCGACGAGCGTGGTGCCCTCGCGCTTGACGATCGACTCGTAGATCGTGCCGCCGATGCCCTTCACGTTGAACAGGCCCTCGGTGACGACCGCGCCGCCCATCAGGGCGCCCAGGTCGGTGCCGAGGAAGGTGATGACGGGGATCAGCGAGTTGCGCATCAGGTGCACACCGACGATGCGGCGCTTGGGAAGTCCCTTGGCCACGGCGGTGCGCATGTAGTCCGCGCGCAGGTTCTCGGCCATGGTCGTACGGGTCAGCCTCGCCACATAGGCGAGTGACAGTGACCCGAGCACGATGGCCGGCGCCAGTAGTTCGCCCCAGGTCACGTCGATCGAGACGTTCGGTTCGATCCAGCCGAGCTGGAACGCGAACACCGTCTTGATGATGAAGCCGAGAACGAAGACCGGGATCGAGATGATCAGCAGGGTGAAGATCAGGATCACGTTGTCGGTGAGCCGGCCGGCGCGCAGACCCGCGGCCGTGCCGAGGCCGATACCGACGACGATCTCGATGACGAACGCCAGGCCGGCCAGCCGGAGGGTGACGGGGAACGCGTCGCCGAGGACGTCCGTCACCGGACGGCCGCTGGCAATCTGAGTGCCGAAGTCACCGTGCAGGACGATGCCTGTCATGTAATTCCAGTACTGCTGCAGGATCGGCTGGTCCAGCCCGAGCTTGTGCCGCATGGCGGCGAGGGTCGCGGGATCCGCGCCCTTGTCCCCGAACAGCCCGCGCACGGGGTCGCCGGGCAGCGTGTAGACCATCAGGAAGATCAGCAGAGTCGTCCCGAGGAAGACCGGGATCATCTGGAGCAGTCGTCGTGCGACATAGCGCCCCATCATGCCTCCATGTAATAGGCGGGCGGCAGCCGACGGGCCCTCCCCCGCTCCGACTCCCCCTGTGGGGTCGTCAGTTGCGTGGAAGGGCCCCCCGGCCACTGCGTGCGGTCGGCGCGGACCGTCCTCAGTGTCGGTCCCGCGCCGGCGCGCGGACTACGTCGGTGGTTACTTCTTGACTTCGACCTGCGTCAGGATCGGGTCGCCGTCCTGGGCGTAGTCGACGTTCTGGACCTTCTCCGAGTACCCGGCGTTGACCTTGTAGTACCAGAGCGGGATGGAGGGCATGTAGTTCACCAGCTCCTTCTCGATCTTCTGGTAGGCCGCGACGGACTCGTCGAGGGAGGCCGCGGAGTCGGCCTTCTTGATCTCCGCGTCCAGCGCCTTGTTCGAGAAGTCACCCTGGTTACCGGCGGCACCGGTACGGAACAGGTCCGAGATGAAGTTCGCGTTCACCGGGTAGTCGAGCACCCAGCCGGAGCGGTACAGGGACTTGACCTGCTTGGCGTCACGGGCGTTCGTGTCGGCCTGGAAATCGGCCTTCGAGTCGCCGGTGCACTTGACGCCGGTCGCCTGGGTGATGCTGTTGCAGACAGCCTCGACCCATTCCTTGTGACCGCCATCGGCGTTGAACTGGATGGAGATGGCGTTCTTCGGGACGCCGCCGCCGTCCTTGATGAGCTTCTTGGCCTTCGCCGGGTCGTACTTGGTGATGTCGCCCGTGGCGTTGGGCTGGTAGCCGAGAACGCCCTTGGCGACCCAGCCGGTGGCGGGCTCGCGGGTGCCCTGGAGCACCGTCTTGGTGATGGTGTTCCGGTCGATCGCCATCGACAGGCCCTGGAGGACCTTCGGGTCGATGTCCTTCCACTGGTCGGTGTAGAAGGCGACGGCGATGGTCTGGATGGCGGAGTACGCCTTGTCCACGGCGCGGTCACCGAGGTCGGCGCGGTAGACCGGGAGGTCCTTCGGGCCGATCTGGCGCAGCACGTCGACGTTGCCGGACTTCAGGTCCTCGTAGGCGGTCTCCAGGGTGCTGTAGTTCTTGAAGACCACACCACCGTTCTTCGCCTTGTCGGGGCCCTGGTAGTCGTCGTTGCGGACGACCTTGATCTGCTTCTTGTGGTCCCAGCTGACGAACTTGTAGGCGCCGTTGCCGACCGGCTTCTGACCGGCGGCCTTCGGGTCCTTGTAGAAGGACTCGGGCAGCGGGGAGAAGACCGTGTAGCCGAGCTTGTACGAGAAGTACGGCAGCGCGCCGTTGAGCTCGATGGTGAAGGTGTGGTCGTCGATGACCTTCAGGCCGGACATCGTGTCCGACTTCGGCTTGGCCTTGGCGTCCTCGGGGTGGACGTCGGAGAAGCCCTTGATGTCGCCGAACCAGGACGCGTTGGTCTGGTTGTTCTTGATGTTCGCGGCCCAGTTCCACGCGTCGACGTAGGACTTGGCGGTGACCGGCGTTCCGTCGTGGAACTTCCAGCCCTTCTTGAGCTTGACCGTCCAGAGCTTGCTGTCCTTGGTCTCGACAGACTCCGCGTTGATCATTTCGAGCTTGCCGGCCGGGTCGTAGTCAACGAGCTGCGAGAAGATCGCGTCGGTGACGATGCTGCCGTTCGACTCCATCGTGTTCGCCGGCTGCAGCGGGTTCTGCGGCTCACCGACCTCGACGGAGAAGATGCCGTCGGCGTTGACAGCACCCTTGGCGCTGTCGCCCCCCTTGCCCTTGCCGCTGTCGTCGCCGCCACCACAGGCGGTCGCAGCCAGGGCGATGATTGCCGCTCCCGCGACCCACTTGGCGCTCTTGGCACCACGCATGGGTTTCCTCCTCATGAGTCCACTTTTGACTACAAGAGGGGCACTGGAGTGATCCACCGACACCCCTGACGGTGATCGTTTCAGTGCCCCGAGTGTGCTCGTGAGTCGGCACTCCCCACAGTGCGTGACCCATTGACCCGAGCTCAATGGAGCCAACTATTAAGTACAGCCGGGCCGTAAACCACACTTAAAGGGTCTCGGTTTGACAACATCAGCGAGGCATGGTTGACCGAAATCCGGACAAAGTGATCCCAGACAGACACGCCCGAAACGGACCGTTAACACATGTTCCGGAGAGCGACGCTCGATAACCGGACACCTCGGGCAGGGAAAACGAGTTGACGAAACGACCGGGCCCCCACAGTGTCTGCGGGGGCCCGGCCCTCATGTCAATGGCTCGAACGGTTCATACGGCCGAGCCGTCGGCCGACGCGTCGTCAGCGCTTGGCGCGCGACGCGGCGCGGCCGCGCTCCTTCTGGTCCAGGACGACCTTGCGGATACGGACCGTCTCCGGGGTCACCTCGATGCACTCGTCCTCGCGGCAGAACTCCAGGGACTGCTCCAGGGAGAGCTTGCGGGCCGGCACCACGTTCTCCGTGGTGTCCGCGGAAGCCGCACGCATGTTGGTGAGCTTCTTCTCCTTGGTGATGTTCACGTCCATGTCGTCGGCGCGGGAGTTCTCGCCGACGATCATGCCCTCGTAGACCTCGGTGCCGGCCTCGGTGAAGATGACACCGCGCTCCTGGAGGTTGACCATCGCGAACGGCGTTACGGAGCCCGCGCGGTCGGCGACCAGCGAGCCGTTGTGACGGGTGCGCAGCTCACCGAACCACGGCTCGTGGCCCTCGAAGATGGAGTGCGCGATGCCCGTACCGCGGGTCTGCGTCAGGAACTCCGTACGGAAGCCGATGAGGCCGCGGGACGGAACGATCCACTCCATGCGGACCCAGCCCGAACCGTGGTTCGTCATCGTCTCCATACGGCCCTTGCGGGTCGCCATCAGCTGGGTGATCGCGCCGAGGTGCTCCTCGGGGGAGTCGATCGTCATGCGCTCGATCGGCTCGTACGTCTTGCCGTCGACCTGCTTGGTGACGACCTCCGGCTTGCCGACCGTGAGCTCGAAGCCCTCACGGCGCATCTGCTCGACGAGGATGGCCAGCGCGAGCTCACCGCGGCCCTGGACCTCCCAGGCGTCGGGGCGCTCGGTGTCCAGGACGCGGAGCGAGACGTTACCGATCAGCTCGCGGTCGAGGCGGTCCTTCACCTGACGGGCGGTGACCTTGTGGCCCTTGCCGCCCTTGCCGACGAGCGGCGAGGTGTTCGTGCCGATGGTCATCGAGATGGCCGGCTCGTCGACCGTGATCAGCGGCAGCGCGATCGGGTTCTCGGGGTCGGCCAGGGTCTCGCCGATCATGATGTCCGGGATACCGGCGATGGCGCAGATGTCGCCCGGACCCGCCTTCTCGGCCGGCTTGCGGGTGAGCGCCTCGGTCATCAGCAGCTCGGTGATGCGGACGTTGGACATCGTGCCGTCGCGCTTGATCCAGGTGACGGTCTGGCCCTTGCGCAGCTCGCCCTGCTCGACGCGGCAGAGCGCGATACGGCCGAGGAAGTTGTCGGCGTCCAGGTTGGTGACGTGGGCCTGGAGCGGGGCCTCGTCGTCGAACTCCGGGGCCGGGACGTGCGACAGGATCGTGGAGAAGAACGGCTCCAGGTTGTCGCTGTCCTGCGGGACGGTGCCGTCCTCCGGCTTGGTCAGCGAGGCCACGCCGTCACGCGCGCAGGCGTAGACGATCGGGAACTCGATCTGGTCCTCGTCCGCGTCGAGGTCCAGGAAGAGGTCGTACGTCTCGTCGACGACCTCGGCGATCCGGGAGTCGGGGCGGTCCGTCTTGTTGATGCAGAGGATGACCGGCATCTTCGCGGAGAGCGCCTTGCGCAGCACGAAGCGGGTCTGCGGGAGCGGGCCCTCGGAGGCGTCGACGAGCAGCACGACCGCGTCCACCATCGACAGCCCGCGCTCGACCTCGCCGCCGAAGTCGGCGTGGCCCGGGGTGTCGATGATGTTGATCGTGATCGGGTCCCCGCCGTCCTTGGGGTGATACTTCACCGCCGTGTTCTTGGCGAGGATCGTGATGCCCTTCTCACGCTCCAGGTCGTTCGAGTCCATCATGCGGTCGTCGAGGTGCTCGGCGGCGTGCGCGGCGAAGGCACCGGCCTGCTTGAGCATGGCGTCGACCAGCGTGGTCTTGCCGTGGTCGACGTGGGCGACGATGGCTACGTTACGGATGTCGTGGCGCGTGGGCATGGGTGGCTTGCGCTTCTCTCGGTTCGTGGGGTCAGGCGTCTCAGTCGCTCTCGGGTCCTCGTACGCCCGCCGGGCGGACGCGCCACGGCTACCACCATGGTACGGGGCTGGCGCCCGGGCGGCTTCCCGGGCAAGAACTACCGGCCGCAGGACAGGCGCTCGGCCTCGCGGGCGGCGGCCGACGCGTGCGCGCGCAGCGGCTCCTCGCAGCGGAGGATTCCGCCGACCACTGCGGCAGCGGCGGCCGCGGCCGCCGGTGTCCGCTTCATGTTTCCGCCCCCGTGGTCATGTCTTCCGGTGAATTTCACCGGTTGCCATGACCACGGTCCCCCGGGCGGAGACGGCAGACACGGGACTTGAGCAACCTCAGAGGCGGGGCTCCGAAGCGGCTGCTCCGAGACGGGCCCGGAGCCGGGGCTCCGGGGTGGGGGGCTCGGAGGTGGGGGGATGAGCGGCCACCCGGGTCGGCAGGCACCCACGACCTTGCCCGCCGGGGCTCCGGCGGGCAAGGGACTTGAGCCAGTTCTGAGCTTCCGGCCCCGTTCTGACCTGCTACTTCTTCTTGTTCGCCGGGGCTCCGGCGGCCTGCGGCTTCTTGAAGCCGATGTCCTGGTAACGGGGTGTCCCGAAGCCGAAGGCGCCGACGTTCGCCAGCTTTCTGTTCGTCGCCACGAGCTGCGGGCGCTGGTAGAGCGGAATCGATCCGGCGGCGGCCCAGATCCGGGCGTCCGCCTGCTTCATCAGATCCCGGGCGGCCCCCTCGTCGAGCTCCGCGACCGCCTGGTCGAAGAGCTGGTCGATGTGGTCCGTACCGACGCGGGTGTAGTTCTGCTCGACCAGCAGCGAGCCGTCGGTGGCGGGTACCGGCTTGGCGAAGATCGGGCGGTCGTCGGTCGCCGGGTAGGCGGTGGCGGGCCAGGAGTACAGCGCCAGGTCGTAGTCGCCGGAAGCGATGTGGTCCTGGAAGTAGCTGTCGTCGGCGACCTTGGTGACCGACGTGCCGATGCCGATCGAATCGAGCATCGCCGAGATCTTGTCCCCGACGGCACGCAGCGCCTCCGAGCCGGGACCGGACGGCAGGACGAAGCGCAGGGTCAGCGCCTTGCCGTCCTTGCCCAGCGGACCGCGGCGGGCGTCGGGGGCCTGGGCGGGGGCCGCGGTGCCCGCGGGGGCGTACGCACCGGTGGCGCCGCCGGGCCGCTCGTCCTGGGCGGCGGCCTCGGCCGGGGCGTCCACGGAGGTGACGGTCCCGGCCAGGTGTCCGGCCTGGCGCAGCAGGGCGGCGCTGTGGAACGCGGCGGTGGTGGCGGGAGCGAGGATCCGGGAGGTGCTGCCGGACGCCCTGCTGTCGCCGGGCTTGTTGTCGTCGCCCACGATGTACAGGCCGTCGTCGGCCGCGGGCTCGCGCTCGTGCCGGTGGGCGGCGTGGCCGGCCTTGCCGTCGTCGGCCTTGCCGTCGCCGGTCTTGCCGTCGCCGGTCTTGCCGTCGCCGGTCTTGCCGGTCTTGCCGGTCTTGCCTTCGCCTGCTTTGTCCGCCTTCTCGGACGGATCCGCCTTGCCGTCCTCCCCGGCGGCGGTGTCCTTGTCCTTCGTGCCCTTCTTCCCGGCCTCGCTGCCCGCCTTGGTGCCGTCCGGCTTCTTGACCGCGCCCTCCCGCGTCCAGCCCGCGTCGGCCAGCAGCGCCCGCGCCTCCTCGGTGTCGTGCCCGCCGAGTGCGCCGCTGCTGTCCTTGTACCCCGGCTGCCCGACCAGGGCCACGTGGCTGCCGAGCGGCGCGGCGGGCAGGCCGAGCGGTTTGAGTACGGTGTCGGCGAGCTCCTGGCGGTTCAGGGCCCGGGCGACCGCCCGGCGTACCCGGTCGTCGGCGAGCGGCCCGGACTCGCCGTTCAGCGCGAGCTGGGTGTAGGCGGGCTCCAGCGCCTTGCGGACCACGTACGCGCGCAGTCTGCCCTGCTCGGCGGCGTGCGCCTCGGCGGCCGCCCGGTTCTTCTCCCTGGCCTCCTGCGCGGCCGCCGCCGCCTCCTCGTCCGAGCCGTGCGCCACCGCCCAGGAGCGCAGCGCGGCGGCCGGGCCGGTCCCCGAGCCGGGGCCCTGGGCGAGCGGCTGCCCGTTCCCGCCCTCGTCCCGGCCCGCCTGCACGATGCGGTGCGCGGTCGCGGCGTCGACGTCGGCGACATCGACCTTGCCCTCGGTCAGCGCCTGGGTGCGGTCCTGCGGCTTGACCGCCCGGAAGACCAGCGTGTCGAGCTTGGCCGGGCTGCCCCACCAGCGCGGATTGCGGTCCAGGGCGACCTGGCCCGTCTTCGTGTCCACGCCGCGCAGGCGGAACGGGCCCGCGGTGGCCTTGAGGGTGGTCCGCGCGCCGTCGTTGAAGGCGTTCGGGGTGCCGGTCACCTCCTTCGGGTACAGCGGGGAGAAGAGCGAGCGCCAGTCCGCGTACGGCT
This sequence comes from Streptomyces sp. NPDC087845, assembly GCF_044742755.1. NCBI lineage: Bacteria > Bacillati > Actinomycetota > Actinomycetes > Kitasatosporales > Streptomycetaceae > Streptomyces > Streptomyces sp. NPDC087845. Next base: position 148,554 of record NZ_JBIUVC010000001.1, read on the forward strand.
TGGCGAAGGTGACCCGGACCTCCAGGTCGTCCGCACCGCGCTCGATCTTCTCGATCCGCTCGTAGCCGGCGTTGCGGGCGGTCCAGTACGCCGAATCCTTGCCGTTCAGCGCCCGCCACTGGGCGACGAAGTCGGACGCCCCGATCTCCCGGCCGTCGCTCCACACCGCCTGCTGGTTGAGCCGGTAGAGCACCACCTGCCGGGGCTCGCGCTCGACCACCTTCGCGGACTCCAGATAGTCCGGGTTGAGCTGTGGCCTGCCCTGCGCGTCCAGCGGGAAGAGCGTCGGCAGCAGAGCGCCGGTGATACGGGTGGTGGAGCTGTCGGCGTCGGCCTGGAAGGTGTTGAGGGTGGTGGGCATCGCGTCGATCGCCCAGGTGGCCGTGGAGCCCACGGCCACCGTGCTCCGGGCCGCGACCGCGACGTCCTGCGGGACCACGGCGGAGGCCGTGCCGCTGTCGTCGGAGCTGCAGCCGGCCAGTACGGGGAGCGTCAGCACACCCGTCGTGAGGAGCGCGAGCGAGCGGCGCTTTCGGGCCGTCCCCCGCGGGACGCCGACGTGGGACATGGCTGATACCTCCGAGGCCGTCCCGGTCCACCCGCACCGGAGTGGGCCGGATTGTGCTTTTTTGGTGGCATATGCAGTTGATCACACCGATTCCGTCCGCCCACTGAAGGCGCCCCCGCGCGAGAGGCGGCGCAGACACGGCGCAGCACCCCCCGAACCTCACCCGTGCGGCGGAACACCCGCAGCAGACCGGAAGGTCCCGCACTCTTCCCAACGGGGGTGTGACGCGCGACACTCTCAGGCGCATGAACATGACCACCCGCGACTGCGGAAGTGAGAGCAAGTCATGTCACTGCAAGAGGAATTGACGGTTCTTCAGGACTGCCTCGACGATCTGGTCCGCACCGTCGGCCGGCTGGAGCGGAGTCTCGCGCGGCTGCGCGGGGCGGAAGCCGGGCCGGCCCCGCTCGAAGCCGCCGGCGGCACCGGACCCGCCGGCGGCGTCATCACGATCAGCGAAACGCCGTACGACGCCACCCTGTGGACGGACTCGGACGACGAAGGTCTGGGCGTCCGGGGCCGGCACGCCCCCTAGGAGAGTTCCTTGGCCACCGGTACGGAAACAGGAACAGCACCAGGTACGGAACCACCCCACCCGAAGGGCGCGGGAGGCGTCCACCACGCCTCCCGGGCCGCCATCGCCGCCCGCCACCTGCGCACCGACCGCTGGTGGCTGTCGCCCGCGCTGACGGCCGGCGGGCTGCTCGCCTTCATCGCCTACTCGACGTGGCGGGCCTTCTCGAACGCCGGCTACTACGCCGCCCCGTACGTGTCACCGTTCTACTCGCCCTGCCTGGCGGAGAACTGCGCGCCCATGCGGCACGGCCCGAACTGGGAGCTCTTCGGCAGCTGGTGGGGCCTCTCCCCCGCCCTGCTGATCCTGATCTTCCCACTGGGTTTCCGGCTGACCTGCTACTACTACCGCAAGGCGTACTACCGGGGCTTCTGGGCGTCACCCCCGGCCTGCGCCGTCGCCGAGCCGCACACCACGTACACCGGCGAGACCCGCTTCCCGCTGATCATGCAGAACATCCACCGGTACTTCTTCTACGCCGCGGTGCCGGTCGCCGGAATCCTCACGTACGACACCGTGCTCTCCTTCCGCGACGAGCACTACGCCTGGGGCCACATGGGCCTCGGTTCACTGATCTTCCTGGCCAACATCACCCTGATCTGGGCGTACACGCTGTCCTGCCACTCCTGCCGGCACATCATCGGCGGCCGTCTGCGGCACTTCTCCAAGCACCCGGTGCGCTACCGGCTGTGGAGCTGGGTGGGCCGGCTCAACGCCCGGCACATGCTGCTCGCCTGGGCCTCGCTGATCAGCGTGGCACTGGCCGACTTCTACGTGTATCTCGTCGCCTCCGGCGCCTTCGACGATCCGAGGTTTTTCTGAATGACAGAGCTCGAACGGCAGCAGTGGGACGTCGTCGTGGTCGGTGCCGGAGGTGCCGGGCTGCGCGCCGCCATCGAGGCGCGGGAGCGCGGCGCCCGTACCGCGGTCATCTGCAAATCGCTCTTCGGCAAGGCGCACACGGTCATGGCGGAGGGCGGAATCGCCGCGTCCATGGGCAATGTGAACTCCGGGGACAACTGGCAGGTGCACTTCCGCGACACCATGCGCGGCGGGAAGTTCCTCAACCAGTGGCGGATGGCCGAGCTGCACGCCAAGGAGGCGCCCGACCGGGTCTGGGAGCTGGAGACCTGGGGCGCGCTCTTCGACCGTACGCCGGAGGGGAAGATCTCCCAGCGCAACTTCGGCGGCCACGAGTACCCGCGCCTGGCACACGTCGGGGACCGTACCGGCCTCGAACTGATCCGCACCCTCCAGCAGAAGATCGTCTCGCTCCAGCAGGAGGACCACCGCGAATTCGGCGACTACGAAGCCCGGTTGAAGGTCTTCCAGGAGTGCACGGTGACCCGCGTCCTGAAGGACGGGGACCGTGTGTCGGGCACCTTCTGCTACGAGCGCGAGTCCGGCCGCTTCTTCGTGCTGGAAGCACCCGCGGTCGTCCTCGCCACCGGCGGCATCGGCAAGTCCTTCAAGGTGACGTCGAACTCCTGGGAGTACACCGGCGACGGCCACGCGCTGGCCCTGCTGGCGGGCGCGCCGCTGCTGAACATGGAGTTCGTGCAGTTCCATCCGACCGGCATGGTCTGGCCGCCGTCGGTGAAGGGCATCCTCGTCACCGAGTCGGTGCGCGGGGACGGCGGGGTGCTGCGCAACTCCGAGGGCAAGCGGTTCATGTTCGACTACGTCCCCGATGTGTTCAAGGAGAAGTACGCGCAGTCGGAGGAGGAGGGCGACCGCTGGTACGACGACCCCGACCACAACCGCCGCCCGCCCGAGCTGCTGCCGCGCGACGAGGTCGCCCGTGCCATCAACTCCGAGGTCAAGGCGGGCCGGGGCTCGCCGCACGGCGGGGTGTTCCTGGACGTGTCGACCCGGATGCCGGCGGAGGCCATCCGGCGCCGGCTGCCCTCGATGTACCACCAGTTCAAGGAGCTGGCGGATGTCGACATCACGGCGGAGGCGATGGAGGTCGGCCCGACCTGTCACTACGTGATGGGCGGGATCGCCGTCGACTCCGACACCGCGGCAGCCGTGGCCGTGCCCGGTCTGTACGCGGCGGGCGAGGTCGCGGGCGGCATGCACGGCTCCAACCGGCTCGGCGGGAACTCCCTCTCCGACCTGCTGGTCTTCGGGCGCCGGGCCGGGCTGCACGCCGCCGAGTACGCGCACACGACCGGTGCCGCGCCGGTGGTGGACGAGGAGCAGATCGACGGGGCGGCCGCGGAGGCCCTGCGCCCGTTCGGCTCCGGGGCGCCGGGCACGGCCGGGAGGCCCGCGGAGACCTCAGAGGCCGCAGCGACCGCAGCGACCGCGGAGAATCCGTACACCCTCCACCAGGAGCTCCAGCAGACGATGAACGACCTGGTCGGCATCATCCGGCGGGCGCCCGAGATGGAACAGGCCCTGGAGAAGCTGGCCGCGCTGCGGGTACGGGCCCGGCGCGCCGCCGTCGAGGGGCACCGGCAGTTCAACCCCGGCTGGCACCTCGCCCTGGACCTGCGGAACATGCTGCTGGTCAGCGAGTGCGTCGCGCGGGCCGCGCTGGAGCGTACGGAGAGCCGGGGCGGCCACACCCGGGAGGACTGCCCGGAGATGGAACGCTCCTGGCGTCCGGCCAATCTGCTGTGCCGGCTGGCCGACGGGGCCGCCGAGGGCGCGCCGGGCGGCCGAATCGAACTCGTACGGAAGACGACCGAACCCATCCGTCCGGATCTGCTCTCCCTCTTCGAGAAGGAGGAGCTGGTCAAGTACCTGGCCGAAGAGGAGCTGTACGAGTGAGCAGCTACAACGCACGGTTCAGGGTGTGGCGCGGCGACCAGGACGGCGGTGGTGTGGAGGACTTCGAGGTCGAGGTGAACGACGGCGAGGTCGTCCTCGACATCATCCACCGGATCCAGTCCACCCAGGCGGGCGATCTCGCGGTGCGCTGGAACTGCAAGGCGGGCAAGTGCGGTTCGTGCAGCGCGGAGATCAACGGCAGGCCGCGGCTGATGTGCATGACGCGCATGTCGGTCTTCGACCGGGAGGAGACGATCACCGTCACCCCGCTGCGGGCCTTCCCCGTCGTCCGCGATCTGGTGACCGATGTGACGTTCAACTACGCCAAGGCACGGGAGGTGCCCGCCTTCGTACCCCCACAGGGGGTGAAGGCGGGCGACTACCGGATGCAGCAGGTCGATGTGGACCGCTCGCAGGAGTTCCGCAAGTGCATCGAGTGCTTCCTGTGCCAGGACACCTGCCACGTGGTGCGCGACCACGAGGAGAACAAGACGGCGTTCGCCGGGCCGCGCTTCCTGATGCGGATCGCCGAGCTGGACATGCACCCCCTGGACGCCGCCGCCGAGTCGGGGCTCGACCGGAAGGCGACGGCGCAGGAGGAGCACGGGCTGGGGTACTGCAACATCACGAAGTGCTGTACGGAGGTGTGCCCCGAACACATCGCGATCACCGACAACGCGCTGATCCCGCTGAAGGAACGGGCCGTGGACCGCAAGTACGACCCGCTGGTGTGGCTGGGGAACAAGATCGGCCGGCGCGGGGACCGGACGTGAGGCCCGGCACCGGGGTGGTCAGCCGAGCAGCTTGAGGATCGCCTCGGTGGTGTCCGTCTCGCCGAGGCGCGGGAAGATCCTCTCGACGCTGTTGCGGTGGGCATCGGCGTCCATGTCGGTGACCGCGTCCGTGGCCACGGTGACGTGGTAGCCGTGCTCGTGGGCGGCGCGGGCGGTGGACTCGACGCCGATGCTGGTCGCGACGCCGGTGACGACGACCTGGGTGACGCCGCGGCGGCGCAGCTGGAGGTCGAGGTCGGTGCCGTGGAAGGCGCCCCAGGTGCGCTTGGTGACGACGATGTCGCCCTCGCGCGGGCCGAGCTCGGGCACGAGGTCGGCCCAGTCGGCGGGCAGCTGCCCGCCGGACTGCGCGGGGCCCTCGTTGCGCCCGGGGGCGCCGCCGACGACGTGGACCAGGACGACCGGGAGGCCCTTGGCGCGGAAGGCGTCGGCGAGGCTCGCGGAACGGGCGACGATGTCGGCGGTGGGGTGGACGGTGTCGCTGGTGACAATGCCCTTCTGGAGATCGACGACGACCAGGGCGGTCTTCGGGTCCAGGGTGGTGGCGGTCATGTCGGCTCCTCCGAGGGGGCGGATCGATCGTTGGGGTTCAGGTACGGCGGGTGCGGATCCGGGGCGGACGCCGCTCCCGGGGCACGGACGGCGGACACGTCACGCCCCGGGCCGGTGGGGCGCCGGTCAGGTCCCGGCCTGTCGGCCACGCCCCGGGCCGGTGGGGCGCCGGTCAGGTCCTGACCAGTCGGTCGAGCAGCTCCGCGGCGCGGGCGACGGTGAGCCGCTCGTCCGCGTCGAGCTCGGCGGCGACGGCCTCGGCGAGCCAGTTGTGCTTGGCGGCCCGGACCGCGGTGAGCGCGGCCAGCCCGGCGTCCGTGATCGACATGACCGACTTGCGGCCGTCGGCCGGATCGGGCGCCCGCCCGACGAGCCCCTGGCTCTCCAGCGCGCCGAGGGTCAGCCGCATCGACTGCGGACGCACGTACTCGGCGCGGGCCAGCGCGGCCGTGGTGGCCGGGCCCTCGCGGTCCAGCCGGGCGAGCACCGAGCGCTGCGTGGGCGTGAGCAGGCTCTCCGACGACGTGGTGCGCAGCCGTCGCAACAGCCGGCTGATCACGGCGGCGAGCTGCGTCGCCAACTGCTCGGGGCTCAGCTCGGCGGACGGGGCTTCGGTCGGTTCCGGCATGCCTTCACCGTAGAAGATGCACAGGCAATCTTGCAAGGTTGCCTGTCTATTCCGTGGCGGTCTTGCCCGTCGCACAGCCCGCGATCTAGGGTGAATGCGCTTTCAGAAGAGGGTCGGTACATGCAACAGCAGGTGCTTCGGTACAGAAGAAGAAGCGGACGGTCGGTCGAGTGAGCGCCCCAACGGTGTACGACGTCGCCGAGCGGTCGGGCGTCTCCATTGCCACGGTCTCGCGGGTCTACCGCACCCCCGATTCGGTACGCGCGCAGACCCGTGAGCGGGTCCTCGAAGCCGCCCGCCAGCTCGGCTACGTACCCAGCGGGAACGCCCGGGGCCTGGCCAGCCGGACCACCGGCGTGCTCGGCCTGTGCTTCCCCGACTACGCCGACCCGGACGCCGAGGCCGACGCGGAGGCGGACAGCGACGCCGACGACGCGGTGATGCTCTACTCCGACCAGATCATCCGCGGCATGGAACGGGCGGCGCGCCGGCACGGTTACGCGCTGCTGATCGCCGCCTCGCTGGAGGGCGGGCCGGAGAGCCTCGTCGCGAAGGTCGCGGGGCGGGTCGACGGCTTCGCCGTACTGGCGCAGACCGTGCCGACCGAGGACCTCGACGTGATATCGCGCCGGCTGCCGGTGGTGATGCTCGCCGGACCGCGCGAGATCGACCATCTCGACCACATCGTCGTCGCGAACGCCGACGGGGAGCGGGAGCTGGCCCGCCACCTGATCGAGGACCACGGGCTGCGCAGGCTCGCGTTCGTCGGGGGCGAGGTCGACTCACCGGACGCCGAGGCGCGGTTCCTCGGCTTCCAGCAGGCGTGCCGCGACGCCGGACTGCCGGTGCCGGACGAGCCGGACCTGCGGGCATCGATGATGACGCAGGCCGAAGGGGCGCGGGCCGCGGAGGCGCTGCTCGACCGGGAGCCCGAATGGCCGCAGGGCGTGCTGTTCGCCAATGACCAGATGGCCGTGGGCGCGCTGCGCGCACTGGAGCGGCGCGGGGTGCGGGTGCCCGAGGACATCGCGGTGACCGGCTTCGACGGGATTCCACTGAGCCGGATCGTACGGCCGTCGCTGACGACCGTACGCCAGCCGATCCGCCAACTCGGCGAGCAGGCAGTCGAGTTGCTGGTACAGCGCCTGGGCGACAGCGGGCGCGACCCGGTATCGCTGATGCTGCCGGTCTCCCTGATCCACCGAGCGAGCTGCGGCTGCGGCTGACGAGTCCACCGAGCGAGCTGCGGCTGCGGCTGACACGGACGACGGCAGGCGGCCAGGGCCGGTCCGCCGCTCGACGACCGACCGGGCGCGGGACACCCCGCCACACGGCCCCGGAGCGGGCGCCCGGCACCCTCGGCCGACGTGTCAGGGCGCAGCTGCCCCCGGGCACGACACCGGCCCGCCAGAGCCCGGCTCACCACCGGGCTGACTCACCCGCCCGGCCCGGCTCACCACCGGGCCGACTCACCGCCCGGCCCGGCTCACCGCCCGGCCCGGCTCACCGCCCGAGCCACGCCCCGAAGAACCGCCGACGGGCCGCCCGCAGCTCCTCCGTCTCCGCCGTCAGCCCCTCGTACACGAAGTGCCCCGCACTCAGCACCTGGAGCTCGCGCTCCCCCGCCAGCGCGTTGTGCACGGCGAACTGCCCCGGCGGCGGCACCGAGGGGTCGAAGAGCGCCGCGGCCACCAGCACGGGAAGCTCCAGCCGGGTCGCGGCCGTGGCGGCGTCGAAGTACCGCAGCACCTCCGCGACCTCCGGGTGCTCCCGGTGGTAGCCCTGCACCGTCGCCCCGCTCCCCGCGCACGGCAGGGTGAGCCGCAGCGGATGGTTGCCGAAGGTCGGCACCGTCAGCTGCCCGGCCCCGAACCGGTCGTCCCAGGGCAGGGCCAGCGCGCCGAGTCCGCCGCCGAAGCTCTCCCCGAGGTAGCCGAGCCGCGGCCTGCCGTCCCCGGGCGCCGTCTCCGGCAGCAGTTCGTGCAGCGCCGACGCCGCACACCACAGGTCCGCCACGCAGTCGCCGATGACGTAGGTGTCGCGCGACTCGATGCCGTGCAGCACATGGGCGTCGGACACGTCCGGGATGCCGTCCCGCAGGCCGCGCGCGCCCATGCCGCGTACGCACGGCAGGATCGCCGCCGCCCGGGGCAACGGCAGCGGCACGTCGGGGCCGGGCGCCTGCCGGCCGCCGTAGCCGTGCCCGATGACGAATCCGTACTCCGCGGCCCCCTCGGCGGGCAGCGCGACCCAGCCCCCGAGCCGGACCCCGCCCACCGAGGTGAAGGTCACCCCGTGGATCCGCACACCGTCGCGCTCCTCCTCCAGCGGGCCGAGCTCCGGCTCCGTGGCGACCTCGCGGGCCTCCTCGTACCGGGCCCGCCAGAAGGCGTCGAAGTCGTCCGGGGCGGCGGGAGCGGGTATGCGCAGCAGGTCGTCGAGCGTGCGCCCGTAGGTCGGATCGAAGGGGAAGTCATGCGCGAACGAAGCCATGATCACGACAATATCGCTCCCCTCCCCTCCCCGCCCCACCCATGCCGGTGCGGACGCGCGAACACGCGGACCAACCACGCGAAATAGGTCACACCATTTCCAATTTCACAAACAAGGCGCTTACCGTGCCAAGTTGAACATTCAGATGTCCAGCACGTTGCACGAGTGTGACCTAGCACCCTCTTGCGGATTCCCGAATCCCTGCCGCAGAGTGATGTATGCGCTTACAGGCAGCGCATACATTCGGATTGCTCAAGGAGGAGCCCTCCATGCCCCGCACCGCCAGAAACGTTTCGGTCGGCATCGCGGCCGCAGCCGCACTCACCTTCGGTGTCACCGCGTGCGGCAGTTCCGGTGGCGACGACGTCGCCGCGGACAAGAAGCAGACGATCACCGTCTGGGCCATGGGGGCCGAGGGCGAGAAGCTCGCGGATGTGGCCAAGGAGTACACAAAGGCCAACCCGAACGTGACCGTGAAGGTGACCCCGGTCGGCTGGGACGTCGCCCACCAGAAGCTGGTCTCCGCGGCCGCCGCCGGCACCCTGCCGGACGTGGCGCAGATGGGCGGCAGCTACATGGGCGAGTTCGCCGAGCTCGGCGTCCTGGAGCCGGTCGACACGAAGACGTTCAACGAGAAGGACTTCTTCCCGTCCGGCTGGAAGCAGGGCGAGGTGGACGGCCAGGCGTACGGCGTGCCGTGGTACGTCGACACCCGCGTCCTCTACTACCGCACCGACCTGGCCGAGAAGGCGGGCATCACCAAGGCTCCGACCGACTGGAAGGAGATGCAGGACCTCGCCTCGGCCTACCAGAAGAAGGCCGGAACCAAGTGGGGCCTGTCCATCCAGCCCAGCGGCCTGGACACGGTGCAGAACTTCTACTCCTTCCTGTACTCGGCCGGCGGTGAGATCGTCGACGACAAGGGCAAGGTCGTCATCGACAGCCCGGAGGCCGTCAAGGCCCTCAAGGAGTACGGCTCGTACTTCGACAAGGGGCTCTCCAACAAGTCCGTGCAGCCCGGCTACGACGTGGTGAAGGACTTCGGCAACGGCCGCGTCCCGATGTTCTTCGGCGGCCCCTGGCACGTCACCCTGCTGAACGAGGGCCAGCCGCAGCTCAAGGGCAAGTGGGCGGTGGCCAATGTGCCCGCCGACAAGTCCTCCGTCTCCATGGCCGGCGGTTCCTCCCTGGTCGTCTCCAAGGACAGCAAGCACAAGGCGGCGGCCACCGAGTTCATCAAGTACCTGACGGACACCAAGGGCCAGGCCGACTGGTACAAGCGCACCAAGGACCTGCCGGCCAACACCTCCGCCTGGACCTCCGGCGACCTCGCCGACGACGCCGACCTCCAGGTCTTCAAGAAGCAGATGGACACCGCCAAGTCCTCCCCGTCGCTGTCCAACTGGACAGAGATCACCGACAAGGTCGACCAGGCCATCGCCAAGGTCACCCAGGGCAAGGCGTCCGCCGAGGACGCACTCAAGACGGCCCAGTCCGAAATCGAAGGCCTCGTGAAGTAGGAGTCATGCGCACCATGACCGCAAAGGCCGCAGAGTCGGCCAAGGTGCAGGCCGGGCCGGGGGCTTCCGAGCCCCCGGCCACCGGGCCCGCAGGTCGCCGGGGTGGCAAGAAGTCCTCGATGGGCGTGCAGAACCTGGCCGGCTGGCTGTTCTCCACTCCTTTCCTCGTCCTCTTCCTCGTCTTCATGGCGCTCCCGATCGTCGCGACGCTGGTGATGAGCTTCACCGACTTCGGGCTGCGCAATGTCACGCACCCGCTGGACGCGAACTTCATCGGCTTCGAGAACTACGTCAATCTCTTCAGCGACGAGAAGTTCCTCAAGTCGCTGTTCAACACGGCGTACTTCGTGGTGATCGGCGTCCCCCTGACGATCCTCCTCGGGCTGGTCGTCGCCGTCCTGCTGAACAACGGCATCGACCGGGCGCGGACCTTCTTCCGTGTCGGCTTCTACGCCCCGGTGGTCACCAGCATCGTCGCGGTCGCCGTGGTCTGGCGGTTCGTGCTCGACCCCGCCGACGGACTCATCGCGGGCCTCTTCTCCGAGGTCGGTCTCACCTCGCCGGACTTCCTCGGCTCCGAGACGCTCGCCATGCCCTCGATGATCGCGATGGCGGTCTGGCGCAACCTCGGCACGGTCATGGTGCTCTTCATCGCCGGTCTGCAGGCCATTCCCACCGAAGTAAGGGAAGCCGCGCGGCTGGACGGCGCCGGTGTCTGGCAGGAGTTCAAGGGCATCACGGTGCCCCTGCTGCGGCCCACGCTGCTCTACGCCACGGTGATCACCACCATCGGTTACCTCAATGTCTTCGAGGAGCCGTTCGTGATGACCCAGGGCGGCCCCTCGGACTCCACGCTCACCGTCTCGCTGAACATGTACCGCGAGGGCTTCAACTTCTTCCACATGGGCTATGCGAGTGCCATGGCGTATGTCCTCTTCGTAGTGATCATGGGCATCACGGTGCTGCAGCTCCGACTGCTGAAGGACAACACGAAATGAGCGCCACCCGTGCACCCGGCGCCGTCTCGACGGCGCCGGCGAAGAAGCCCCAGGACACGCCCGAGCCGGGCGCGAAGAAGGCTCGCAACCCGAAGCGCGTCCTCGTCTACGTCCTGCTCTCCATCGGCCTGCTGATCATGTCGGCGCCCTTCCTGTGGATGGCCCTCTCGGCGTTCAAGACGTCGCAGGAGCTGACCGCGAGCCCGCCGGTGTGGATCCCGACCGAGTGGACGCTGGAAAACTTCCGGGACCTGCTCGACAAGCTCGATCTGCCGCTGTACTTCATGAACTCGGTGATCGTGGCGGTGCTGGTCACCGTCTCGAACCTGGTGTTCTGCTCGATGCTCGGGTACGCCCTGGCCAAGCTGAACTTCGCCGGGCGCAACAAGATCTTCGGCCTGGTTCTCGGCGCCCTGATGGTGCCCGGCAACCTGATGCTGCTGCCGCTCTTCGTGCTGATGAGCAAGCTCCACCTGATCGACTCGTACGCGGGTCTGGTGCTGCCGTTCGCCGCCGGAGCCTTCGGCGTCTTCCTGATGCGGCAGTTCATGCAGTCGATCCCGGACGAGCTGCTGGAAGCGGCCCGGATGGACGGCGCCGGCGAGTGGTACATCTTCTGGCGGATCGTGATGCCGCTGGTGAAGCCCGCCCTGGCGACGCTCTCGATCTTCACGTTCCTGGGCTCCTGGAACAACTTCGTCTGGCCGCTCATCGCGACCAACGACCCCGACAAGTACACCCTTCCGGTCGCCCTGGCCACCTTCGCCACCGACCCCAACAAGGCGGGCGGGTCCAACGGCATGCTGATGGCCGGCTCCCTGCTGATCGTGCTGCCGGTCCTGGTCGTCTTCATCGCGCTCCAGCGGCACTTCACCCAGGGCATCGCGACGGCCGGCATGAAGTAGCCGCCACCCCGGGCGGGCCGGACCGCCCAGGCCGCCCACCGAAACGTACGAGGCCGCACCCCGCACCCCGCCGGCCACACCCCTTTCACGCACCAGAAGGACAGTTTGCGATGACTCACACCCAGGTCCCGTTCCCCGAAGGCTTCCTGTGGGGCGCCTCCACGGCCGCCCACCAGATCGAGGGCAACAACACCAACAGCGACTGGTGGGTCAAGGAGCACGCCGCGGGCACCCACATCCAGGAGCCCAGCCTGGACGCCTGCGACAGCTACCACCGCTGGCACGAGGACATGGACACGCTGGCCGGTCTCGGCTTCACCGACTACCGGTTCTCCATCGAGTGGGCGCGCATCGAGCCGGCCGAGGGCCGCTTCTCCCGCGCCGAGCTCGCCCACTACCGCCGCATGGTCGACGGAGCCATCGAGCGCGGCCTGCGCCCCATGATCACGCTGCACCACTTCACCGTGCCGCAGTGGTTCGAGGCGCGCGGCGGCTGGACCGCCGACGGCGCGACCGAGCTCTTCGCCCGCTACGTCGCGGCCTGCGCACCGGTGATCGCCGAGGGCGTCAGCCACGTCTGCACGATCAATGAGCCGAACATGATCGCCGTGATGGCCGGCCAGGCCAAGCGCGGCGACAACAGCTTCCCGCCCGCCGGTCTGCCGACCCCCGACGACGAGACGACCCAGGCCGTCATCGCCGCACACCACGCGGCCGTCGAGGAGGTCCGTGCGATCAACGCCGGCATCCAGGTCGGCTGGACCATCGCCAACCAGGTCTACCAGGCCCTGCCCGGCGCCGAGGAGGTCACCGCGGCCTACCGCCACCCCCGCGAGGACGTCTTCATCGAGGCCGCCCGCGGCGACGACTGGATCGGTGTGCAGTCCTACACCCGGACCAAGATCGGCCCCGAAGGCCCGATACCCACGGCCGACGGCGTCGAGCGCACCCTCACGCAGTGGGAGTACTACCCCTCCGCGGTCGGCTACGCGCTGCGCCACACCGCCGAGGTCCTCGGCAACGACGTGCCGCTGATCGTGACCGAGAACGGCATCGCGACCGATGTCGACAGCCGCCGGATCGACTACTACACCGGCGCGCTGAACGAGGTCGCGGCCGCGATCCAGGACGGCCTGAACATCCAGGGCTACCTGGCCTGGAGCGCGCTCGACAACTACGAGTGGGGCTCCTACAAGCCGACCTTCGGCCTGATCGGCTGGGACCCGGAGACCTTCGAGCGGCTGCCCAAGCCGTCCGCCGTCTGGCTGGGCGAGATGGGCCGCACGCGCGCGCTGCCGCGCATCGCCGACTGACGTCGGCCCCGCGACCGGGAGCAACCTGACCGCTCCCGCCCGTACGGGAACCGGCGGCACCTGACGGACGCCGGTTCCCGTACTGCTCTGCCCGCGTGGACGCCGCCCTGTCCAGCCCCGCCCAGGTGCGGCGCCCACGCGGGTGCTCGACCACGGGAACCACGGTCATCAGGACGGGGCCCGGCGCGATCCACCGCGGCCAGGTCTGCCACAGCGCTCTCCAAGCGCTCTCGATGGGCTCCTCAAGCGCTCTCCAAGGGCTCTCCGAGCGGCTCTCCAACGGAACAGGGCCGCCCGGTCCCGTACGGCCGGGGCCATGCGCTTCATCCGCGTCGGCGCGTGTCCGTACCCCCTGAGTGCCGAGGCGTGCCGGCGCAGCATGAAAGGCGCCCCCCGGCCTCCGGCCCCGGTTACCGCGCCGGGTCGCGGGTGACCGAGGGTGCACATAGCCTCACAAAGGTGACACCGCTCGCGAGCCGTACCCGGATTCCGATACCGGGCCGGGCCCTTCTCACCGTGCTGCTGACGGTGTGCTGGCTGGCCCTCCCCGCCGCGCTGACCGCTCGCGCCGACGATCCCGTCACCCTGTTCAGGGACGGGCAGATCACCGATCGGGTGGGGGCGCTCGGAGACCGCAGGGACCAGGTCGCGGCGGCACTCGACCGCCTGTACGACGACCGCCGCGTCCAGCTCTTCGTGGTGTACGTGCGGGACTTCTCCGGCCGCTCCGCGCAGAGCTGGGCCGATGCGACGGCCGACCGGAACGGTCTCAGGGGCGACGACGTCCTGCTCGCCGTCGCCACCCACGTCCGGCAGTACGCCTACACCGTCGAGCAGGGCTCGCGCCTCACCGACGCCCAGCTCCGGGACGTGGCGACCACGGCCGTCGATCCCGCACTCAGGAAGTACGACTGGGCCGGCGCGGCAATCGGCGCCGCGAACGGATACTCCGCCGTGCTGGCGGGCAGGGCCGTGCCCACCCCGACCCTCACCCCCGGCGCTCCCGATCCCGGAACCGGGAGTTCCGGCGGGACGGGTGCCGACGACCTGATCCTGCCGGTGGCCGTCCTCGGCGCGGCCGCCGCGGTCGCCGGCTACACGTACACCCGGCGCAGGAGGCGGGCCACGACCCGCACCACGCCCGGTGCGACCGGCTGGGGTCCGGGCTCCGCCGGACCGGGCGGACCGCCCCGGCCGCCGGTCCCGTTGCCGGAGCTCGATGCCCGGACGAAGGAGACGCTGGTGGGCACCGATGACGCGGTCCGCACCAGCGAGGAGGAACTGGGCTTTGCCACCGCCCAGTTCGGGGAGGAGGCCGCGGCCCCGTTCGCCGCGGCCGTCGCCCGCGCCAAGGGCGAGCTGACAGCCGCGTTCCGGCTGCGCCAGCAGCTGGACGACGCCTTTCCCGAGGACGATGCGACGCGGCGCCGGATGCTGGACGAGATCATCAGCCGCTGCACGGACGCCAACGCCCGCCTCGACGCCGTGTCCGAGGACTTCGACCGGCTGCGTGCCCTGGAACGCGACGCTCCGCAGGCCCTGGCCGCGGCCGAGACCGCGTTCCGCGCCCTGACCGGCCGCGTCTCCGCCGCCGACGCCGCTCTGAGCGCGATGCGCGACCGGTACGCGGAGTCGGCCTCCACGCCGGTCGGCGACGCCGTCGAACAGGCCAAGGACCGGCTCGTCTTCGCCACGTCCGGTCTCAATCGGGCCCGGCAGTCCGTGGACAGCGGGAACAACGCGGCGGCGGCGGTGTACGTACGGGCCGCCGAAGGCGCGGTCGACCAGGTGGCCACCCTCGTCGACGCCGTGGACCGGCGGAGCCGGGAACTCGCCGAGGCGGCGGGCAGACTGCCTGCCGCCCTCGCCGAGACGGCCACCGACCTGGCCGAGGCGGGCGGGCTGCTCGAAGGCACCGGGGAAGGTGTGCCGACGGCGGATCTGCGGGGCCGGATCGCCCGTGCGGAGTCGGTGCTCGGTGGGGTGCGGGAGCAGATGCGGGCCGGTCCGTACGATCCCATCGACGCCCTGCGCAGGGTGGAGGAGGCGGACGCGGCGCTCGACGCGGCGCTGGCCGGCGCCCGCGAACAGGAACAGGGCGCTTGGCGGGCCCGCTCCCTCCTCGACCAGGCGTCGCTCACCGCGCGCTCGGCGATCGCCGCCGCCGCCGACTACATCACCACCCACCGCGGCGCCGTGGGCAGCCCGGCCCGGACCCGCCTCGCGGAGGCCCAGCGGCGGCTCGGCCGTTCCCGCGAACTGGCCGGGAGCGACGATCCCCGGGGCGCGCTGGCCGAGGCGCAGCAGGCGGACGCCCTGGCCGGGCAGGCCCGGAGCCTGGCCGAGCAGGACGTGCGGTCGTACGGCGGTCCGGGCGGTGTGCGGGGAGGGGGCGGCGGGGCCGGCGGCGCGGTGCTCGGCGGGATCATCCTCGGCGGTCTCCTGGGTGGTGGAGGCGGCCGCGGCGGGGGCCACCCAGGCGGGTTCGGCGGGGGCTACGGAGGAGGCTTCGGCGGGGGCGGAGGGGGCGGCGGGCCCGGCAGCTTCGGCGGCGGGGGCACGCGCGGACGGCGGGGCGGCGGCGGCCGCTTCTGAGCCGACGGCACCGCCCCGGGCCCAGGGCTTCACACGTACGCATTCACCCACAGGAGAGGCGCCATGACCAAGCAGACCATCCTCGGACGTGTCACCCAGCTGGCGAAGGCCAACATCAACGCGCTGCTGGATCAGGCGGAGGATCCGCAGAGGATGCTGGACCAGCTGATCCGCGACTACACGGCCAACATCTCGGAGGCCGAGCAGGCCGTTGCCGCGACCATCGGCAATCTGCGCCTGATGGAACAGGACCACCGGGAGGATGTCGACGCGGCCAGGGAGTGGGGCGACAAGGCGCTCGCCGCCAGCCGCAAGGCCGACGAGCTGCGGGCGGCCGGCGCGGGCGTGGAGGCCGACACGTTCGACCATCTGGCCAAGGTCGCGCTCGGGCGCCAGCTCCAGTCGGAGAAGGAGGCGAAGACCGCGGAGCCGGCCATCGCGTCGCAGACCGAGGTGGTGGACAAGCTCAAGTCCGGCCTGGACCGGATGAAGACCAAGCTGACGGAGCTGAAGTCCAAGCGTGACGAGCTCGTCGCCCGCGCCAGGTCCGCCCAGGCACAGAACCGGATGACGGACTCCGTCAAGAGCATCGACGTCCTCGACCCGACCAGTGAGCTCAGCCGTTTCGAGGACAAGGTGCGGCGCGAGGAGGCGAGGGCGCTGGGCCGGCAGGAGCTCGCCGCGTCGTCCCTGGACGCCCAGTTCGAGCAGTTGGACGGCCTGGGCGACAGCGCGGAGGTCGAGGCCCGGCTCGCCGCCCTGAAGACGGCCTCCTGACCTCGCCCCCGCCGGCCTCCTGAGCCCTCCCTTTCAGAACATGCTCAGCAGCTGCTTCAGAACATACTCAGCAGCTGCTCGACCGTGCGCTCGGCGACCGGCTCCCCGTCGGGCAGCGCCAGTTCGAACCAGACCGTCTTGCCACGCGGTGTCCGCCTGGACCCCCAGGCCACACTCAGCAGCCCGACGAGCTGCAGCCCGCGCCCGCCCTCGTCGGTGTCGCGCGCCCGCCGCCGCCGCGGCTGGACGAGGCCCGCGTCCCATACCTCGCAGACGAGCGTACGGTCGCGCAGCAGCCTGAGCCGGATCTCGCCCTCCCCGTACCGCAGGGCGTTGGTGACCAGCTCGCTGACGAGCAGCTCGGTGGTGTCCACCAGTTCGTCGAGCCCCCAGGCGATCAGCTGATCACGGGCCAGTTCGCGCGCGCGGCCCACGGAGCGGGGTTCGCGGGGCAGCCGCCAGTCCCCGACGGCGTCCACCGGCAGCCCTCGGATGCGGGCCATGAGGAGGGCGATGTCGTCCTCGCCGTGCCGGGTGTCGAGGGTGGTCAGCACGTGGTCGCAGACGTCTTCGAGCGGCCGTTCCGGTGCGACGAGCGCGCCGCGCAGGGCGTGCAGCCCCTCGTCGAGCGGATGGTCGCGGGACTCGACGAGGCCGTCCGTGTAGAGGGCGAGCAGGGCGCCCTCCTTCAGTTCGACCTCGACCTCCTCGAAGGGCTCGCCCCCGACGCCGAGCGGCATCCCGGGCGGGACGTCGAGCAGCATGGCCGGTTCGCCGGGCTGGACCGCGGCCGGGGGGAGATGGCCGGCGTTGGCGAAGGTGCACCGCCGGGTGACCGGGTCGTAGACCGCGTACACGCAGGTCGCCAGGTACACCTCGGAGAGGTCTGCCTCACGGGACCTGTGGGCGGCCCGCGAGGGCCACTGGGCGCCGCCGCCGGAGGAAGAGGAGGTGCCGCCGCCGGGCGTGCCGAGCCCTCGGGCGACCTCGTCGAGCGCGGAGAGCACCTCGGCGGGTTCCAGGTCCAGCAGGGCCAGGGTCCGCACGGCGGTGCGCAGTTCGCCCATGGCCACGGCGGCGCGCAGTCCGCGGCCCATGACGTCGCCGACGACGAGTGCGGTGCGGTGGCCGGGGAGTTCGATCACGTCGAACCAGTCGCCGCCCACTTCGGTGGCCGTGTTGCCGGGGAGGTAGCGGCAGGCGATGTCGAGACCGGCGGCGACGGGGTCGCCGGGCGGCAGCAGGCTGCGCTGGAGGATCAGCGCGCGCTCGTGCTCGCGCCGGTAGAGGCGGGCGTTGTCGATGCAGACCGCGGCCCGGGCGGCGAGTTCGGTGGCCAGTGCGCGGTCCCGCTCGCCGAAGGGTTCGCTGCCCTTGGTACGGGAGAACTGGACGAGGCCGACCACCGTGTCGTGGGCGACCATCGGTACGGCGAGCGTCGACTGGACGAAGCCCAGGTCGTCGCCGGGCACGTCCTCGACATGACCGGTGCGCAGGGCGATGGCGCAGGGCGAGCTGTACGAGAAGCGGTGTACGGCGCCGAGCGCGGGCGGGCCGGTGCCCGTGTCGGGTGCGTCGAGGTCGGCGGCGGGCAGGGCGTCCGACACCGCGCTGGCGAGGGCGACGCGGCGCAGTTCGGCGGAGCCTCCGACGGACTCCTGGCGGAGCGAGTCCCAGCGGCCGGGCGGCGCGTCGTCTCCGGTGAGCAGCCCTTGGTAGAGGTCGACGGAGGCGAGGTCGCAGAAGCCGGGCACGGCGACGTCGAGGAGTTCGCGGGCGGTGGTCTCCAGGTCCAGGGAGTTGCCGATCCGCGCACTGGCCTCGTTGAGCAGCGCGAGGTTGCGGCGGGCGCTGGCGGCCTCGCGGGCGGCGATGTGCCGTCGGGTCACATCGGTGGCCAGTCCGGCGATGCCGATGGGGCGGCCCGATCCGCTGTGCACGCGGTACAGGTTCATCGACCAGTGACGGCTCTCGGTGTCACCCGGCGCGGTGCCGACGAGCTGGAGGTCGGTGACGGACGCGCCGGTCTCCAGGACGCGTTCCAGGGTGGCGGTGAGCCGGTCCGCCTCGGGGCGGGAGAGGTAGTCGTCGACCGTGCGACCGCGGTGGTCCGCGGCCAGGCCGCCGAAGACGGTGGCGAAGCGCTGGTTGGCGCGGATGACCGTGAGGTCCGTCCCGAACAGCACGAAACCGAAGGGAGATTGACCGAATATCGCCTGTGATGCGGCGAGGTCCGTCTCGATGCGGCGCAGCGCGCGGACGTCCACGACGATGCAGAGCGCGGCCCGTTCCCCGGCCTCCGTCTCACTCGGCATCACATAGATCTCGGCGAGTCCGTGCACCGGGTCGTCGCCCGGTATCCGGAAGGGGACGAGGCCCGTCCATTCCCTGCCGTCGAGGATCTCGCCGATACGGCGCCGGCCGTCCGGGCGCAGTTCGGCGGGCATGAATGCCTCGACCGGATCCAGGCCCACCGCCTTGTCCGCGGCAATGCCGAAGAGGCCGGCGGCCCGGCGGCTCCACTGCTCGATCAGGCCATCGGGGCCGATCGAGAAGGAGGCGACCCTGATGTAGTCGTAGATCGAGCCAGGCGGGCTGCTCTGCCACACAATGTCGCCCGCTGTCCCAGGTATTTCGCTCACGCGACCGTCCCCTCCAGCTCACACACCGGACCGGTCCTGCCCGCAGTATTCAGCACTACGGCCCCTACCGACACGGCGTTCACGATCACAGCACGGTCTCAGTCCCTTTCGGCCAGGTTCCGCCCGGCCCATGGTCCGACCTCGGTGATCGCTGTGCGTCCCACCCCACTCCTAACCAGGCAGGGCCAGCTCGAACCACACCGCCTTGCCGGTCTTTCCGCGCCTTGTCCCCCAGCGGCGCGCGGAACAGGCCACCAGCTGCAGCCCTCTGCCGCCCTCGTCGTCGGGTCCCGCCATACGTTCGGTGGGCGGATCCGGAAGCGGATCGGAGACTTCCACGAGCAGCCCGGGGTGCGCGGCGGGGCCGTCACCGTTGGGATGAGGGCGTTGCAACCGTACTCCGATGGGGCCCGATGTGTACTGCATGGAATTGGTGACCAGCTCGCTGACCAGCAGAACTGCCACCTCCCCCACGGCGTCGTCCAGCCCCCAGCCGCGCAGCGCCTCATGGACGGCGTGCCGCGCGGAGCGCACCGCGCCAGGCACAGCCGGAAAGGTCCACTCGGCGCAGTCGCCTTCGCTGTCGATCACGCCGACCACTTCCCAAGACCAGCAACGGAGGACGTCCTGTTTTACGGGGGTTAATCAGCACATACCCGATATTCAGGGCGAACTACCGCCGCGATCGACACGTGGGGCGTACGGGTGTATGGCCGCGCGCACGAACAGTTGTACACAGGGAGAGGGGCGCACGAGGCCACATGTGCGCGCCGCAGAAACCCACACCGGCGGCGCTCGGCACCGGAGGGGCGCGCCGTCGGCGGGAACACGGACCGGCGGGCTTCGACCGATGGGAGAAGCGGCCCGGAAACCGACAGGCACCCGTCGGCAGGGCCACGGGCCGGCGGACTCCCCCACCGAACAGGCGCCCTTCGACAGGCGCACGGACCGACAGGCGCACGGACCGACAGGCGCCCTTCGACAGGCGCACGGACCGACAGGCGCACGCGTCGGCAGGCGCACGGACACGCAGGCTCCACCCGACGCCCGTCGGCAGGGCAGGCCGCCGCCTGACCGGTACGCCTCAGCTCAGCGGGGCACGCCGTCCGACAGGCGGCGCATCGCCTCCGCGACCGCGGGCAGGTCCTGATCCAGCCAGTCGACCGTGCCGCTCTCGCCGGGCCCGATCCAGCGCAGCTCGTCATGGTCCTGGAGCGGCGCGGGCACCCCGGACACCAGACGGGCCGCCCACACCCGGAGCACGTACCCGGGTTTCAGCGGCCACTCACCCGGGATGCGCTCCAACGGCTCCGTCTCCACACCGAGTTCCTCACGGAGTTCCCGTACGAGCGCCTGCTCGTCGCTCTCCCCCGGCTCCAGCTTCCCGCCCGGCAGCTCCCACCGGCCGGCCAGCCCGGGCGGGGCGCTGCGGCGGGCGGCCAGCAGGCGGCCCCGGTCGTAGACGGCTCCGGCCACCACCACGCGATCATTCATGAGCCGGAGCGTAACTCCCCGGGCCACTCCCCGCGGACGCCCTACGAGCCCCGCGGACGCCGCACGAGCCCCTCAGGCGCCGTACAAGTGCGCTACGGCCGGGTGCGCTGTCCGATGCGCTCCACCCAGTAGAGCTGCTTGTGGCCATGGGCATCGAGCTTGTCGGCGATCTTCTGGGCCTCGCTCTGCGTGGCATACCTGCCGACGCGGTAGCGATTGCCGTTGTCGTCCTCTCTTATCACCAGCCACGGGAGCTCGGCACCGCTGTCGGTCATTGCGCCCCTCCCCAGCATTGCGCCCCTCCCTCGAACGGCATGCACGTCTCTAAGGATCCCCAGGAAACCGCAGTACGCATATGCCGGACCCTACGCCTGACCTTCACTCAACGGATACGTAATTACACAAAGAGATACCGATCCGGCCACGAAAAGGGGGGCGCACCCGACTGGATGCGCCCCCCTTAGGAGCGGGACATGACAAGCCATGACAGTCGGCGACGGCCCGTCCGTCATGGCACCCGGCCGGGCGTCGCCCCATCGTCACCGCCACCGCCACCGCCACCCCCACAGGCACAGGCACAGGCACAGGCACAGGGCGGTGCTCCCCGCGTACCGGTCACCGGACCGGAAGGTGGTAGGCGATCCGGAAGCGATCGGCGGGCACCACCACGTCCGCCGTCTCGACCGCGCGACCCGACGCGTAGTACGTACGCTCGATCACCATCACCACATGCCCCGGAACGCCACCGAGCGCCAGGAGCTCCTCCGCCAGCCCCGGGCGCGCACCGACCTGCTCGGCCACGTTGTCCACGACGATGTCGATCGCGGCCATCCGCTCGACCACCCCGCAGCCGCCCAGCGGCCCCTCCTCCGGCAGCATCACCGGTGTACGCCCCGTCACGGCGAGCGGCTCCCAGGAAGTGGAGAGCATCATCGGCTCCCCGGCCTCCCGGAAGGTGTATCTCGTACGCATCACCCGGTCGCCCGGTTCGATACCGAGGCGCTCGGCGATCTCGCCGCTCGCATCCTCCTGCTCACTGCGGGACTCCCACGTTCCGCGCACCCCCTCCGCCGTCTGCTCCTGACGGAACGGGCTGGCCCCGGCCCCGGACCGGTAGCCGGAGCGGGCGATCCGGCGCGGGACCGGGCGCTCGCGCACATACGTACCGGATCCGGAACGCCCCTCGACCAGGCCCTCGGCCATCAACACCTTGCGCGCCTCCAGCGCGACGGTGTCCGAGACTCCGTACTCCTCGCGAATGCGCGCCTGCGAGGGCAGGCGCGTACGCGGCGGCAGCGAACCGTTGACGATCTTCTCTCTCAGATCGCTTGCAACACGCAGATAGGCGGGCTGCTCACCGAAAGTCACAGGCCTCTCCCAACAGGTTGACAGTCTGCAACAGCCTGACGACCGTCGGTTGTTGTCCGCAAGTACAGGCCACAGTTTCACTCGAAGTGATGATTCGTCATGACCTCACGCATGGCGCGCGGCCGACCGACGCGAGGGCCGCACCCCTCCTCCCCGAACCCTCCCCGCTTCCCCACCTCCCCACCTCCTTGCGCCCTTTGCCCCTTTGCCTCTTTGCCCCGGACCGACGCCCCCTCTCCATCTGACGGGCCTTCCGCACTGCGGCCGGGGCTCGACGGAGACACGGACGACGGCGAAAAATTGACCGTTTCATGGGAATCCCACAAGGGAACGTTGAGATGTGCCTTACCATCACCACTCGGCCACCACACGCCTGACATGCTGACGGGCATGGTCATGTATCTCTGCCCGCGGGACGGCACCCGTGCCCGAACCACCGCCCTCACCTGGTGCTGCCCGGTCTGCCGCGGCCCCTGGGACCTCGACTTCGAGATCGCCGGGCCGCTCTCGCTCAACGCCCTGCCCGGCCGGGTCAATTCACTGTGGCGTTACGAAGAGGTGCTGCCGCTCGCCGCGCCCGCGACCACGCTCGGCGAGGGCCGCACCCCGCTCGTCCCGCTCACCGGCACGGTGTCGGCCAAGCTCGACTTCCTGATGCCGACGCTCTCCTTCAAGGACCGCGGCGCCGTGATGCTCGCCGAACTGGCCCACCGCCTCTCGCCGGAGCGCGTCGTCGCGGACAGCAGCGGCAACGCGGGCACGGCCGTCGCCGCGTACTGCGCCCGGGCCTCGCTCCCCTGCACGGTCTACGTCCCCGAGGGCACGTCACCGAAGAAGACCGAGCAGATCCGGGCCCACGGCGCCCGCCTGGAGATCGTCCCCGGCGACCGTGAGGCCACCGCGCTGGCCGCCCGTACCGCCGCCGACACCCCCGGCACCTTCTACGCCTCGCACGTCTACAACCCGTACTTCCTGCACGGCACGAAGACCTACGTGTACGAGATGTGGGAGGACCTCGGCGGCCGACTCCCGGAGGCCATCGCCGTACCGGTCGGCAACGGCACCCTTCTTCTCGGCGCGGCCCTGGCCACCGCCGAGCTCCACGCCCAGGGGCTGATCGACCGGCGCCCGGCACTGATCGCCGTACAGGCCGAGGCCGTGTCGCCACTGGCCGCCGCCTTCCGCGCGGACGCGGACGAACTGCTCGACGCCCCGGCCGGCTCCGCCGCCCCCACTCTCGCCGAGGGCATCGCCATCCCCCGCCCGCCGCGTGCCCGAGCCATCCTGGCCGCGGTACGGGAATCGGGCGGCACCTTCCTCACGGTGACCGAGGATCAGATCCGCACGGCACAGCTGGACCTGGCCGCCCGCGGGTTCTACGTGGAGACGACGGGCGTCGCCTGCTGGGCCGCGGTCGGCGGCTGGACGGACCGGAGCGTCGTCGTCCCCCTCTGCGGCGCGGGCCTCAAAACGGGCCTCGCCGGCTGAGGGCCGACCGGACGCGGGTCGGCCGCAAGCGGGTCGGCCGGCCCGTCGGCCGTTCACCCGGGCGCCGCGCGCCGTGCACCGCCGCTCGGTGCGCACCTCCATACCTTCGTACGGTGAGCCTCTCGCGCGTCTGTCTCCTCACGTCCCTGACGTCCCTGGTCGCGGGCGCCCTGATCGCGCCGCTGCCGTCCCTCTCCTACGCGGCCACTCCCCGCCCGCCCACGTCCACCTCCTGCGGCCGGGACACCGACCCCGCCTGGGCGCCGGCCTCCACCCGGTTCGGCGGGGCCGACGGATACGCCCCCTATACCGGAAACGGATATCTGGCCCACCGCGTGCCCGCCACGGGCGCCGGATACGCCGCGCCGGGCGGGAAGACCGGCTGGCCGCTGTTCACCCCGCGCTACGACGGCGCCTTCGTCTCCGGCCTGTTCGGCCGCGACAAGGACCTCGCCGACGGCCGCGAGGTGATCGCCGCTCTGCCGAGCTGGACGACCCTGGACGTACGCGTCGGCGAGGAGACCTTCGGCTCCGGCACGCCCCCGGGCCGGATCTCGCACTACCGCCAGACGGTGTTCCTGCGCTGCGGCCTGGTACGTACGTCACTGCGCTGGACCACGGCCGACGGGCGCGCGACCGACCTGGTGTACGAGGTGCTCACCGACCGGTCCGATGTGCACACCGGCGCCGTACGACTGCGCATGACACCGCACTGGAACGGTACGGCGACCGTCACCGGCCGCCTCGACCCGCGGGGCGCACGCCGGATCACGCTGAACGCCGACGGAACGTTCCGCACGCAGGGCACCGGGACGGCGGGCGCGATCGTCCAGACACTGCGCAGCGGCGGACCGGAACCGGCCCCCGGCACGGACCGGCCACGCACCGCAGGCCCGGCCCGCCCCACGCTCCCGGCCCGCACCGCGCCCCACCTGCGCACCGCGCCCCAGGTACGGGCCGGGCGCACGTACACCTTCGAGAAGTACGTCGGAGTCGACACCGCGCTCACCTCGTCCGCCCCGCGCACCACCGCCCGTGAGGCGTCCCGGCGCGCGGCCCGGCGCGGCTGGTCCGGAGTCCTCGCCGCGAACGCCGCCGCCTGGCGGCGGGCCTGGGCGGCCGACATCTCCGTACCGGGCAGTCCCGAGCTGCAGAAGTGGCTGCGGTCGGCGCAGTACGGCCTGCTCGCCTCCACCCGGACCGGGTCCCGCGACAGCATCGCCCCGACCGGGCTGACCAGCGACAACTACGCGGGCCTGGTGTTCTGGGACGCCGAGATCTGGATGTACCCGGGGCTGCTCGTCACCCGCCCGGAGCTGGCCCGTTCGGTCGTCGAGTACCGCTACCGCACGCGCGGAGCCGCCCGCGCCAACGCCCAGAAGCTGGGGTTCCGGGGCCTGTTCTACCCATGGACGAGCGCGAGCAAGGGCGACCTGTGGTCCGAGTGCCAGAGCTGGAACCCGCCGCACTGCCTCACCCAGAACCACCTCCAGGGCGATGTGTCGCTGGCCGTCTGGCAGTACTACCTGGCGACCGGGGACCGCGCGTGGCTGGCCGGGCGCGGGTGGCCGCTGCTCCGGGGGATCGCCGACTTCTGGGTCTCGCGGGCGACCGCGAACGGCGACGGCAGCTACTCGGTGAAGGACGTCGCGGGCCCCGACGAGTACAGCAACGGCGTCACCGACGGCGTCTTCACCAACGCGGTGGCGGCCACCGCCCTGCGCAACGCCACCCGGGCGGCACAGCTGCTCGGCCGTCCGGCACCGGCCGCGTGGACGCGGGTCGCGGACGGTCTGCGCATCCCGTACGACCCGAAGCGGAAACTCTTCCTCCAGTACGCGGGCTACAACGGCTCGACGATCAAGCAGGCCGACGCGGTGCTGCTGATCTACCCGCTCGAATGGCCGATGGAGCCGGGCGCCCGGGCGGCCACGCTCGACTACTACGCCGAACGCACCGATCCGGACGGCCCGGCGATGACGGACTCGGTCCATGCGATCGACGCGGCCGCGATCGGGGAGGCCGGCTGCGCCACGTACACCTATCTCCAGCGGGCCGTGCGCCCGTTCATGCGCGGCCCGTACGCCCTGTTCAGTGAGGCCCGGGGTGCGAAAGCGGGCGCGCAGGACCCGCTGTCGGGCTCCCCCGCCCAGGACTTCCTCACCGGGAAGGGCGGATTCCTCCAGGTCTTCACGCACGGTCTGACGGGCCTTCGGCTGCGGGAGGACGGGGTGCGCCTCGATCCGCTGCTGCCGCCGCAGCTGGGCGACGGCGTCACGCTGACGGGACTGCACTACCGGGGCCGCACGTTCGACCTCGCGATCGGCCCCCTGACGACGACGGTCCGGTTGACCTCCGGTGCCCCGTTCACCGTCCACACCCCCACCGGCCCCCGCCTCCTCACCGGCACGCTCGCCCTCGCCACCCGCCGCCCCGACCTCGCCCGGACGACGAACGCCGCCCGCTGCCGTCCGGTGACGGCGACCTCCGAGACCCCCGGCCTGTACGCCGCCGCGGCGGTGGACGGCAGCACGGCCACGGCCTGGTCCCCGGACGGCGCGACGGGCGCGCTGACGGTGGACCTGGGCCGCGCCGCCCCGGTGACCTCGATCGAGCCGGAGTGGACGGACGCCCGCTTCTCCTCGTACCGCCTGGAGACATCGGTGAACGGCACGGACTGGCAGCCGTACCGGTCGGGGGCGGTGGCGCGGCGGGTGCGCCTGACGGTCACTTCGGAGGACGCTCACAAGCCGGTGGGCGTACGGGAATTGAGGGTCGCGCAGCCTTGATCGCGGGCGCACCGCGCATCCGCCGCCCGGCCACCGGCCGTCCGAGGAGGATTCCGGCCAGGACGAGGGCCAGCCCGCAGAGCTGCCTGAGGGTGAGCGATTCACCGGCGATGGCGGTGCCGAGCAGTACGCCCGTCACCGGGTTGAGCAGGCCGACCAGGCCGACCGTGGCGGCGGGCAGGTGGCGCAGGCCCGCGAACCAGGCGGCGAAGGCGAGCGCGGTCGCCACCACGGTGACGTAGCCGAACCCGAGGACGGCCGGTCCGTCGAGTGCGGGCGGCGCGCCCTCCACGAGGACGGCGAGGGGCAGCAGCAGAAGCCCTCCCGCGATCAGTTGCCAGGCGGTCGAGGCGAGCACGTCGACCTCGGCGCCCCACCGCTTGGCCAGGACGTAACCGAGGGACGACATGAGCATCGCGGCGACCGAGGCGAGCACGCCGCGCACCTCGATCGCCGCCGTCCCGGTGAGCAGCATGAGACACACCCCGCCGAGCCCGACGGCGGCACCGGCCAGCGGCAGCAGGCGCGGGCGCTCGGCGAGCAGCGCCCAGGCGATCAGCATCATCACCATCGGCGAGGTCGCCATGACCGTCGAGGCGGTGCTGGTCGGGAGCAGCTGAGCGGCTACGTAGACGAGGGCGAAGAACCCGCCCATGTTGAGGGCGCCGAGGACCAGGGACTTCCACCACCAGGGGCCGCGCGGCCGTTCCCGGCGTACGGCCAGGAGCAGCAGCCCGGCGGGCAGGGCCCTGATCGCGGCCCCGTACAGGGGGTGGTCGGCGGGCAGATACGCGTGGGTGACGAAGTAGTTCGTGCCCCAGGCAACGGGTGCGATCGCCGTGATCAGGACCCACCGCAAAGTAGCTTCCATGGAAGCCATTATTCCTTCCACGGAAGCTAAAGTGAACCCATGCACCCCGACACCACCGGGCCCACCCCTGCGCCCGTTCCCTCACCGCTCGACCACATCGCCCGCATCCAGGCCGAGTGGGCCCGGGAACGACCGGACGTCGACGTGAGCCCTCTGGGGGTGATCGGCCGGCTCCACCGCCTGGCCGGAATGCTCACGGAACAGCTCTGTGTGGTCTACCGGCGGTTCGGCCTGAGCGAGGGCGAGTTCGATGTGCTGGCGGCGCTGCGCCGCGCGGGAGAGCCGTTCGAACGGGCCCCCGGGGAGCTGGCGTCGCACACCATGGTCACCACGGGGGCGATGACCAAGCGGATCGACCGTCTGGAACGGGACGGCCTCGTCACCCGCCGCCGCTCGGCCGGCGACGGCCGGGGCCGGGTGGTCGCACTCACCCATGCGGGACGGGAGCTGATCGACCGGGCCTTCGTCGAGCACATGCGCAACGAACGCCACCTCCTCGACGCCCTGTCGCCGGAGGAGGCGGCGCGGCTGGAGGGGCTCCTGACCACGTGGCTCGGCCGCGTCGAACCGCCGCGCGCCGCCGGATGACCGGCCGGCACCCCTGAACCCGGCGGCTCAGCCCTGCGGCTGGAAGTAGCGGGCCCCCTTCTCGATCAGGTGAGAGGCGTAGGCCCGCCCCAGGGCCGGCTTCCCCCGGTACATGCCTACGTAGCCCTGCACACTGTCGACGACGACCGGCCGCGCGAAGCAGGCGAACTGGTTGCGCTGCTTCTCCTCGGCCCACGCCATCGCGGCCGGATCGATCCGGTCACTGACCAGCACGGGGAAGGACGCCACACCGGTCTGCATCCCGACGGGCAGGCCGCCCTTGTTCTTCTTGGCATACGCGAGCACTTGAGTCGTGAACGTGTCGATCACCGGCACGGTGACCTCGGGCACGGCGGCGGCCACGGTGAACAGATGCAGATTGGTGGCCGCCCACCGCATCCGGAAGTCGGCCCGCCGCCCGACGAGGACCGGAACTCCGGCCCAGTCCTCCCAACGCGGGGCGCAGCCGTCCGCCGCCAGTCGGCTCTCGACCGAGGCCAGGTAGTTCCGTATCGACTCTTCACTCATGGCCGCGATTGTCCACGGGCCGCCCGGGTTCGCAAAGTTGCGGGGCGACCCGGTTCCGCAGCCGCGCGGAGCCCGGCACGGCTCGCCCGGAGGTGGGGGGAGAGCCGAGCCCGGCACGGCTCCCCCACCTCCGGGACCGTCGTCGTGCCGTCGCCCCGGACGCACCCAGGTGACGACGCTCCCGGCCGCGACCGCTTCGGGCACCGGCGGCGAGGCAGCTCTTCCGCGCGAACCGGCACCCCGTGACCGGCGGCCGGAGACGGCGTCATCCGACCCCTTGTCACCCCGATCGATTCTGCCTACCTTCGTGGACCAGAACCTTGACTCAGCGGGCCTGCCGGTCTGACCGGCAGGCCCGCGCCATAAGCGAATGCTCGACGAGACACGGAGGCGTCACATGCCCGTAGCCATGCTGGAACTCCCGAAGGTCGACGAATTCCGCGACGCGGGACCGCTGGAAGTCGATGACGAGGCGATCGTGTTCGAGGACGACGACCGCAGCGACCGCGAGCACACGGCGTGTCTCTCCGATCCCTGGGTCACCGCCACCACCCGCTTCGCCTGCGATATGAACTCGTAGCGGTGGCCGAGTCCACCGCCGGCCGCAGCGGATGGTCCGACGGCACCTGGTCGTACCTGAACGATCCGCGGATGCCGGCGGTGGACCACGGCTGGAAACTACATATATCGGCTCGTCCCGGCGATCTGGAGGACGTGACCGCCCTCGTCCTGACGGTGCTTCAGCGGCACGTCTGCCACGCGAAGTTCGCCAAGGACCCGGAGACGCTGCGCGCCATCAATTCCGGGGTGCCGAGCGCGGGCGCCGTCGGGAAGGCGGTCACGGTCTATCCCCTGCCCGGCACCGTCGTCGAGATCGCCGGGGACCTCGTCGCCGCGCTGCGTGGCCGGGAAGGTCCGCAGGTCGTCAGTGACCGGCGGGTCGATCCGCACTCCCCCGTCTACTACCGCTACGGGCCCTTCACGGGCGACTACCGGACCGGCCGGAGCGGACGGCTGGAGTCGGTCATGACGGGACCGGACGGCCGGATCTTCGACGGACTGGCCGACGGTTCGTACCGATGCCCGCCCTGGGCCGAGGATCCCTTCGCGATCGAACCCCGGCACGACACCAGGCCGCCGTCGCCCGGTTTCGGCGGCGGACGCTACACGGTCACCGCCGGCATCGTGCGCAAACCGCAGGGGAACGTCTACCGCGCGGTCGACCGGTCCTGCGGACGGTCCGTGGTGGTCAAGCAGGCGAGGGCCTTCGTGGCCGAGGACGAGTCCGGTGCGGACACCCGGGACCGGCTGCGCAATGAACGCACGATCCTGGCCGCACTCGACTCCGTCGCAGGTGTGCCCCGCGGGCTGGACTACTTCCGGCATCACGCGGACGAGTACCTGGTGATGAGCAGTTGCGGCGATCGGGACCTGCGTCGGGATGTGCAGGAGAACGGTCCCTACCGGGACGACGACGCCCGGCCGTCGCGCGCTCTGTCCTCTCTCGCCACCCGGCTCCTGCGCATAGTGGACGAGATCCACGGCCGAGGCGTGGTCGTCCGCGATCTCAAGCCCAACAACGTGGTCCTCGACGACACGGGCCGGTGCCACGTGATCGACTTCGGCATCAGCGAGCTGGACGGCGCCGGCCCGAGGGGGGCGACCCCCGGCTACAGCGCGCCGGTTCTGCGCGCATCCGGACCGGCCGCACCCGCCGACGACTACTACGCGCTGGGCGCGACCCTGTTCTTCGCTGCCACCGGCCTGGACCCGGTGATCGTCGACGCCGACGCCGGGGTGAACCGGGATCGGACCCTCGACGGCCTGGCGTGGGCGCTGCCCGGCGATGCCCACCGGGAGATCCGGTCGTCGATCACCAGCCTGATGAGCTTCGACGCGGCCGTGCGAACCGCCGGCGCCGACCGGCTCCGCACCGGGGTGCCCGGCGTATCCGGAACACTTCGGCGGCCTCGGCGGCACCGCCTCGACGACGGCCTGCTCCAGGAGATCATCGAGCACACGACCGCGTTCTGTGTCGACGAGGCGCGCAGGATCGTGGACCCGGTGCTCGCCGCCCGCTTGAACATCCCGACGCCGATCGATGTCTACGGCGGAAGCTCGGGGCTCGGACTCGAACTTCTCCGCCATACGTACCGGCCCCGGGTGCGGGAGACCGTCGATGCGCTGGCGCGGTGGACCGCGGAACAGTCCAGGAGCGTGTCGCCGGGCTTCTACTCGGGCCGCACCGGCGTCGAGCTCTTCCTCGCGGAGGCGGGTGCGGCAGCGGCGGACGGGCAGCCCGACCACCCCGTCCTGCCGCCCCGGACGCCGGACGGCGGACTGCCGGAAGCGGACCTGATCGAGGGCGCCGCCGGAATCGGCGTCGGCCGGCTGCTGCTTGCCCGGCACGCCCTCGAAGCGGGAAACCGCCACGCCGCCGACCGGCACCTCGCCATCGCCGCCGCGTGCGACCGGATGTGGGCGTCCGGCGCCGCCCGGCTGACGCCCACGGGCTCCGACACGATCGGCGGCGCCGCACTGCGTGAGGGGCTCGCGCACGGCGAGGCGGGGGTCGCGTACTTCCTGCTCGAATACGGCAGTGCGACGGGGGACCCCGCCGCGATCACCAGGTCCAGGGAGGCATGTGCGCGCCTCGCCGCCGTCACACCGGGCATCATCGCGGCGGCGACCGAGCCGCGAGCCACACGCCGCTACGGCTCTTGGTGCCGTGGCCTCGCCGGAATCGGGGCCGTACTCGTCCGGGCCGCCGACCGCCTCGGCGAACCCGAGTACCTCGTCCTCGCGGAGCGGGCCGCACGCACCTGCGCCGCACTGGCACCACGCATGCCGCTGGTCACGCAGTGCTGCGGGCTGTCGGGAGCCGGCGACCTGATGGTGGACGTCGCGCGCGCGTCCGACTCCGAGGAGTTCTGGGACGCCGCCGAGACCGTCGCGATGATCATCCTGAGCCGCAGCGGCGGCACCCGGTCCCGTCCCGCGTTCCCCAACACCGAACTGACCGGATCGAGCGCCACTTGGGCCGGCGGCTCCGCCGGGGTGCTCGCCTTCCTCAGACGACTCCACGACCGCGGCGGACGGCGGCTCGGCCTCATCGACTGACCGCTCCCGAGACGATTTGCCGCGCCCCGCCAACAGACGACCGGCCCCGCGACAACCGAAGCCCACGCGCCGGAGCCCCTGTCGCGCCGAAGCCCCCGTGCCGGAGGACACCACACGCGGAGCCCATCGCGCCGAAGCCGCTCCCGTGCCGGAAGACACCCTGCGCGGAGCCCCCGTCGCCCCGACGCCCGCCCGACGGGGCCCTCGCACCCGTCCGCCCCGCCCTGTTCCCGATCCACGACGGAACAGGCACGGGGTACGGCCCCCGCGGTCTCACCCCCGGCAGAGGCCGCAGCGACGACCACGGCTCCCCGGCACACCGGGGACCCTGCCGATCCCGGGTCGCTGTTCCGGAGCCTGGGCAACGGCATGGCCGATTTCGTGCTGTGCAATCCACCGTTCAACCAGCGCGTCCAGGGTCTTGAACGCCTCAGCTGGCCCTTCGGGTCGCCGCCCGGCCTGCTGCGCGAACAGCTCGCCCTGACACGGCGCATCCGCCACGGCGCGCTGGACGGAGGCATCATCCCCACGCCGTAGCCACCACCACGGCCGGGACTGCCGCGGGCATCGCCCCGCCACGCCACGGCCTGCCGACGGATCGACACCGAGTGCGCCCCCCTCCCGGGCAGGCCCACACTCCCCAGGAAGAAGGCCGCGGGCACGGGTCATGGCGACCAGGAACTGACTGCGCGCGAGTTGCGGGCGTCCGGTCTCCGCTTCCACGGGACCCGGGACGCGGGAGGCAGACCTGGGTCCGTACCTCAGATCCCGGCCGTGACCAGAGCGCATGGAGGGCGCGTTCTGGTGCCGACGGTCCTCAAGATACGGGTGTTGAGGCAGTGGGGCCGATCCGGCCGAGGTAGACCTCGTCGCTGCGCTCATCTCGCAAGGTGCGAGCCGGAGCGCATTGCTGACGATGCTCCTGTGCGGGGCTCCACCGGATCACTCACG
This sequence comes from Streptomyces sp. NPDC087845, assembly GCF_044742755.1. Lineage (NCBI taxonomy): Bacteria > Bacillati > Actinomycetota > Actinomycetes > Kitasatosporales > Streptomycetaceae > Streptomyces > Streptomyces sp. NPDC087845. Next base: position 180,888 of record NZ_JBIUVC010000001.1, read on the forward strand.
ACGTGAGAGATCCCGGACTTCGCGGCTATCGGGGCTGCCACGCCCGTACGAGGTCCTCCGGCCCCCAGTGCGCGGTGAGCGGCAGATCATCGGTCACCCCGCAGCGGGAGACCGCGACCAGTGGAGTATCCGGGGCGGTACCGGGGACGGCGAGCATGTCGCGCACCAAGGCGTCGTACTCATGACGGCCGAAGGGCTGGGTCTCCAGCCACTTGACCGACCCGACGAAGGACACCTGCCGGGCCACCGGCTCGCGGTCCGCACCGATGAGGTCGATCTCGGGGTTGTTCTGACGGTTCCACCAACCGCCGATGGCCTCGGTCTCGGGCCACTCGTCATTGGGCATCAGGCGCAGCAAGGACTCGCGGATCAGTGGCTCGACCGCTCGCCCGCGCCAACTGGTCCATGACCGCTCGATGCGTTCCAGTGCCAAGTCACCGCGGCCTCGCTCGATGAGCGGGATCGCGCGTGCCAGGAACGCCAGCCAGAACCGCAGATACGGGTCGGCGATCCGGTAACGCTTGTTCTTGCTGTCCGGCTTGACCGACAGGGGGAGATCAGCAGCCAGGACTCGCTTGGCCTGCAGCATGGCCAGCAGCGGGGAGAGCGTGCCGGACGGCAGAGCGCTGGCGCCACCGGCCTGGGCTGCGATTGCACTGAACGTGCGCTCACCGCTGCCAACCGCTTCCAGTACGGCCCGTGAGTGCGAAGCCTCGGGGAATTCGCCCAGCAGGGACAGCTCGCCGGCCACCAGCAGGGGCGAGAGAGGATTGGCGACCGAAGCCTGCAGGAAGTCCGTACGCCCCATTCCCGGCCGCCACGACTGCACGATCTCGGGGAATCCGCCAGTGATCAACTGAGCGTCGACGGCCCCTGCGGCATCGAGTTCGGTCATGGCCTGTACGTCGGCCAGGTTCAGGGGGTGGACGGTCATTTTCGCTGCCCGGCCGAAGAACGGGCGTCCGTACGACTGCAGTGCCTCCATCACCGACGTATCGCTGCCAACCAGCAGCAGAAGCACGGGTTTGGAGGACAAGTGACGGTCCCAGACAGTCTGGAGTGCGCCCTCGAATTCCTGATCCTGCTCGACCAGCCAGGGCACCTCGTCGATCACCGCGATGCTGGGTGAGTCATCGGGTACCGCGAGCGCCAGCGAGCGCAGGGCCTGGTTCCAGTCCTGCGCCTGGAGGCCGGCGACCAGCTCCGCCCCAGGCAGTAGCGACTGCGCGAGCGTCGCGGCAAAGTCGGCGCGCTCCGTCACAGGGTTGCGCCCACGGGTGGCCTGAAACACCACGTACGGCGCTCCCGAGCGGTCGCAGAACTCCTGGACCAGTCGCGACTTCCCTACTCGGCGCCGTCCCGTCATGATCACAGCCCGCCCCCGAGTGGCTCCACCCCCCTCTGCCACTGTCCGGTACTGCTCAGCCAGCAGCTCAAGATCTCCGGCCCGACCTTGAAACTCCACGACGCACCTCTGGGGACAATTAACGTAGATAGATTCTTACGTAGATTGAATCTTACTTCACCTTGTGACCTGATGGATCGAACGGGGAAAAACCAGGGGCCCGACTCAGAAGAGCCGGGCCCCTTCTGACCTGCTTTTTTGCCAGATCAGTGACGTACCGTATCGCGCCCGCTACACGTTGAAGCGGAATGTCTGCGGTCTGATCCTGACCTGCGGCGGAGTCCCGGCCAGGGCTCTGACCAACCATTTCTCAGTTGACAGCGTTGGGTCCCGATGGCTGTTTACGAGTGTCCTGCGGACTGACTGCGGACTGGCCGGGGGCGCCGCGGCAGAGAAATCCATGGCGCACCCGCAGGGCCTGCAACGAGACTGCGCAGGTGAGCGACCGCTACCCCTGTCCCTGCTGCGGGCGTCTCGTCCTGGACGAGATGCCCGGCGCGTACGCCATCCACCCTGGCTGCTTCTGGGAGGACGACGCCATCCAGTTTCGGTGGCCCACCATGGATGGCGGGGCGAACAAGGTCTCCCCCATCCATCAACGACCTGGCCGACCACGCCCAAGTGATCCTCCACTCCCAGTTCTGGCAGGTGGACGCCGGCCGCACGTACGGCGTCTCCGGCACTGGCCTGGACTGGGAACTCGACTGGACTGAGCCCTGGGAGCACCTGGTCGAAGAGTCCCGCACCTGGCCCCTGCTGGAAGCCTCCGACGCTCCCGCCGGCGACAACATCTTCGTCGCCCCCACCTGGATCGACGAGCGCTGCGACTTCGTGAACGACTGGCCCCCGCCCGTGATCCTGTCATTCTCGATCGCCATGTACCGATCACGGTCGACCCCGGTCGCTCCAAGAAACGGACGGGAAACAACGGAGAATGAAAGAGGCAACGGGCAACACCGCCGAACCCCGATTCTCCAGGCGCGCGTCGCGCCCGACTCACTTTCGGATGCGGACCGGAACGAAGCCGTCACGCCAGGTATTCGCCGTCGGGTTTCGTGTCGACCGGTGATCGCCGGATGACGGCTCCCGTGAGGGCGGACGGCTCTCGCGGTCACTGTTCAAGGGGAGGTTGATGATGAGCACGACTTTACGTTTTGGCCCGGAACTTCGCCGTTTACGAGTAGAAGTGGGGCTGACTCTGACTGAGTTCTCCGTGGCGCTCAACTACGACAAGGGGCACATAAGCAAGGTCGAGCGCGGGGAGCGTTCCGCGTCCCCCGAGCTAGCCCGGCGGTGCGACGCCTTCCTCGGCGCGGACGGCGAGCTGCAGCGCCTGGTCACCCGACCCGAGACGGACTCGGACTCGGGCACCGCCGAATCCCCCGCCGGTCCGAGCCGCTGGCTCGTCGGGCTCCGGGCGGTCCTCTCGGCGGGTACGGGAGCGCTGATCGACCTCGGCCTGAAACTCGGCAGCCAGGCGCTGTCCTCCGCCGACGACCCCCTCCTGCCCTCCTTCCGCATGCAGTTCGACCAGCTGCGGAAGCTCGGTCAGTCCACCTCGCCCAAGGTCCTGCTGCCCCTGCTGGAGACGCAGACGCGCATGGTCGCCGGGCTGGCCGCCGACGCCCGGTCCGTTTCTCGGGCCCCTGCGCTCGGGCTCGCCTCGCGGTTCGCGGAGTTCACCGGCTGGATGGCCCAGGAGGCCGGGGACAGCGACGCGGCACTCGGCTGGACGGGCGAGGCCGCCGAACTGGCGCGCGCCGGGGGTGACCCGTACCTCGGTTCCTACGCACTGGTGCGACGCGCCCTGGTCACAATGTACGGCGGGGACGCCGCTGGCACCGTCGCCCTGGCCCGCCGCGCCCAGAGCAGCGAACTCCCGCCGCGCATCCGGGGACTCGCGGCCCAGCGGGAGGCCCAGGGGCACGCGCTCGTCGGCAACGAAGTCGACTGCCTCCGCAGCCTCGACAGGGCGCGGGAACTGCTCGCCAGCGACGACGCCCGCAATGGCGCCGAGCCCGTGATCGGCACCTCCCATGTGAGCGATCCGGCGGCGATGTCGACTGGCTGGTGCCTGCACGACCTCGGCCGCCCCAAGGCCGCCGCCGAGGTACTCGACCGGGAGTACCGCCGCCTCCCGCCGCACGCGCTGCGTACCCGCGCCCGGTACGGCTTCCGCCGGTCCTTGGCTCATGCCGCCTCCGGGGAGGTCGAGCACGCGTGCGCGATCGCCGGGGATCTTCTGGGAGTGATGCCGGCCGTGCCCTCGGCGACGTTGAACAGCGACGTCCGGCGTCTCGCACGGGAACTCTCCCGGTTCCGGAGCAGCCGCGCCGTACGTGATCTGCAGCCCGCGCTGGCACGCGTACTCGCCCCCGCGCACGGCTGACAGCCCCTCCACGACCGACAGACTAGAGCCGCCCGGCTCGCCGGACTACCCGGCACCTCCGCCCTCCGGATCCCACGATCCCCGGCGGAACCCTCTGATCACCGCTCGACGCGTCGCATCGCGCCCCCGGCTTCTTCGGGCTGCCCGCGACCAGTGACACACCAGGCGGCGCCCCTCCATCCGCACGCCCTCCCGTGGATGCGCCATGCCGTCCACACGGTCGGGACCTCATGGCCCGGGCGGACCGGAGCCCCGGTCCACAGCCCCGTGCCCGTTCACCCCGTCTTCCTTTCACGAAGGGAACCTTCATGCCCGACGTCTTCGTCAACTACCGCACAGGCGACGAGGAGTCCGCAGCGACCATGATCGCTCGGGAACTCGCCCGTCGGTTCGGCGACGAGCGGATCTTCTTCGCCAGCAACTCGATCGAGCCCGGACGCCGTTTCCCGGTGGAACTGGTCAGGGCGGTGGAGGAGTGCGAGGCTCTCCTCGCCGTGATCGGCCCGCGCTGGGCAGAGGTGCGGGGGGCCGACGGCCGCCCCGCCCTCGAAGCCGAGCAGGACTGGACCCGTCGCGAGATCCAGACCGCGCTCGACCGCGGGGTCCTGGTGATCCCCGTGCTCGTCGGAAAGGCCACGAGGATCGACCGCTCCGTCCTTCCGGACGATCTGCTGGAGCTGGCGGACTGCCAGTACAGGCGGTTCGACCACCGCAACGCCGAATCGGACCTGACGGCGCTCGGCGACACCCTCGCCCGGCTCCTGCCCGAGCTGGGTGCGGTGGACCGCGACGCCCGTGCGGCGCGGGAGCGGGCGGAGGCGAAGTCCCGCAAGAAATCGGCCAAGGATGCCAGGCACACCAGGATGCGGACGCGCGACGTCGAACAGCGCGTGCGCGGCATCGGAAACCTCAACGGAGATCTGTCCGGCACCTTCGTCAACGAACCGCAGGGGCCCGTGAACACCGGTGGGGGGCACCAGTACAACGCTCCCCACTTCGAGGGCGACAACACCGGGGTCCAGTTCACCGCGGGCGACAACAGCGGTACGGTCCACCAACGCTTCGAGCGCGAGCGTCGGCGCTCGGACGACGGACGATGACCGAGCAGGACCGCGCCACCGTCAACGATCCGCGTGGCCCGGTGAACAACGGCGAGGGGCACCAGTACGTCTTCTACGGCGTCGGCGCGGACTGGATGATCCGCAAAGGGGTCGAGTCCCTCCGGATCCCCCGCGAGGACCGGGTGCGCCTGGCCGACCGGTTCGTTCGGCCGGTGGGCTATCGCATCGCCGCCGGCTGCCTGGAGAAGCCCGGATCGGTGGTGCTGCTGGAGGCTGCGCCCGGCAGCGGCCGGCGCGCCGCAGCGATCATGCTGCTGCACGAGCTCGGTGAGGACGCAGGCGCTGAAGAGGAGCAGGAGGAGGACCGGTTCGAGGAGCTTCCCGCCGCGGACAAGGACGAGGCCACTCTCGCCCCCGGCGAGGGGGACCGCTTCCTCCTCGACCTCTCCGGGATCGCCGACGAGGAGGCGTATGCCAAGGCCCAGCGCCTCCTGGTCGTGCGCCGGTCACAGGTCCAGGAGGCGGGGGCCCACATGGTGGTCGTCCTGCCGTCGGGCATGGAGCACGCCCACGCGCCGGAGCTCGAACCGCACACGGTGGCGCTGGGGCGCCCTCGGGGGATCGCTGTCGTCACCCGGTACCTCCGTATGGACCGGATGGCCTTCCACTCCACGGACCTGGGGAGCTACGACCTCCAGCGCCTGTGCGAACGCTCCCCCATGCGGGAACTGGCGCGGCTCGCGGGGCTGGTGAGGTCTGCTCGCGACAGCGGCCGGTTCGGCGTCGACTTCGCGGGATGGCTCGACCAAGCGATGCACGCGGTGACCGACCGTGCCGGTGAGGTGGGCCGGCAGGTGGCCACGGTCCGCACCGCGCCCGAGCGGGCCCTGCTGCTTGCGGCGGCAGTGTTCGAGGAGGCCCGCGCCGACACCGTCTACGAGGCGTGGCACGGCTTGATGAGGACGGTGAGGCACGAGGAAGAGACGACAACCGAGCTCGCACGGACGGATTTCGGGGAGCGATTGGCGACGCTCGGGATCGAGCGGGACCTGGAAGGGCGGCTCCACTTCGGGCGGCTGGCCTACGCCGACGCGGTACGGACGTACTTCTGGGCGAACTTCCCCGGGACGCGCGACGACCTCAGGAATTGGATCGGCCGTGCCGCCGGGCTCCGCGGTCTGACCACCGACGACCGGGTGAACGTCGTCGTCCGCTTCGGCGAGCGGTCCCTGGCCGTCGGGCGGCCCGACCACCTCTTCGACCTTGTGGTCCGCTGGGCGGACCACGCGACCGGGGCGTCCTGCGACCCACGAGCCGTGGCGGCCCTCGAACTCGGTCTCAGCCACGAGAGGTTCGGGGGATGGTTCCGCAGACGGATGTACGAGTGCGCGAGGTCCGGCCCCTTGTCGGACGGTCTCGTTCGCGTCCTGACCGCTGCCTGCCTCCAGAGCCTCGGCGCGACGCACCCGGATCAGGCGATGGTGCGGCTCCATTACCTCGCCGTACGGAAGGGGGAGGCGGCACGCGGGGCCCGGGAAGTACTTCTCGACCTCGCCGGCCGCGACCGTCGGCCCTACCGGCTACTGATCGACCGCCTGCGGGACCGGACGCGTCGGGAGCCGCGCGGGGCAGAGCTCCATCTCCAGCTGCTCGCTGAACTGTTGAGGAGCGACCGGGCACCGGAGCCGCCGCCGTGGCCGGACCTGTTCCTGGGCTGGGAGACGGTTTTCTCCCAGCCGCCGACGGAGCTCTGGAACCTGCTGGTGATCAGTTGGCTGAACGCCGCGGCGGGCGACAGTACGCGGGAGATGGCGCTGGGCGTGATGGTCGGGGCGACACACGGCCGCACGGCCGCTCTGCACCGCCTCTACGCCATCGCCTGCGACTGGGCGGGGCCCAGGCACCACCCGTCCCGGGCGGCCGTCGCCGCCCTCTTCTGGCAGCACATCGACAACGCGCAGTACGTCCGCACGGAGAGTGCGAAACGTGCGGGCGCCGGACCACGGACCACGGAAGAGGCACGATGAAACACCGCTTTCCCAGCCTGCTTTTCGTCGCTCTCTGCGGCCTCGCACCGGCTGTGCTCGGAAACCTCCTGCACTGGTCGGCGTGGCTGTGGGGCTTCATGTCCATGGTCACATCCTCGGGCTCCCTGCTGCTCGTGATGACGGTCCTCAGCGGTGGCCGCGCGTCGGCCGATCCCTACGAGCCCGAGGAAGCTGAGCCGCCCGCGGCGCCGACGGAGCAGCCGTACCAGGAGACTCGGGTGGTCGACGCGGCGCTGCCGAGCGCAACGGACGGCTACGACTTCCTCTTCTCCGCCACCGTGTGGTGGAGGCCGGCCCCCGACCACGCCGACTGGTCCGACGGCGCCTCCCCAGCCCTCGCCGTTTCCTCGGTCGTCAGCCGGGCCCTGCAGGTCGTCCGCCACGAGGAGCCCGGCCGGGCGAGCTTCGCACGGTATCTCCTGGAAGGGGAGCTGGGCGCCCCGCTCCCGGACCGGAGCGGACGGGTGAAGGCCCTGGCGGCCGATGTGACACTGACCCTCGCCCCCGCCGACCGCGAGCGCCTGCGGAAATTGAACGACCTTCGCAAGGACGAGGAGCTCTGGGAGTACGAGCGTCAGCACGAGCGCAACAAGCGGGGCTACCTCGGTGACGACGTGCTCAAGAGCACGGGCAGCGCCGTGGTGTGGTGGCTGGCCCGTCACGAGGACGACATCGAGAAGGCAGTCGACATGATCGGTCCGCTCGCCCAGATCTCGGCGGCGGCCAAGAACGAGGAGGTGCCCGAGATCTTCCGGCACCTGCTCGTCCCGCCCGTGGACGCGCGGACCGAAGCAACCGTCGGAGGCCCGCTGTGGGACGGACACGCCCAGGGAGGAGGGACGTTCGACCGCGAGGAGGAAGTGGGGGTTTCGGATCGGCTGCTCCTGCTGCTGGCGGCGGTGGGCCTGAAGCCGGACATGGATGAGTACACGGTGTTCGTGCACCGTGTGGTGCGGAGCCTGGAGGCGGCCGGGCTGGACGAGGCCGCCGAGGAGATCAGGCGGACCCTTCTCCCGGCGCCCGACGAGGGGCCGGGGGGTGAGCCTCCGAGCGAGGGGGACACCACCGGGCCCTGGTCGCCGCGCTTCCAAGCCCCCGAGGGCGCGCCGTTCACCGACGCGGCCGCGGACCCGGATACCGACGCGGACACGTTCACGCCGGGGTCCGCGGAGAGCGGCGCAGGCGAACGGAACCAAGACCGGCAGGAGACGGGCGAGGACGACATGGCGCCTCCCTACTTCTGGGACACCTCGCACAGCCCGCACCGGCCCGCCGCACCTCGCGCACAGGACGAGGACGACGAGGACAGGAGCTGATCCGGTAGACGGTCGGTCCTCCGAGGCTCCCCCTTCACCGCACACCGCGGCGGGGGAGCCTTTCCTGTCCCGGGACCTGGGCACGAGGAGGCTCAGGACCGCCAACGCTGCACAACAGCGCCGGTAAGCGACCGAGGCCTCACCGACTCCCGTACCTCACCTGACATCCGCCACTCACAGCGGCCAGGCGGTCAGCAAATCGCCGGGGCCGTAGGTGGCGTCGAGCCCCGGACAGTCGACTCCACTACGCGAAACCGCCACGACTGGAACAGGTTCGTCGGTGAGGGCAGCCCGGTGCCGATGCAGAGCGGCCAAGTCATGCCGGTCGAAGGGCGACTGCTCCAGCCACTTGATGGAGCCGACGAAGAACAGCTCCTTGGCGATGGGGGCGCGGTCGGCCCCGACGATATCGATCTCGATGTCGTTGGTGCGGGTCCAGTAGCCGCCCACTGCGGGGGCCGCGGGCAGCCGGTCGTCGGGCAGTATCCGCGCCAGGGCCTCACGGACAAGAGGCTCGACGGCCCGACCACGCCAGCTGGTCCAGTTCTCCCGGATGCGCGCCAAGGTCAGATCGCCCCGCCCCCGCTCGATCTCCTCCATCGACGGGCCGAGCAGGTGCAGCCAGAACCGCAGGTACGGATCTGTCACCCGGTAGCGGCGGTCCTTCGACGGGCGCAGCGATACAGGCAGCTCGCCGGCGACGATCCGTTTGTCCGTAAGCAGCTCCAGAGCTCGCTGCAGCGGCGTGGCCCCGATCCCGCCGGCTGCACGGGCGATACTGGTGAAGGTCCGCTCGCCACTCCCGATGGCCGTCAGCACCTTGCGCGCCTGTACCCGCGGGGGGAATTCGGCGGCCAGCGAACGCTCGGCCGACACCAGCAGGGCCGAGACCGGATCGCTCAGCGCCTCGCCCAGGAAGTCCCACAGCCCTGCGCCGCGCGGCCACTCTGCGCAGATCAGCGGCAGCCCGCCGGTGACCAGTGCGGCGTCGAAGGCTTCCGCCGGATCCAGCCCAAGCATCTGCCCCACCTCGGCGGGGTTGAGCGGTCCCAGCACCATCTCCCGGCCGCGCTGATGGAAGGGGCGTCCGTAGCTGTTCAGTGCCTCCATCATCGACAGATCGGAGCCGATGAGGACCAGCAGCACCGGCTTGGTCTCCAGCACCCGGTCCCAGGCCCGTTGCAGCATCCCTTCAAAGGCGCCGTCGGTATCCATCAGGTACGGCACTTCGTCGATGATCAGAACGCTCGTCCGGTCGGCAGGCAGCGCCGCGGCCAGCACATCGAACGCGGCATCCCAGTTCTCCGGCCGCGCGGCGGCCACCAGCCCCGCCAACGGCAGCGTCGACACTTGGGCGTCCCTGGCCAGCCGTGCCAGATCATCCCTGGGGGATGCACCAGTCGCAGCGAAGAACAAGAAAGGGGCTCCGGAGCGCTCCGCAAACCGCTCGACCAGCCGCGACTTGCCCACCCGGCGCCGCCCACGCAACATCACGCACCGACCGGGCCGCTCCCCGCCGATCCCTGCCGCCACCTTCTGCAGCTCTCGCTCCAACGTCGCCAGCTCCTGGCGACGTCCTACAAAATCCACCACGTCTGGTCGACCTCCCACCTATGACACTAACAACAATGTTAGTAACATAGAGGTTAGTGATTGCCTTCGTGACCCTCGACAGACGTGTCGACCGAGCCTTAAGACGTGGTGGCAGTCTGCGCACCGGTGTGCACTCAGGGTTGTCGTTTCGAGCAGACCGCGCGCGTGCGCATCGTGTACGGGCAGGTGACACCGGAGGTGCTGTACCGACAGAACCGGTACCCGCGCACGGAATGATCGAGGTCGTAACCTGGACCAGGAACGTTCACTGCTTCTCAAGCCGTCCCCGCCCATCGAAATGACAGGCCTCATGAAGAGTATCGATCACCCTTACTTCGGGCACCTTGAGGTTCCGCCGGTGGACGAGACGGAAGTCATCTGGGAAGGCACAGCCGCGCTGGGAAGCAGTGAGGTCGAAGTACGGCTGTGGGCCGAACCCAGCTCCGGGCTGGATGCGGGGGAACTGGATGCGTTCGCGACGCACCTGGCCCACCTGCCGGCTCTGGACACCGCGGCTCGCGCGGCAATCCGTGAGGACCTGCAGCAGGATCGCTGCTTCATCGACCACCACGCCGCCGAACTCGACGACGTCGAGGTGATCAAACGCCTCACCCTGGAAGCGAACGGCGAAGCGATCAGCGCCGACGCGTTCACCGCAGCCATGCACCCCGTTCGGATCGGACTGTGGCACCTGATCGGCGAGGCCAAGGCCCGGATCGTCATGGACTACACGATCGACGCTGCGACCAGTGACGAACTCCTCGCCGTCAAGATGGCCCGCGACGGGGCCGCGGTTTCCGTCGACTGGGAAAGCTGACGGCGTCAGCCCCGCCTCGGTGGTGGCAACCCGGCAGCACCGGACGGGACACGGCGCATCGATCCTGGGCGCTGAAGACCCGGACCGCGTCCCGGAATCAGCCACCCAATCGGCAGCTCATCCAACGAGCGCATGCAACCCAGATTGTGTACACATGGCACACTCGGTACCCTTGGGGCATGACTCAGCCGCTGCCCATAGAGTCCATCCGCGACGTACGCGCCCACTTGGCCGAAGTCGTCGAACGGGCCGACCGCGACGACATGCCCACTGTCATCACCCGCCGCGGCAAGCAGGTCGCCGCCGTGGTCTCGATCGAGGTGCTGCGCAAGTACCAGGAGTGGGAAGAGCGCGAGATCAACCGCATCATCGACGAACGCATGGCGAGCCCGGCCGCCGGCGTCCCGATCGAGGACGTGATGAGGGAGACGCTGGCACGCAGTGAGTGACTACCGCACGGTGTTCCGACCCGAGGCCCAGGCCGAGCTTCGCAAGATCCCTCGCGACATGGCGCTTCGTATCCTGGCCAAACTGACAGAGCTGGAGAGCGACCCTTTCAGCTTCAACACCACGGCACTTGTCTCCCAGCCTGAGCGCCGCCGCCTGCGAGTCGGCGACTATCGCGTCTTCTACACCATCGGCAACGGGGAACTAGTGGTGTGGGTCGTACACGTCGGACACCGCTCCACGGTCTACGACGCCTAGCCGCTTCAGGTTCTGCGGACTACTGCGGACAGCACAACGGCCTGACCTGCCTTCTCGCAGGTCAGGCCGTTATTCACGTCCAATCAGACGTTGAAGCGGAACGTCTGCGGCCCGAACCTGACCTGCGGCGGAGCCTCCTGCATGCCCCTGACCTGGTATTTCCTGGTTGGCATGCGTTGGCTCCCGACGACCATTTACGGGTGTCCTGCGGACTGGCTGCGGACTTGCCGGGGGATCCGAGGCAGCGAAATCCCTGGAGCTGTAAACCGCGTCTGAAGCGGCCGAGCTCGATGAGGGTCGTCGTGCCCGGCACCACCAGCACAGAGGCCGCCTGGAGGGCGGGCAGAGCGATGACGGCAAGCGGCTGTGGCGGCCGAAGGCCGCCCCTTCGTGAAGACGCGAAGACGTACTTCAGTCTGGCGAGCGCCGCCGTAACGCATCGGGCGATGTCAGGCGATTGTCTGACAGGCGAGGGATGGGTCCGGTAGATCTGTGCCCGTGACTGACTCCATGCCCCCCGATGACGGCGAGCCCACTTCCCTCCGCGAGAAGGCCAAGGACTGGGTCGAGAAGGGCAAGGGCTGGGCCGAGAAGCACCCGAGGACGATCCGCTTCGTCAAAGTCGCGGGCGTGGCTGCGGGCATGGTCGCTGTTGTGGTCCTCGCGCCGCGCAGCATGGATGAGGACGCAGACGAGTTCCCCAGCTATGCCGAGGGTTCCGCAAACGCCGAAGACGTTGAGGATGCTGAGGGTGCCGCGGAAGTCGAGGGTGTCGCTGGCCAAGAGCAGCCCTCCGCCTCCGAAAGGACGAGCAGTCCTCGCGACTCCGTCAAGAACCACCTGCGGAATCTCCACCACGGCTGGAACGCCAGCGAGGAGAAGAAGGCGCAGTACAAGGAGGAGACAGGGGAAGATCTGCCTCCCGGCACCACCTGGGTCTCTCCAAAGTCCGATGCGGACGATTCCCCGGAAGGCGAGGCCCCGGGTGCGGATGATTCCCCGGAGGACGAGTACCCGGGCGAAGCAGCAGCCTGAGCGCTCAGGTGCAGGTCGCCGCGACCTCCATTCTTGTGCAGTGCCAGCGCAGGCCCTTACGTTCCGTCCCATGACCGCATCAGACGATCTACTCCGCCGGATCGAGCAGGGGCCTTCCCTTTCTGCCGCGCTCGCCTGGCCTGGCGATTTCGACGTCGAACGCCGGGACCCCATAGAGGACCTTGCCCTTCCCACCGGTATCCCCCTACACCCGATAGCCAGCTGCGGCGCCGGCGGCACGTACTTCCTGTGCGGGGAAGCCGGGGCCGAGGAGAGGACCGTCCTGTACGCCGACTCGGAGGGCCAGACGACACTGATCGGCGCCGACCTCGTCGAGGCCATCACACTCATCGTGGTGCTGCCCTTCTGGCGCGACCTGGCGAAGGGCTTCGCGATCAGCGAGCTCGGCTCGGACCTTCGGGCCGACCACCCGGACTTCGACGCCGAGCGCGACCGCCTTCTGCACGCCCTCGGGCTTGCCTCCATCTCCGAGGAGGAGGCTGCCGCTCGCCTGCTGGCGGTGGCTGCACGCACGGCCCCGGACTACGTGCCGCGCGTACCGGACGACGATTACCTGCCTTACAAGCTTCTGTTTCCGAGTGGCCCTGCATAACGAATCCAGCGCTACGTCAGTACCGGTCGATGACCTGCCGCAGGTCCGTGCCCAGGAGGTCCTCCAGCGCGTGGACGCTGGCTTGCGGCAGCGGCAGCTCGCATTCTGGATCTGTGGTTACGAGGCTGTACCTGGCGAAACCCGCAGCCCAGACGTAGTCGAGGGCGTTCAAGTCCGTCTGGGCAGAGCAACAGGGCACCGTAACGGCAAGCGAGTCGAAATAGCCGTCCGGAAGGGCTGCCGTGTCCATCGCGTTGCCCCACCAGTCTTCGATGTCGGAGCCGCACACGGGGCACCGAACACCGCACCAGTTCTCCCCGGGGTCGATGAAGGCTGCGCCGGGGATGTCCCAGACGTCATAACCGCCCAGCGCTTCAGGAACCAGTTGCTGTAGCTGGGCCTGCGCAGCCTCGCTCGCGGCCGACGCAGGCGAAAAGTTCGGATCCTTGGGTATGAGGTGAAGCAGCGTGATGCTCACGCTGCCGACCAGCCGTCCAGCGAGACCTCCAAGCCGTCATTCAGGTAATGGTGGAAGGCGCTGGCAGTGGTATCCACGAACGCTTCGGGGATGGCGTTGGCGTCGATCCAGCGGACCTGGGAGTGCTTGCGGGGTTCGCGGTTTTCGGGTTCGCCGGTCCATTCGTGGGTGGCGAAGACGACCGTGAGGAAGCCGTTGGGGGCTTCGACGCCCCAGGCGCCGTGGATGATGTGGGCGACCTTGAGGGACTCGGGCTTCACCGTGAGGCCGGTCTCCTCGTAGAGCTCGCGGACCGCGGTCTCCGTGATGGGCTCGCCCGGTTCGCTCTTGCCGACGGGCAGGTCCCACATGCCCTGGGCGAACTTCGCGTTCTTGCTGCGCTGGAGGAGGACGACGCGGTTGGTGGCCTTGTCGTGGACGATGACGGCCGCGACCAGCAAGGTCATCGATTCGAGCGCCGGCTTGAGGGCCTTGGGCTGGTCGTCGGTCTGCTGGGTCACAGTGTTCCCTTCGTCGGGCGGGTTGTTGGGCATGCTAGGCGAGGGCCTCGCGGGCGCGGCGGGCGAGATCCGCAGCTCCCGGGACGCGTCGGCGCTGGTAGACCGCGAGGATAGAGCGGATCGAGGTGATCGCCTTGCGGGTGCGGTCGGAGGTCATGCCCTCCATGAGGACCAGGGCCTGGGTCCAGGCGGCGACGGCTTCGTCGGCGCGGGCCTGGGCGGCCAGGCTGTCGCCGAGGTCGGCGTGGGTGAGGGCATGGACGCGCTTGTACTTTTCGGGGTCCCAGCGGGTGAGCGCGTCGCGGTGCTGCTGTTCCGTACCGACGTGGTCGGCGAGGTCGGTCAGTGTGCGTGCGGTGTGGCTGGCCACGGTGCCGGCGGCGGGGCCGCTGACGCGGGAGAAGCTGGGCTGGGGACCGTCCTCGCGCAGGAGCGCGTCTTCGGCGGCGAGGAGAGCTCGGGCGGCCAATGGGTTCTCGCCAACGGCTGCGTAGGCGCGCGCGTGCGTAATGTGAAGGAGCGCTTCCGTCTGGCCGTCTACGTGGCCGAGGCCGCGAGTGAGGGCGCCTTCGACGAGGTCCACGCAGTGGTGGGGCTGTTTGAGGCTGAGGGCCTGGTGGGCGAGGGCGCGCATCATCCAGGCGGCGTGGCCGCGGGGGTCGGCTTCGCAGGCGAGCTTGTAGCCGACCTGGTAGTAGCGCTGGGCGGCGCCTTCCTGGCCGAGGTCGTGGTGCTTCCACCCTGCGAGGTAGGCGAGTTCGGCGACGGCTCCGAAGGCGGCCCGGCGTAAGGCTTCGCTGGGGAAGCGTCCGCGCAGCATGGGGGCTGCGGTGTCGGCGAGGTACGCGGTGACGGTGGTCAAGCCGTGCCCGCCGCCGAGGCGCTCGTCGGCCGCACTGAAGGCCGCGGTGATCTGGCGTACGACGTCCACGTCTTCCGCCCCGACCAGGGACGTGCCGGTGCGGGCACGGAGCATGCGGGCAGTGGCTTCGTGGTCGTATCCGAGCGGCATGGCGACGCCGGCGGTGGTGAAGGCCGCGATGGCAAGGAAGCGGCGGCGCTCGACGTCGGCGCGGCCCAGATCGGTGACTGCGAGGACGGGGTCGGATTCTGCCGGCGCTTCGTCATCGCTGGCCTGGAGTCCGATCTCGGTCTGGGTGATCGTGCGCCCCGCTCGACGGGACAGCGCTTCGGCGAGGTACTGGCCTACTCGGCCCGACGGGGCACGGGTGCCGTTCACCCAGTGAGAGATAGCCGACTTGTTGGTCTGGAGGATCTCGCCGTTCTCGGCGGCGATGCGCCGCACGTCTCTGGCGAGGGCCTCGTAGGTGCAGTCGACCGCCGCGATGACGTCACGCAGACGGGAGTTTGGTTCTCTCGGCGCCGCCACGATCGCCTCCACTCCGGAGCTGTAAACCGCGTATACCGCTTCAACTGCCTTCCACCGTACCCACTCAGCGTGACCACCGGTTCACTTATCAGCAGCCGCCCGGAACGGCGCGACCGTGATCCAGGCTCCCCCTTGGTCCGGGCGGCACCCCGAAGTTCCGTACACCCACACCGGACTCGGGCATTCCTGTGCCCGAACCCGGCCGATCAGAGACGGAGACACGGTGACCACCATCGACACCGCGACCATCACGGTCGAGCTGCCCGACGCCTTCGACCCGCGCTGGAACCGCCTGCCCGGCATCCAGGTGGACGGCTGGCGCATCACCATCGACCCGACCGAGTACTTCTTCCGCTTCCAGTCCAGCACCTGGCTCGTCGCCGACTGGGAGCTGGTCAAGGCCCAGCTCCTCGACGTGGACGAGACGACCGAGAGCACGGTCGAGCAGCTCGCGCTCGACTTCATCAAGAACCACGGCGAGTCCACCTCCGACGCGGCCCGCGTGCTGGCGACGGCGTACGGGGTGTACTCGTACCTCTTCCGCGAGGAGCACCTGGCCGGCCTCGGTCTCCCGCAGATCACCGCCGACCACCTGCGCATGCTCCGTGAGGCGGCGACGCTGATGGCGCTCAACAAGGTCGAGCTGGACGGGCACATCTCCAACGTCGGCCCGTGCTGGTTCTTCCCTGCCGCCACCTCCGTCGTCTTCGACCTGGACGACGAGATGGGCGGGATGCTCGACGAGGTCTACCACGGCGGCTGGTTCAACGAGCACCGCCGCATCGAGTCCATCAAGGCCCACGCCGCGCTCGGCGGCCGGCTCGTGCATGGCTGCCAGTCCGTGCCGGACCAGTCCGGCGGCGTCGTCGCGCCCTACGGTGCCTCGATGGCCAACTTCCGTGACGACCTAGCCGAGTTCAAGGCGGGCTGGATCGAGCAGGTCTACGCCCACCGCGTGCCCGCAGCCGAGTAACCCCACCCCAGTACGGCTCCGGGGCGGGCCAGCTCGCGCGCGCCCGCCCCGGAGCCCACCATCCCCTGGAGACCCCCATGGACCAGAGCGTGTCCGCCACCCTGCTGGACGACCTGTGCACCCTCGTCGGCAAGCCCCTCCCCGACCGTGCCGAGATTCGGGTCTGGGGCATGTCCGGCGTCGAACGCGTCACCTTCCCCGACGGCACCACGGCCGTCTTCAAGTACGCCAAGGAGCCCTTCGACCGCGAGGCCCAGGCCCTGCGGATGGCCCACCAGCGCCGGCTCCCGGTCCCCGCGCTCCACGCCACCGCCATGCAGGACAAGTGGCTCGGGATGCTCATGGACGACCTCGGCACGCCCGTACGGAACGCCGACGACCTCGACGGCGTCGCCGCCGCCGTCATGCTCCACGCCGCACGCCCAGGGGGCGGTCTGCCCCTCCTCGACGGGGCGGGCCTCGCAGCCCTGCCCGGCCGAGCCCTCGATCACCTCCAGCGGCTGCGGAAGGCCGACCGCTGGACGGACTGCAACAACATCGAGACCGCGCTGGGGAAGATCTCCGCAGCGGCCGAGACTCGCGTCGAAGGTGCGACGCTCGACCCGTTCGGCTGGGTCCACTCCGAGTTCCACCCCACGAGCGTCCACATCGGGGAGAACGGCTGGCACCTCCTCGACTTCGCACGCGCTTTCACCGGCCCCGGCCTGATCGACCTCGCCTCGTACCACGGCACCACCGACGTACCGAGCCCCTTCCGCATGCGGGTGTTCCTGGAGCAGTACGTCACCGCAGGCGGGCATGAGGACGCGCTCGCGTCCAGGGGCGGCCTGACCGCCCAGGCATGGGCCCTGGGCTGGCACCGCATGTGGGTCGTGGAGTGGTTCATGGAGCAGGCCATCCGCTGGATCGACGACCCGGCCAAGGACCCCGCGTACATCCCCGTCGTCCGCCGCCACCTGGGCGACGTGGTTCAACTCCTGGAGGTCTAGGTGCTCGCCCAGGTCTCCCCCTGGTACGCCCACGCAGCCCAGCGCACAGCCGCTGCCCCCGCGCACGCCCTGACCGCACCGGCCCGTATGGAATGGAGCACCCACGCCGGCCTCGGTCCCGGCGCCGAGATCCTGGGCCGGGACCTGTGCGGCAAACGTGTCCTGGAGCTGGGCTGCGGCCCCGGCCACAACGTTGCCCACCTCGCGATACACCACCAGGCCCGCGTCACCGGCGTGGACCTGATCGGCCTCCAAGTGCGCCGCGCCCGCTCCCACTACGGCCACATCGACGGCGCCACGTTCGCCGCCGGCCACGCACTGCACCACCTGCAGGCCACCGGCCAGACCTTCGACGCGATCTACTCCGTCTTCGGCGCCGTCGGCCTCGTCGCCCCCGAACTCCTCCTCAACGCCGTTTCCCGACGTCTGAAACCGGGCGGTGTGCTGGCCTTCTCCGTCCCTCACCCGGCACGGGCCGGAAGACATCCCTCCACGGACGACCGCCCGCGCGAGGACTACGTCATCATGCCCGACCGAACCCGACTGCCCCTCGCCCGGTGGGAGTTCGACGTCCGCCGCTGGGAAGCCCACCTGTCCCGGGCGGGCTTGTGCGTCACCTCGACACAGGAGCTGCGGCACCCACGCCGCGACCCGTGGCCCACCACCCTCCTGATCACCGCCCGCAAACGCTGACCGCCGGAGGCACCGATGACCCTGCCCTACCTGCTCCTGGACGTCGACGGAGTCCTCATCCCGTTCCCGGCCGCCGACGGCAGCACCCCGCCCACCCACGTCCGCCACACCGTCCTGCCCACCGGCCGGCACCCCGACGACCCCGTGCCCATCTGGCTCGACCCGAGCCACGGCCGCATTCTCAGCGACCTCCTGACCAGCGGACTCGTCACCCCCGTGTGGTGCACGAGCTGGCGCAAGGACGCCTCCACGATCATCGGCCCTCTCCTGGGACTGCCCGACTTCCCCTACATAGACCTGCCTCGCCCCCAGATCACCACCAGCCACCCCGACGGCTACCTCTGGAAACGCGACCACGTCGACGTCTGGCTGGCAGACGCCCCCGCCGTCTGGATCGACGACGATTTCACCGGCCTCGACCACGAATGGGCGATGGAGCGCACTACGAGGGGAACGGCGACTCTCCTCATTCAGCCTGACCCGCACCTTGGTCTACAGCCCGAGCACCTGACCGAGGTCACGAGGTGGGTCACACAGGTACCCACAGCTCGCGCCGCCTGACGGCCGATGCCCTCGCCGCTGCGGGCGGGCGGAAAGCGAATCTCGTTGGTGGGGAGTTCTTCTTCCCAAAGCCGGTCAAGGCCCCTCCTGCCCGGCCGGGTAACGTCCTCGGATGAATCTTCACCTCATCAACGATGTGCCCGACGGCCTGACCCGACGAGCGCGAACCTTTGTCGGCGCGCACGGCGTCAAAGTAGACGTTCGCCCCGTTGAGGGGCACCGCGAGTGGTGGCTCGAACGAGACGTTCCACCAGCGGTGATTGATCGGATGGCGTCCTACCAGGACCGATGGGGCGGTCTGCTCCTGCCACCCGCACCGCAGTACGACGGAGGCCCCAAATACCTCGATCCGGACTCACCGGAAGAGGACTCCGCAGGGTGGTGGTTCGAAGCTGGGATGCAGCGGACCGCAGTGCCCTACTCGTTCATGATCGATCCGTCCGGTGAGTTCGGCATCCAGGCGGAAAAGTGGGCTCCCCTCCACAAAACCATCGAGGGTTGGGTAGAAGCGCTGGCCTTGGCTCACCACGCATCTAAATGGGCGAAACAGGTCACCAAGCTCGTTGGAGACGACGTCGTCGGCATTGACTTGAGAGGTTATGTGCCCGTGCGCGAGGTGATGGGCTTGGTCGACACCTGGTGGCGAGGACCCGATGCGCTGATCGCCCTCTACAGCGGTGAGGCCACATCGCTGGACTTCCCCAGAGGCCGCGTTGCAGTGATCTACTCCGGCCTCGATGAGTGGGGCCTGCGAGGAGGTGTGGCCGACGACGGCTGACCTGTCGTTCACCTCGCCTCGGCTGGGATGGAGGCAAGGTAGGCAGCGGCGCCAACCAAGAGGTGATCGATAGTCTCTTCGCATGACCGTGAGCGGAGATCGCCAGCTTCCTGCCGCCCTCGCCGCTGCGATGGCAGTTCGGCTCAAGTGCATCGGCGAGGACAGGGTCGATTTCGAGCCGTACGGGTCGTTTCTGACTGCCGATGAGACCACCGACTGGCTTCGGGCGTGGACAGGCAACGCCGAGTTGAACGGAGATGACTTCCGTGTCTTCGGCCAGGACGGCACCGGCGGTTACGCGGCGTTCTGGCTGGTCCGGCCGGGCATGGATCTGGCAAAGCAGCCCGTCGTCTTCCTGGGCTCCGAAGGAGAGACAGGCGTCGTCGCTAGCGACATGGACGCCTTCCTGTGGCTTCTGGCTGATGGCTTCGGCCCGTGGGAGGCAGCCACTTCGGGCGAGCCCGAGCCCGATTGGGCTCCGCAGGTCAATCGCGACCTGGCTGCTATCGCAGAGCGATTTGCTCCAGGCCACCGTGCGTCGGCCGCAGCGATCATCGCGCAGGCTACGGACGAGTTCCCTGACTTCGATGACACCATCATGAAGCTTTGCCGTTGAACCCGAACTGATGCCCTCGCTGCGAAGCCTGGCGAGGACATCAGACTGGTGTCAGCGGTGTCGACTGCGCTCTCCGGGCCTCCTGCCCACTGATGTGGCCGGAGGGCGCGGCCTGGCAGACGTGGACGTCGTTCCGCTGGTGACGGTTCGGCTGCGAGCCGCTTGCGTCCGCCGGTTCGGTTGTGTGGCGATGCGCCAGGTGAGGACCTCGGCGGGGCGCTCGGCGCTGTCGAGCTCTCGTCGGGCGCTCACCTCGATCAGGAGACGTCGGGGGTTGTGGCCGGCGGTTTCGGCTTGGGCGAGGGTTGTGGTCAGGGCGGTCCAAGTGGGGTCGGTGAGGATCCGGTCGGCGTAGTCGGGGAGGGCCGCGCGCACGTCCTGCTCGAAGCGGCGGGTGGTTGCGGCTCGCGGTGCGCGGTGGGCAAGCTCCGCCAAGACGGGTGTGGCGGCCTGCTGGTAGCACGCCTGGAGGTGGCGGAAGGCTTCTTCAGCCGCAGCGGCCTGCTGTTCGTGGCCGCGCTGTTCGTGCCACGTGGCGGCGGCGTGGGCCAGATGCACGGTGGCGAAGAGCAGGGCGATGGCAAGTCCGCCCGGTTCGTTGGAGGCGTAGGCGAGTTCCTTGGCGGCCTGGCGTAGGGCGTGAGCTGCTTGGTGGTCCGCGCGGGTGGCGGAGCGGCGGGCACGGTTGAACGCCATTGCCGCCGCTCGTAGTTCCGCCTGATGTGCGCCGGTCGTGGCGCTGGCGATGTTGTACAGGGCGTCGCCGAAGGCAGCCAGGTGGCCCTGGGCGGCGGCATCGTCACTGGAGTCGAGGACGGTGCGTGCCGTGTGTACGGCAGTGGTGGCGTGGCGCCATGGGTCGGTGGGGTCCGTCACATTTCGGGGGTGGTCGGTCACCTCTTGGTCGGGCAGGCGTTCGCGTAGGCGGTTGATGGAGAGGTCGGGGGCGAGCTTCGAGCCGCCATACCAGACGGGTTCGCCGGCGCTGTTGGTGTCGCCGGGGGCTGCGAGGCTGTAGCCGATTACGTCGCCGGTCTCGGGACCGAGGCGTGTCTTGACCTTGATGCCAAGGGATTGCAGCACGGTGAAGTAGTCGGCCTCGGTGTGTACGGCAGCAGCGACGGCGTACGCCCGCTCGCGCAGCCACTGCCGTGCCGTCACCGAGTGGCCCTGGCGCTCCGCCTTGGCGCGTTCGGCGCCGGTCGGGGTACGAGGTGCCGTGAGGTCACCCGACTTCAGTCGGCGCAGGCCGAACTCGGCCTCGATGCTGCGGCACTCCTCCTGTGCCCGTCGACCGTCCTGGTGGGTGCGTGGGCGGCGTCCGTCGGCGCGGACGGTGGTGGCCATGATGTGGATGTGGTCGTCGGCGTGCCGGACCGCGATCCATCGGCATGCCCGTTCGTCGCCTTCGGGGGCGATGCCCGTGGCATGCACGACGCGGCGGGCGACCTCGGCCCACTCGGTGTCGGTGAGGTAGCGGTCGCCGGGCGCGGTGCGGACCGGGCAGTGCCAGACGTGCTGCGGTGGCTTCTTGCCGCCCAGCTCGCGGGTGCGGAGGTCGACGTGGTGGTCGAGTCGCCTGGCGAGCTGGGAGTAGGTGGCTGCCGGGTCGCGGCCGGGGTCGGGAGCGCCGGTCATGTCCCAGGCGGCGATGATGTGGGGGTTGGTGTGCTCGTCGCGGCGGCCGGGGCCGAAGAGATAGGCGATCAGTCCGCGGCTGTCGGAGCCAGTGGAGACGTCAGGAACCATGAGTCGTGCCGTTCGCGAGCAGCCGGTCGATGAGGTGGAAGCTGTTCTGTGCCGCTTGCTCGACGCGGTCCAGAACCGCCTCGGCGCGCTCGGGCACGGTTCCTCGGTTGATGGCCGCGGTGATCTGGTTGAGGTTGCCGCCGATGCGGTTCAGGGCGACCGTGTGCGCTTCGATGGCCCCGATCAGCGGGCGCAGAGGATCGTCCTCCGGACTGCCGACCATTCCCGCCTTGCCCTGCGCGACGGCCAGGGCGGCGTCCCCGACGAATCCGGCGAACCTCTGACCACGCTGCTGAGCGGCGGCGCTGATCACCTGGACCGCGGTGCGCGTGAAGCGGATGGTCTTCTCCTGGTCGCGCTTCTCCACGGTGCGCTTGCGGTTCATCTGCGCGGGCAGGGCGGGGGCATCGAGTTCTCGCCAGGAGGGCTGCTCGACGAGCGGTGTGGCATCGGTTGGCGTACGGCGAGGAGCGGAGTCGGCTGCGGGCTGGCCAGAGTCCTCGGCTACCCCCTCCTCCGGCTCGGGCGCCCCCTGGCGCTCGGCCTTGTCCTCCGCCACCCCTGGGGCGGGGGCAAGCGCGGACGAAGCCTCGTTAGAGGCTCGTTCGCTCCAGCTTGCTGCTGGTCGTCGGGTGAGCCTGAACAGCTTCCTGCGGCGGCGGCAGGTGAGGTCGTCGGCGTTCGATTCGGGCATGGTGGTGCTCCGTCAGTCGTGAGGGGTGGTGTCGTCGCATCCGTCGCATCCGTCGCGTGGCTGGTCAGCACAGGTACGGAGATGGCCGCAGGTACGGAGCGATCCGTAACGGCGAGGAGATCCGTCCCCGCGCTGACCTGCGCGGGGACGGATGCAACGGATTGATGCGGACCTGGGGTCAGCGAGTGGGCCTGGGGCCTGCGGGCCCTGTCGGCGGGCCGGTGGGCAGCATCCCGGACGGAGGGGCGGGTGGCCTGCCCGGGGTCGGACGTGCCGGGACCTCGGCGGTGGGTGCCGACGGGGCGGGGTCGGGGCAGTAGCGGGCCCAGGCGTCCACGAACTGATTGCGGGCGTACGCCTTGGCCTGCCTGCCGTTCTCGAACCGGTAGTTGGCCGGGCTGATACCGAAGTCGCGCAGCAGATTCGCCAGGTGGTAGGCGTTGAGCCCCTTGGTGCCGTACTCCGCCCACGGGGCCTCGGCGTCCTGAATGAGGACCGCGAGAAGGTCCTGGCTGCGCAGAGCCTCCTTGCCGGCCTCCTGGTCGAAGACGCGGCGGATGTCACGCAGCAGCCGCGTCTTCAACGTCGTCTGCTCGTCCTGGACCACCTCGTTGCGCGTCATCGCCAGACAGGCAGCACGTGCCCGCGCGGGCCAGTGCCCACCGGCAAGATCGGCGACGATGACGAGCGGCTCCCATGTGTCGGCGGCACGGTCCTCGACGGGCATCTCCGGCACCAAGCCCGCGACGGTGCCGCGCAACGGGACCAACCAGTCGGCCAGCCGGTCGCGAAGCGCGTGCAGTTCGGGCACGGAGTACCGCGAACGGAACGGGGTGATCCGCTCGCCCGGCTTCCGCTTCTGCATCCGGATGACGATCGCGCGGTCCATGATCGTGTCCGGCAGGTCACCGATGCCGGCCAGCGCCGCCATCGCGAAGGTGGGGAACGCGGTCGGCTTGTGCTCCGGCCCGGAGATCCGCCAGGCGGGCCGGTTGCGCTGGTGCCCGGCGTTCAGCAGGCCGCGTAGGTCTTCCTTGTCGCCTGCCTTGGGGCCGAAGATGGTGTCGGCCTCGTCCACCAGCAGCGTCGGCGGGTTCTTGCCGATGACGCGGAAGACGACCGCCGGGGAGGTGTTCACCGTCATCATCGGCTGGTGGACGGTCTCGTAGAGAACGTCCAGGAGACGGGACTTGCCGCACCCCTTGGTCGGCCCGACCACCGCCAGCCGCGGCGCGTGCTGAAGGGCGGGCTGAATGTGGGAGGCCGCGACCCAGAGGGTAGCGGCGGTCAGGGCCTCGTCGCTCGGCAACACCACGTACCGCCCGATCGCCGTGCGGAGGTCGTTCAGCAGCGCGGTACCTGCACCTGCCGTGCTACCACCGCCAGTGGCTGCTGGTGCGTCGGGAGCGGCGTCATCTGCACTGTCGGGCACGAGGGCCGGGGTGCTGGCCTCTGCAGCCTGCGTATCCAGCGTGTTCCGATTCGGAACGCCGGTTGAGGCGTCGGCAGTGGCTCCTGCGGAGTCGTGTTGCTGTTCCGCCCGCTCACGGTTCCGAGGCAGACCCTGGCCCGGGACTGCGATCGGTGGCCAGGCAACACTGGATGCGTTCGAGGTGGCGGGGGACGTAGGGTCCTTCATACATAGACGTTCCTCTCGGGTGAGGGGCGAGACGGGCAAGGTCTCGCCCCTCACGGGTTCGTTCGTTCAGGGATGGGCGACGTGCAGGGGAATCTCCGGCCCTCGGCGTTGGCGCGCCGGGGGCCGTTGCTGTGTCTGGGCCTGTCGGTGGCTCATGAGGCCAGGCCCCAGTCCTCTCCGCCGTCGATCAGCGCGCGCTCGTAGCGCAGCAGTTCGGCCTCGGGGTAGAGCACCCGCTTGCCGATCTTGATGCCGCACGGTCCCTTCTCCAGATGGCGCCAGTAGCGGACGGTGCTCTCGGCGGTGCGGTAGCGCTCGGCGACCTCGGAGGTGGTCAGGTATCGCGTGCGTTCCCATTCGGCTAGCTCTCGATTCGATCTGCATAATCAGTACCCCATGATCGGCGGTTAGCCAAACCGGGAAGCCCATGTTTCAATTCGGATAGCGATGGTCACGATGGAGGTTCGATGGCAGGCGAGAGGGCCGAGGGCGGCGAGGTGCCGCTGCTCTACAGCGAGGGCAACGTGGCGGGACGCGTGGCCCTGGAGCGCGAGGTCAGAGGGTGGAGCACGACCGAGCTGGCCGAGCGGGTGACCAGAGCTGGCGTGAAGATGAACCAGACGGCCGTGTGGCGCATCGAGAACGGCTCTCCCCGCCGACGGATCAACCTCGATGAGGCGCTCGCCTTCTCCCGCGTATTCGAGCTCCCCCTCGAAGAGCTGATGTCGCCGCCCCTGGAAGGGCTCGACGTCGACAGCCGACGGCTCGTCCAGGAAGCCGTCGAAGCGTTCTACGAAACCCGTGACGCCCGCGACCGTCTGCACCGTGCCGTGCTCGCCGTCGCCGACCACATCAAGGCACACCCCGACAGCTCACGCGCGATCAACGAACAGTGCCTCCGCCTCATGGGCGACGAGCGGGACGCTCGCACCCTCACCAGCGACATCGAGGACGGCGGCCACTACTGACAACCAGCACAAAGGAGAAGCCACTTGGCGAGCATCCAGAAGCGCCCCAACGGCAAACGGCGTGCCCGATACCGCGACCTCGACGGCAAGGAACACGCCCGCCACTTCGACCGCAAGATCGACGCCCAGCGCTGGCTCGACGAAGTAACGACCAGCGTGGTCACCGGCCAGTACGTCGACCCGCGCTCGGCGAAGAAGCCCTTCAAGGAGTACGCGGAGGAGTGGCGGGCCAGCCAGCCGCACCGGCCGTCGACGGCCAAGGCCGTGGCCCAGCACCTGCGTTGCTACGTCTACCCCGTCTGGGAGAAGCGGGCACTCGGCGCGATCAAGCCCGGTGACGTGCAGAGCTGGATCACCAGCCTGACGACCACCCACAAGCTCGCCGCGAGCACTTCCCGCACCGTCTTCAACACGGTCAACGCTGTCTTCCGGGCAGCGGTACGCGACCGCATGATTCCGCACAACCCCTGCACCGACGCGAAGCTGCCCTCAGTTCCGAGGAAGAAGGTCGTACCCCTGGCCGTCGAGCAGGTGCGGACACTGTCCGAAGAGATACCCGCCCGCTACAAGGGCCTCGTGCTGCTCGGCGCTGCCACCGGGCTCCGCCCCGGCGAGCTGTTCGGCCTCCAGCTCCGCCACGTGGACCTGCTGCAGGCGACGGTCTCGGTCGAGCAGCAGATCCAGCAGACCGCCAAGCACGGCGTGTACGTCTGCCCGCCCAAGACCGCTCGCTCACACCGCACGGTTCCACTCCCCCGCATAGCGGTGGACGCGGTGAAGGCCCACCTACGGGATTTCCCCGCAGATGGGCCCGAGAGCTGGATCTTCACGGCACCGCAAGGCGGGCCCGTGGTCTACACGCACTTCATGGACGGGTCCTGGCGGCCCGCCTGTGCAAAGGCCGGCATAGCGAAGGGCACCGGGCCCCACGCCCTCCGGCATCACTACGCCAGCCTGCTGATCAAGCACGGTGAGTCCGTGAAGACGGTCTCCGAGCGTCTCGGCCACACCAATGCGGCCATGACGCTGAACATCTACACCCACCTGTGGCCCGACTCCGAGGAGCGGACCCGGGCCGCGGTCGACAAGGCGTACGCGGACCTGTCCGCCGATGCCCAGCCACAGGTCGACGAAGCGGCGTAACCGCTCCTCCGCGTGCCGGAGTCATCCAGCACGCTGCGGACTCTGTGCGGACCGCAAAGGCCGCCCAACCCGCTCCGTCGCAGGTCAGACGGCCTTTCGCCGAACGTATTAGACGTTGAAGCGGAACTCCACCACGTCGCCGTCCTGCATCACGTAGTCCTTGCCCTCCATGCGGGCCTTGCCCTTGGCGCGGGCCTCGGCGACCGAACCCGTTTCGACCAGGTCCTCGAAGGAGACGATCTCCGCCTTGATGAAGCCCTTCTGGAAGTCGGTGTGGATGACACCGGCCGCCTCGGGGGCCGTGGCGCCCTTCTTGATCGTCCAGGCCCGCGCTTCCTTCGGGCCTGCGGTGAGGTAGGTCTGCAGGCCCAGGGTGTCGAAGCCGACGCGGCCGAGGGTGGCGAGGCCGGGCTCTTCCTGGCCCATGGACTGGAGGAGTTCGAGGGCCTCGTCGTCGTCGAGCTCGATCAGTTCGGACTCGATCTTGGCGTTGAGGAAGATCGCCTCGGCCGGGGCGACCAGGGCGCGCTGCTCGTTCTTGAAGTCCTCGTCGACCAGTTCGTCCTCGTCGACGTTGAAGACGTAGAGGAAGGGCTTGGTGGTGAGCAGGTGCAGCTCGTGGAGGAGCTTGCCCTTCTCCGTGCCCGCGCTGATGCCTGCGGCGAAGAGCGTCTGGCCGGACTCCAGGATCTTCTGGGCCTCCTCGACCGCGGCGAGGACCGCGACCTTGTCCTTCTGGAGGCGGGACTCCTTCGTGAGGCGCGGGACGGCCTTCTCGACGGACTGGAGGTCGGCGAGGATCAGCTCGGTGTTGATCGTCTCGATGTCGTCCTTGGGCGAGACCTTGCCGTCGACGTGGACGACGTTCTCGTCCTTGAAGGCGCGGATGACCTGGCAGATCGCGTCGGACTCGCGGATGTTCGCGAGGAATTTGTTGCCCAGGCCCTCGCCCTCCGAAGCGCCTCGGACGATGCCGGCGATGTCGACGAAGTCGACCGTCGCGGGGAGCAGGCGCTGCGAGCCGAAGATCTCGGCCAGCTTGTTCAGGCGGGCGTCCGGGACGCCGACGACGCCCACGTTCGGCTCGATCGTGGCGAACGGGTAGTTGGCCGCCAGCACGTCGTTCTTGGTCAGGGCGTTGAACAGGGTCGACTTGCCGACATTCGGCAGACCGACGATTCCGATCGTGAGCGACACGTTGGCGACTTCCTGAGGAGTGAGGAGGTGAGGGGAGCAGTGGGAAGGAGGGCGGACATGCATGGGTCCGGGTGGGCCGAATCTCCAGTTTACGGGCGGGGGCAACCGGGTAGCCACGGGTCCGGCCGGGCACCGGTCCGGTCGCCGTTCGGCCGTGTGGCATCGAACTCATCCCCAAGGTCACCCAAAGCGCGTGTCCCGCACCGGTTTCCTCCCGCCCGGCGACCTACGTTGTCCCGGTGGAGCAGCACAGGACACGTCCCCCGCAGCGCAGGCAGTCTCAGCAGGCCCCGCTGTCCCCCCAGGGCACCATCGACGAGGCCGCCACCGTCTACCGGGTGGTGGACGCGCAGCCGGAGGGCCGGTCCCGGCCGGTGCCGCCCGTCGTTCTCGCGCTGCGCAGACTGCCGAATCCCCGGCTGACCGGCATCGGTGCGGGGCTCTTCGCCGCCGCCTCCATGTTCGTACTGGCATGCCTTGACGAACTATTGTTCGAAGGTTCGTCGGCCGTGTTCGGTGCGCTGTTCCTGCCCGTCAGCGCGCTGACCGCGCTGTGGGTACGGCCCGCGGACCTGGTCACCGCCCCGATCATCGTGCCGATCGCGTTCGCCGTCGGGGTCATCCCGATCTCCGGCGGCACCAGCGGTTTCGCGGGCCAGACCATGGCACTCGTCACCGCGCTCGCCGTGCACGCCGGGTGGCTGTACGGCGGGACGCTCATCGCCGGGCTCATCGCGACCGTGCGGAAGGTACGGCTCATGCGGCAGCGGCAACGTCAGCGCCGGATGCTGCTCGCCGCAGAGACGGCCCGCGCCGCACAGCCGCCCCGTCGCCCCCAGCGCTGACCGGGGGCGGAGCGGGAGCGGGGCCACACGGCCCTACGCCTTGTCCGCCGCCGCCATCGCCGCTCCCACGATGCCCGCGTTGTTCTGCAGCTCCGCCGGCACCATCTCGGCCCGTACGTGCTCGATCAGCGGCAGGAACTTGTCGGCCTTGCGGCTGACTCCGCCGCCGATGATGAAGAGTTCGGGCGAGAACAGCATCTCCACATGGGCCAGGTACTTCTGCAGCCGGTGCGCCCAGTGGTGCCAGCTCAGCGCCTCGTCCTCCTTGGCCTTGGTGGAGGCGTGCTTCTCGGCGTCGTGGCCGCTCAGCTCCAGATGGCCCAGCTCGGTGTTGGGGACGAGCTTGCCGTCGGTGAAGAGGGCGCTGCCGATCCCCGTACCGAGCGTCAGCACGATCACCGTCCCCTTGCGGCCGCGCCCGGCGCCGAACGCCATCTCCGCGATGCCCGCCGCGTCCGCGTCGTTCAGGACGGTGACGGGGAGGCCGAGCCTGTCCCCGAGCAGTCCGCGGGCGTCCGTGTCGATCCAGGACTTGTCGACATTGGCCGCGGTACGGGTGCAGCCGCTGGTGACGACGCCCGGGAAGGTGATGCCCACCGGGCCCGACCAGTCGAAGTGACCGACCACCTCGGCCACGCACCCGGCCACGTCCTTGGGCGTGGCCGGGTGCGGTGTCAGTACTTTGTGGCGCTCCTGCGCCAGGTCTCCGCGGTCCAGGTCCACGGGAGCGCCCTTGATCCCGGATCCGCCGATGTCCACGCCGAAGATCTGCATGCAATCCACGGTACGGGCAGGTGGCCCGGCCCACTTCCCGGAACGGGAGGCCGCCGTCGTACGGCCGTCACTTCTCCATGAGCGTCGCGGCCTCGGCACGCAGGTCGCGGCGGAGTTCCTTGGGAAGCGAGAACGTGATGGACTCCTCGGCCGCCTTGACGATCTCCACGTCCTCGAAACCGCGCTCCGAGAGCCATGCCAGGACGCCGTCGACCAGGACCTCGGGAACGGAGGCGCCCGAGGTGACGCCGACCGTGGAGACACCCTCCAGCCAGGCCTCGTCGATCTCGTCGGCGAAGTCGACCAAATGGGCGTCACCGGCGCCGGCGCCGAGGGCGACCTCGACCAGGCGGACGGAGTTGGAGGAGTTCTTGGAGCCGACGACGATCACGAGGTCGGCGTCCGTGCCCATCTGCTTCACGGCGATCTGGCGGTTCTGCGTGGCGTAGCAGATGTCGTCGCTGGGCGGCGAGATCAGCAGCGGGAACTTCTCCTTGAGCGCGCCGACCGTCTCCATCGTCTCGTCGACGGAGAGCGTGGTCTGGGAGAGCCAGACGACCTTCGACGGGTCGCGCACCTCGACGCCCGCGACATCCTCGGGGCCGTCGACCAGCGTGATGTGGTCGGGGGCCTCGCCGGAGGTGCCGATGACCTCCTCGTGGCCCTCGTGGCCGATCAGGAGGATGTCGAAGTCCTCCTGCGCGAAGCGGACGGCTTCCTTGTGGACCTTGGTGACCAGGGGGCAGGTCGCGTCGATCGTGGCGAGCTTCCGCTCGGCCGCCTCCTCGTGCACGGTCGGCGCGACGCCGTGCGCGGAGAACATCACGATCGAGCCCTCGGGGACCTCCGCCGTGTCCTCGACGAAGATCGCGCCCTTCTTCTCCAGGGTCTGTACGACGTACTTGTTGTGGACGATCTCATGGCGCACGTACACCGGGGAGCCGTACTGCTCCAGGGCTTTCTCCACGGCGATCACGGCACGGTCCACGCCCGCGCAGTAGCCACGGGGAGCGGCGAGCAGGACGCGGCGGGGTGTCGTAGCAGTCATGCGCCCCATCGTAAGGCCGCGTCGGACGCGCGGAGGATCGGCGGGGTCGCGAGACTGATCCGTACGCGATCGACGGAGGGCTCATGTCGGGGACCGGCAGCGGCAGCGGCAACGGGGGCAGCGGCGGGGGTAGCGGGGCGCGGGAGGCGGCGCACCAGGAGGAGGGCAGGCTGCGGCGGACGCTCGGCTTCCGGGATCTGGTGGTCTACGGGCTCCTCTTCATCGCGCCGATGGCGCCCGTCGGCATCTTCGGCGCGCTCGACGCGAAAGCGGGCGGCGCGGTCGCGCTGGTCTATGTCGCGGCGACCGTCGTGATGGCGTTCACGGCCTTCAGTTACGCCCAGATGGTGCGCGTCGCCCCGCTGGCGGGCTCGGTCTTCGCGTACGCGCGCAAGGGGCTCGGCGAGGGGCCGGGGTTCGTCGCCGGATGGATGGCGATGCTCGACTACCTGCTGATCCCGGCGGTCGCCTATCTCTTCTCCGGCATCGCGCTCCACGCGCTCGTGCCGTCGGTGTCGCCGTGGGTGTGGACGGCGCTGGCGGTCGTCGTCACCACGTTCCTCAATCTCTGGGGTGTGCGGGCCGCCGCCCGCGTCGGCTTCGCGGTGCTCGCGATGGAGATCGTGGTGCTGCTGGTGTTCCTGGTGTCGGCGGTGGTGGTTCTCGTACGGGACGGGGCGCAGCGCGGCTGGCTGACTCCGTTCACCGGTGATTCCGGCTTCTCCGCGTCGGCGGTGCTGGGAGCGGTGTCGGTGGCCGTGCTGTCGTATCTGGGCTTCGACGCGATCGCCTCGTTCGCGGAGGAGGTGACGGGAGGCCCGTCGAAAGTGGCGCGGGCGGTGCTGTTCTGCCTGGTGCTCGCGGGTGCGCTGTTCGTGGCGCAGGGGTATCTGGCGGCGCTGCTGGAACCGATGACGTCGGCGGAGCTGGCCGCCGATCCGGCCGCGCAGGGGTCGGCGTTCTACTACACGGTGGACTCCGCGGTCGGGACCTGGCTGCACGATCTGGTGGCGGTCAGCAAGGCGATCGGGGCGGCCTTCGCGGCGCTTGCCGGGCAGGCCGCCGCGGGGCGGCTGCTGTTCGCGATGGCCAGGGAGCGGCGGCTGCCCGCGCTGCTCTCCAAGGTCGATCCGCGGTCCGGGGTGCCGCGGCTCGCGATCCTGCTGGCCGCCGTGGTGACGCTGGTGGCGGCGGTGTGGGCGGCCCGGCGCGCCGACGGTCTCGACCGTCTGGTCTCGGTCGTCGACATCGGTGCGCTGACGGCGTTCGTGCTGCTGCACGCGTCGGTGGTCGGCTGGTTCGCCGTACGCCGGATGGAGGGACCGCCGAGCTGGTGGCGGCATGTGCTGGTGCCGGTGGTGGGCGCGGGCGTGCTGATCGCGGTGATCGTGGAGGCGACCGCGAGCGCTCAGGTGGTGGGGGTGTGCTGGCTGGGGGTGGGGCTGGTGGTGCTCGCGTTGCAGTGGGGGCGACGCACGGCCTGAGGCGGGAGAGCGGCGCACGGCTTGGGGGACGGACGCACGGCCTGGGACGGACGCACGGCTTGCGGCGGGAGAGCGGGAGCGTGGGGAGAGCCGGAGCGCGGAGTGGCGTTCAGCCGTGGGGGCTTTCGGACGCGGGCGTCGGCGTGGGCGCGGGTTTCGGGCGCGGGCGCGGGTCGCGGGCGCGGGATTCGGGCTTGGCTTCTCCGCGACGGCTGATTGTCGGTGGGGGCGGATACGCTCGCTCGCATGGCTCTCCAAACGTCCGCGGAAGCTCCGCTGCCCGTCGGTGATGTGTCGCGGCTCATCGGGGGATGGATCGACCGGCTCGGGGCGGTCTGGGTCGAGGGGCAGATCACCCAGCTGTCGCGGCGGCCGGGCGCCGGTGTGGTGTTCCTGACGCTGCGCGACCCGTCGCAGGACATCTCGGTGAGCGTGACGTGCTTCCGCCAGGTCTTCGACCGGATCGCGGATGTGGTGACGGAGGGGGCGCGGGTCGTCGTCCTCGCCAAGCCCGAGTGGTACGCGCCCCGCGGTCAGCTGTCCCTGCGGGCCACGGAGATACGGCCGGTCGGCATCGGTGAGCTGCTGGTCCGCCTTGAGCGGCTGAAGAAGTCGCTGGCCTCGGAGGGGCTCTTCGCGCTCGACCGGAAGAAGCCGCTGCCGTTCCTGCCGCAGCTGATCGGACTCGTCTGCGGGCGGGCCTCGGCAGCCGAGCGCGACGTCCTGGAGAACGCGCGGCGGCGGTGGCCCGCGGTGCGGTTCGAGGTGCGCAACACCGCGGTGCAGGGGGTGCACGCGGTGAATCAGGTGGTCCAGGCCGTGAAGGAGCTGGACGACCTCCCGGAGGTCGACGTGATCGTCGTGGCGCGGGGTGGCGGCAGCGTGGAGGATCTGCTGCCGTTCTCGGACGAGCAGCTGATCCGTACGGTCGCCGCGTGCCGTACACCGGTGGTGTCGGCGATCGGCCATGAGCCCGACTCCCCCCTGCTCGACCTGGTCGCGGACCTGCGCGCCTCCACGCCGACGGACGCGGCGAAGAAGGTCGTGCCCGATGTGGGCGAGGAGCTGGACCGGGTGCAGCAGCTGCGGGACCGCGCGCTGCGGACCGTACGGGGGCTGCTGGACCGGGAGGAGCGTGGGCTGGCGCATGCGCTGGGCCGGCCCTCGATGGAGCGCCCCCTGCGCATGGTGGACGAGCGGGCGTCGGAGATCGACGCGCTGATCGGGCGGGGGCGGCGGGTACTGGGTCACCTGCTGGACCGGGCGGACTCGGAGCTCGCCCACACCCGGGCGCGGGTGGTCGCGCTGTCGCCCGCGGCGACCCTGGAGCGCGGATACGCCGTGCTGCAACGGGCGGACGGCCACGTGGTGCGGGCTCCCGCGGACGCCGGGGCGACGGGCGATGTGCTCCGTGCGCGGGTCTCGGGGGGCGAGTTCGCGGTGCGGGTGAGCGAATGAGCGGGAGTTCGGGGAGCGGGGGTTCGCGGCGCGGCGGTCCGGCGCACGGGGGTTCTCTGCGCGGGGCTTGCGTACCCGGAAGCGCCGCGCGCGGGCGGACGGGCCCGGAGCGCGGGGCCGACAGTGACGACGGACGAGATCGAAGGCTCCTGGCGGGGCGGAACGTAGGGTGGAGCGCATGACGGACGACGGGACCACGGCGGCTGGTGCCACGGGCACGCTCGGCTACGAGCAGGCACGTGACGAGCTGATCGAGGTGGTGCGCCGCCTGGAGGCGGGCGGTACGACGCTGGAGGAGTCCCTCGCGCTGTGGGAGCGGGGCGAGGAGCTGGCGAAGGTCTGCCGGCACTGGCTCGAAGGCGCGCGCGCACGGCTGGACGCGGCCCTGGCGGGGCCTGCCGACCCGGCGGAGAACGGCGGCGGCCCGGCGGCCGACAACGGCTGAGACTTCCCTGGATGTCGCCGAGACCGCCACGGTGAGCCGCCCGGTCGCGGCGAGACGCCAGATCGCGGCGGGAGGACAGGTCGCGGCGCAACCTCCGGTCACAGCGAGACGCCCGGTCGCGGCGGAACGCCCGGTCACGGCGGGGGAGCAGGTCGCGGCAGGACGCCCGGTCACGGCGGGACGCCGGGCCGCTGACGGCGCCCGTGCCGGACCACGTGCCCGGTCTCGGACGGCGCCCGTGTCCCCCACATGCCCGCTGCGGCGGTCCTGGCGGGGCGCGGAGCCTGTCCGCGACGGCGCGAGAAGGTCCGCGCCAGGTGCAAACGGCTCGCGTCGGCGCACGAGGTCGCACTGTGGAACGGATCACTCCGGCCCAGTTTTAGTTGAAAGTTAACCAACCTCTCCCGTACGGTGATCGTCGTTGCTTGATCCCCTGTATGCCCGGAAGGTAATACGCACGATGCCGCTCGCTCTTGACCCCGCCGCCCAGAACCTCCTCTTCCGCGAGGCCCGCACCGCCAACACCTTCACCGACGAGCCGGTGACCGAGGAGCAGGTCCAGGCGATCTACGACCTGGTCAAGTACGGCCCCACCGCGTTCAACCAGTCGCCGCTGCGCGTCGTCCTGGTCCGCTCCGACGAGGGCCGCGAGCGCCTCGTCAAGCACATGGCCGAGGGCAACCGGCCCAAGACCTCGACCGCCCCGCTGGTCGCCATCCTGGTCGCGGACAACGAGTTCCACGAGGAGCTCCCGGCCCTGATGCCGCACTTCCCGCAGGCCAAGGACGCGTTCTTCTCCGAGCGCCCGGTCCGCGAGTCGTCCGCCGCGCTCAACGGCGCGCTGCAGGCCGCGTACTTCATCATCGGTGTCCGCGCCGCCGGCCTGGCCGCCGGCCCGATGACGGGCTACGACGCCGCGGGCATCGAGAAGGAGTTCCTGGACGGCGACCACAAGGTGCTGATGGTTGTCAACATCGGCAAGCCGGGCGAGGACGCCTGGTTCCCGCGTCTGCCGCGCCTCGCCTACGACGAGGTCGTCACGACCGTCTGATTCGTCTCCGCGCGCACGGAGAAGGCCCTGGAACGGCACACCGCCGTGCTCCAGGGCCTTCTCCGTTTCCCCGCTTCCCCGTACGTCGCCTTCTCCGCTTCCCCGTACGTCGCCGCACGGCGTCACCCACACCCGGCGTCAGGACGACTT
Source organism: Streptomyces sp. NPDC087845 (assembly GCF_044742755.1). NCBI lineage: Bacteria > Bacillati > Actinomycetota > Actinomycetes > Kitasatosporales > Streptomycetaceae > Streptomyces > Streptomyces sp. NPDC087845. The sequence continues at coordinate 215,493 of NZ_JBIUVC010000001.1, forward strand.
GAGCGCGGCCGCCATCTCCGCCAGCCGCTCCGGCGAGGCGGAACCCGTGACCACCGTGGTCGCACCCTTGTCCTGGCGCACGAGGGCGTCGTACTTCTCGCCCTTCCAGTGCTGCCAGGTCTCGCCCGCGACCTGCTGCGTACGCCCGGTGTCCCTGGCGTCCTGGCTGACCTCCGTCACGTACTTCTTCGCCGGGGAGGTGGACTGCTCCACCGCGACGTACTTGCCCTCCGGGTCGAGGAAGCCCAGATGCCAGCTGTTGTCGGCCTTGCGGTCGTAACTGACCGAGGTCGGCTTCCAGTCCTTGGCCAGTCCGTCCGGTGCGACCACCGGATAGGGCGCCGCGCGCCGCGCCGTCAGCAGCTCCACCCGGTAGTCGACCGGCTTGACCGGGTTGGCGTTCTCGTCGTGCGGAACGAAGATGTAAACAACCCCCGCCGCGGCGGAGATCACCGCCATCGACAGGAACATGTCCCGCACCGTCTGCTTGCCTCGCTTGCTAGCCACGGGTCCATGGTCGCATCAGACCCGCTGGGTCCGATTCGGGGGGCAGCCGCTCATAAGTGACCCGGTCTGCTCATTTTGTCGACCTGACGATAGAGTCACAGCACCCTCTTCCGGTCGTCGTCGTACAGAAAGGTGCGCTCCGATGTCCGAGCATCATCTGCCGTCTCAGCTTGAGGTCTCCCCGGAGGCCCCCGACCGCAACCTCGCCCTGGAGTTGGTCCGGGTCACCGAAGCCGCCGCCATGGCAGCGGGGCGCTGGGTCGGCCGTGGCGACAAGATCGGCGCCGACGGCGCCGCCGTGAAGGCCATGCGCACCCTCGTCTCCACCGTCTCGATGAACGGCGTCGTCGTCATCGGCGAGGGTGAGAAGGACGAAGCCCCCATGCTGTTCAACGGCGAGCGCGTCGGCGACGGCACCGGCCCCGAGGTCGACATCGCCGTGGACCCGATCGACGGCACGACCCTGAACGCCAAGGGCATGCCGAACGCGATCGCCGTGCTGGCCGCCGCCGACCGCGGCGCCATGTTCGACCCGTCCGCTGTCTTCTACATGGACAAGCTGGTCACCGGGCCCGAGGCCGCCGAATTCGTCGACATCAACGCGCCCGTCTCGGTGAACATCCGCCGTGTCGCGAGGGCGAAGAACTCCGCCCCCGAGGACGTCACCGTCGTCGTCCTCGACCGCCCCCGCCACGACGGCATCGTCAAGGAGATCCGGGAGACCGGCGCCCGGATCAAGTTCATCTCCGACGGCGACGTCGCGGGTTCGATCATGGCCGCCCGCGAAGGGACCGGCGTCGACCTGCTGATGGGCATCGGCGGCACCCCCGAGGGCATCATCTCGGCCTGCGCCATAAAGTGCCTCGGCGGTGTCATCCAGGGCAAGCTCTGGCCGAAGGACGAGGCCGAGCGGCAGCGCGCACTGGACGCCGGGCACGACCTGGACCGGGTGCTGTCCACCGACGACCTGGTCAGCGGCGACAACGTGTTCTTCGTCGCGACCGGCATCACGGACGGCGAACTGATGCGCGGCGTGCGGTACCGCGCGGAGACGGCGACCACCGAGTCGATCGTCATGCGGTCCAAGTCCGGCACCATCCGGAAGATCGACTCGACGCACCGGCTGTCGAAGCTGCGCGCCTACAGCGCGATCGACTTCGACCGCGCGAAGTAACTCCCGTCCCCGGGGTCCGGGGAGAGGAAAGCGAAGAGGCGCCCCCGTGTGCGGTGGGGGCGCCTCTTCGCGCGGTACGGGCGCGCATGGAAACGTACGGGCGCGTACGGAAACGCACAGAAACGTACGGGCCCAGACGGACCCGTACCGGCACGCACGGACACGGAGCGGCCGGTTCGGCATCCCGGCGCCCGCCCGGGGTGCCGAGACCCCGGCCGGTCAGCCCGCCGCCGCGATCCGGCCCGCCGCGCCGGAGGACGCGGATGATGCCTTGAGCTCCATCTCGCGCCGTCTGCGCCGGGCGAGCACCACGCGGCGTTCGGCGGCGGTGAGGCCGCCCCACACCCCGTACGGCTCCGGCTGTATGAGGGCGTGTTCCTGACATTCGACCATCACCGGACAGCGCGCGCAGACCCGCTTCGCGGACTCCTCGCGCGCGAGTCTGGCAGCAGTCGGCTCCTTCGACGGGGCGAAGAACAGCCCGGCCTCGTCCCGGCGGCACACCGCCTCCGAGTGCCAGGGGCCGGCCTGGTCCTCCCGAGCAGGGGTGCGCTGGGGAGGGACGGCGGCGACCTGCAGGGGCTGATGCGGCAGTTGCAGCACGGTCTACTCCTGACGACGGCTTCGGCTTCGCGAGCGAGAGACGATGCAGCACTCCCTACCCGCTGTGCGTACGCCTATGCACTGAGTGCTTCCGGTTCCGGGCCGCGGAATTGCCGTTGGTCAGAAATATGGCTTGTTTTCGAAGGAGTTCGAAGCCGTGGAGAAGCGAGGTGGAACGCGTGGCTCCTAGCCGAGGTATTTACGCAGCCGGTCCTGGAGGTCCGCGATGAACTTCCCGCGCTTGGGCTTCGCCTCGACGCTGCCGAACACCGAATAGCCATTGACGACGACCACGGGCGCTTCGGGGTCGACGGATTCCAGCGTGGCGACTTCGAAATTGCCGAAGACGCCGGTGCCGCTGCCGCGCAGGGAGATGTTCTCGGGGACCTTGATCTCGATGCTCCCGAAGATGGACGTCGCGTTGATCACCGTGAGCCTCTGACCGAAAAGCGCCTCGGTCAGATCGATCTCCACACCGCCGAAGAGCGCGAAGGCGTTCGTACGGCCGCCGACCCGCCAACGCCCCCTGCGGGTGGAGCTGCTGAAGATCGCCACCAGGTTCTCGGCGGGGCCCGTCGGGCCCTCCTGGCCGGACGCGCCCATGGCGGTCGCGGCGGCCGGGCGCGAGGCGCCCGACGGTGCGGGCAGATCCCGTACCAGCGGTTCGAGTTCACCGACGGTCTTGGCGCGGTAGACCGCGTCGACCCGCTCGGCGTGCTCCTCGGCGGTGAGCCGGCCCTCGGCCATGGCCTCGCGCAGGATGTCCGCGATCCGGTCGCGGTCCGCGTCGGAGGCGCGGATACCGGCCGGCTCCGCCGGGGCTACGGGCTGCTGGGGGTGCTTTTCGAGGTCCACCGGCCCAGGGTACCCAAACGCGATAGATCGCGACTAGCCCCCGCCCCACCCCCGCCGTGTCGCCCCCGTGCCACCGCCGCGCCGCACCCGTCTCGCCCTCGTGTCGCCCTCACGCCGCACCCGCGCCGCCGCCACGCGGACGCCCGACTGAGCCTTACCTCACAACCTCGGTACCCGCGGGGCGTTCTACCCTGGTGGATGCGCTGTCCAAGGGAGGCCAGCCGCTGTCTGCCGAGTGAGGAATGGCCGTAATGCCAGAGTTTGCGTACTCCGATCTGCTCCCTCTGGGAGAGGACACCACTCCCTACCGTCTGGTGACCTCCGAGGGTGTCTCCACCTTCGAGGCCGACGGTCGTACGTTCCTCAAGGTCTCCCCGGAGGCGCTGCGCACGCTGGCCGCCGAGGCCATGCACGACATCTCCCACTACCTGCGCCCCGCCCACCTGGCGCAGCTGCGGCGGATCGTGGACGACCCCGAGGCATCGTCCAACGACAAGTTCGTCGCGCTCGACCTGCTGAAGAACGCGAACATCGCCGCCGCGGGTGTCCTGCCGATGTGCCAGGACACCGGCACCGCGATCGTCATGGGAAAGCGCGGGCAGAACGTACTCACCGAGGGCGGTGACGAAGAGGCCCTGTCGCACGGCGTCTTCGACGCGTACACCAAGCTCAACCTCCGCTATTCGCAGATGGCTCCGCTCACCATGTGGGAGGAGAAGAACACAGGCTCGAATCTTCCGGCGCAGGTCGAGCTGTACGCCACGGACGGCGGCGCGTACAAGTTCCTCTTCATGGCGAAGGGCGGCGGCTCGGCCAACAAGTCGTTCCTCTTCCAGGAGACGAAGGCCGTGCTGAACGAGGCCTCGATGATGAAGTTCCTGGAGGCCAGGATCCGTTCGCTGGGTACGGCCGCCTGCCCGCCGTACCACCTGGCGATCGTCGTCGGCGGTACGTCGGCCGAGTTCGCGCTGAAGACCGCGAAGTACGCCTCCGCGCACTACCTGGACGAGCTGCCCGCCGAGGGCTCCCCCACGGGGCACGGCTTCCGGGACAAGGAGCTGGAGGAGAAGGTCTTCGAGCTGACGCAGAAGATCGGCATCGGCGCCCAGTTCGGCGGCAAGTACTTCTGCCACGACGTGCGTGTCGTCCGCCTCCCCCGCCACGGCGCCTCGCTGCCCGTGGCCATCGCCGTCTCCTGCTCGGCGGACCGGCAGGCCACCGCGAAGATCACCGCCGAAGGCGTCTTCCTGGAGCAGCTGGAGAAGGACCCGGCGCGCTTCCTGCCGGACACCACCGACGAGCACCTCGACGAGGCGGGTGACGTCGTGGAGATCGACCTCAACCGGCCGATGGACGAGATCCTCGCCGAGCTGACCAAGTACCCCGTGAAGACCCGGCTCTCGCTGACCGGCCCGCTGGTCGTGGCGCGCGACATCGCGCACGCCAAGATCAAGGAGCGGCTGGACGCGGGCGAGGAGATGCCGCAGTACCTGAAGGACCACCCGGTCTACTACGCGGGCCCGGCGAAGACGCCCGAGGGGTACGCCTCCGGCTCCTTCGGTCCGACGACGGCCGGCCGCATGGACAGCTACGTCGCGCAGTTCCAGGCGGCCGGCGGCTCGAAGGTGATGCTCGCCAAGGGCAACCGGTCCCAGCAGGTCACCGACGCGTGCGACGCCCACGGCGGTTTCTACCTGGGCTCGATCGGCGGTCCGGCGGCGCGTCTCGCGCAGGACTGCATCAAGAAGGTCGAGGTCATCGAGTACGAGGAGCTCGGCATGGAAGCGGTGTGGCGGATCGAGGTCGAGGACTTCCCCGCGTTCGTCGTCGTCGACGACAAGGGCAACGACTTCTTCACCGAGCCCGCCCCGGCACCGACGTTCACCAGCATTCCGGTACGGGGCCCGGGTCTCGCCTGACAGGTTGAGGCACATCCGAGTCGCCTTCCCGCAGGGGCGTTCCGGCCGTATCGCACCGGCCGGGGCGCCCCGCGGGCCGTTCACGCCCGCCGGAGCGCCCCCGCGCGGGCCGTTTCTCGCCGCGCGGCTCCGGCGCCCCCGCGGGCCGTTCACGCCGGCCGGAGCGCCCTCGCGGCTCCGGCTCCCCCGCGGCTCCGGCTCCCCCCGTGATCACACCTCCAGCAGCCCCGACGTCGCGACCAGATAGCCGAGTTGGGCGCGGCTGTTGCTGCCCAGCTGTTCGGAGACCCTCCGCACGTGTTCGGCGACGCTGCGGCGGCTCATGCCGAGCCTGCGGGCGATCGAATCGTCGGTCTCGCCGTCCACGACCGCCTGCAGGATGGTCCGTTGCAGGTCGGAGGTGACGACCGGGGTGCGCAGCGGTACGCGTTCCGGGCGGACCGGGACCGCGCGGGCCCAGGCCTCGTCGAAGTGGCGGACCAGGAAACGGATCAGGGGCGGGTGCTGGATGCGCAGGGCACTGTGCGGCTCGTCGGAGTAGGGGACGAACGCGAGGTTCCGGTCGAAGACGATGATCCGGTCGACGATCTCGGCGAGTGTCCTGACCTCGGCGCCCTCGGTGGTCACCTGCTCGATGTAGGCGAGCGTCGTACGGTCCGAGCGGACAGTGTGCTGATAGATCGTCCGCTGCCGGATGCCCCGCCGCAGATTGCGCAGGTCCCGGGGGAGCGACTCCTCCAGTGTGTGCGCGGGACGGCCCCCGCCGGGGTGGGCGGTGCGGACCTCCTCGCGACAGCCGGCGACGCCGGCTTCGAGCGCCTTGCCGATCACGGCCGCGCCGGAGAGCCGGGCGAGGGCGGGCTGTTCGAGCCGGTGCACATCGGCGTACAGGCCCTCGAACACGGCCAGCGCGGCACGGGCCGAACGCAGCGTGCGACGCTGCCGGGCGATCGCCTCCTCGATGGGTCCGAGCGCGTCGAACGAGGCGGTCTCGGGCGGCACGGGGATCAGATACCCGGGCGAGTCGCGGTCCTCCATCACCAGGTGAAGGGCGCTCAGGCAGCGGGGCACGTCGCTCGCCGGAAGGCTGCCTTCCGTGAGCGCACGCCGATAGACCGCGAGGGCCGTGCCACAGGCGCGTTCCGGTGACGATTCGCGGCAATCACACGCCCGTGGGCCGGAATGATCGTCCTTCACAACCATGCAGATTACATTCGTGCAATCCGAAGGCCACGGGCGAGCGCGGCCGCTCGGTGAGTATGAGCCAGTGACGCACGACATCGAACAGGCGGGCGAGCGGCCGGAACGCGCACCGGACGCCGATCCGGCGCGGACCGCGCGCGGCGAGCACCGATTTCGGATTCTCGTCGCCGGATACTCGCTCTCTTCGTACGGCACCTTCCTGAATATGGTGGCGCTCAATCTGTTCGTCTACGAGACGACGGGCAGAGCGCTCGCGATGGGCCTGTTCATGGCCGTGCGCCTGGCGTCCGGATTTGTCGCCGGACTGGCCGCCGGTGGCCTTCTCGCCCGTTTCACGGCCAAGAGCCTCATGCTGTGGACGAATGTGGCGCAGGCGGCGGTGATGCTGTCGCTGGTCTTCGCGCCGCAGGGGATGCGGACGGCCGCGCTGATGGCCGTTTCCGTGGTGGTCGGCTCGTGCGGAACGCTTTTCATGGTGTCGCTGCGCAGTTCCATTCCCGAGATGGTCGGCGACGACCGCCGCTCGTGGGCGAACTCCCTCTCCATCACCGGGCGTTCACTGGCCATGGTGGCCGGTTTCGCCTCGGCGGGCGTGGTGGTCTCACTCGTCGGCTACACCGCCGCGTTCGTGGTGGACATGGTCACCTTCGCGGTCTGCGCCGTGACGGTGGCTCTGCTGCCGATCGCGGGCGGTGGCAGGGGGAAGGGCGCCCGGCCGGAATCGGAGAGGGATTCCGACGGGCGTACGAGCGCGGGGACGCGGAAGGGGAAGGGGAAGGCCGGGACCGGGACGGCCGGGGGGAGCGGCGCCGGGGCGCGGCGGTGGCGGGTGCCGGGCGCGTTCCTCGCGTCGGCCGCCGCGCCCGGTCTCGGTCTGATGGTGGTGCTGCGGTGCGTGGACGCCTTCGGTTCGTCCTCGCACAACGCCGCGCTGCCGGTCTACTCCGCCGGGCTCGACACCTCGCACCCCGCCGTGTTCGTCAGCGCGTTCTGGTGTCTGTGGGCGCTGGGCAACGTCGTCGCCCAGCAACTGATCCAGCGGTACGCCAAGCGCACCGGCCGGGCGGTGGGCGCAGCGGGTTTCGGGTACGGCACCTGTCTGATGTCCGGGGCCTTCATCCTGGCGTTCGCCGGGTTCCCGTCGGCGGCGACCGCCGTGATCGCGCTGGTCGCGGGCGCGGCCGACGGGCTCACCGAGGTCTCGTACACCTCGCATCTGCAGACGCTCCCCGCCGAGCTGCGCGGTCACGCCTTCGGGCTCTCCGCGACCGTCGAGAACCTCGGCTTCGGCGTCGGCATGATCCTGGTCGCGGCGGCGCTCGACAGCTACCGGCCGCTGACCGTGGTCGCCTGGTCGCACGGGGTGGCCATCGTGGTCGCCGTGATGTTCCTGATCCGGGTGGCGGGGTTGCGCAGAGGTGATCGCGTCCCCGCTCCCCGCTCCGGCACCGCTCGCGACGGGCAGATGCCGTGAGGGTTCGCCTACGGCGGTATTCAGCCAATCTTCAGCCGGTCCGGGCGCGACCGCCCGCCCGGCCCCGTACGGGTGCGCCCGGCGCGGATGCGCGGTCGGCGCCGGGGGCCCACGGCCCGCGTACGGTCCGGGCCGCGGGCGTCCGGCGCGGCGGGAGGACGGGGACGGACGGCGGGCGCGGGCAGTGGGCGGCGGGCGGCGGGCGGCGGGCGGCGGGCGGTGTCCCGGAACGGGGTGCCGCGCGTCCACACCCTCCGGAACGCCTTTCCTGGACGCCCTCGGTACGGACCCCGTACACCTCCGCCGCCTCGGCCCCCGACGCCGCGGCGGCCGATCCGGCACCGCAGCTTTCACGCAGCGGGCCGCGCCGCGGACTTGCACCGTGCCGGGCCGCTGCGGTGGATTGTCGAACGCTCCTGAAGTACTCCCCGACGCGGGAAACAGCCCGGGGGAATCCAGGAATCGGCCGTCACCCCCCACACCTCGAAAACCCTCACTCGCTCACCGTCGAACATCGGAAAGGCGGACGCCGTATGACGCCGCTTCCCCACCGCAGCCACGCCGACGACCTGCTGTCGTTCATCAGGGCCAGCCCTTCCCCGTACCACGCGGTGGCGATCGCCGCCCAGCGCCTGGAGAAGGCCGGCTTCCGTGAACTGCACGGCACGGACGACTGGACGGGCACGACCGGCGGCGGCTTCGTCGCCCGCGGCGGCGCCCTGATCGCCTGGTACGTCCCCGAGGGCGCCCCCGCCCACACCCCGTTCCGGATCGTCGGCTGCCACACCGACTCCCCGAACCTCCGGGTCAAGCCCACCCCCGACACCGGGTCCGCGGGCTGGCGGCAGATCGCCGTGGAGGTCTACGGCGGCGTTCCGCTGAACACCTGGCTCGACCGCGATCTGGGCATCTCCGGACGGCTCGCGCTGCGCGGTCCGGGCGGGGGCGTCGAGTCCCGGCTCGTCCAGATCGACGAACCGCTGCTGCGGGTGCCCCAGTTGGCCATCCACCTGGACCGCACGGTCAATGAGGGGCTCGCCCTGGACCGGCAGCGCCATCTCGCCCCGCTGTGGGCGCTCGGGGCGCCCGAGGAGGGCGCGCTGCTGCGCCGGGTCGCGGCGGCCGCGGAGGTGGAGCGGGGCGACGTCCTCGGCTGGGACCTGATGCTCCATGACGTCCAGCCGCCCGGTTATCTCGGCGCGGACCAGGAGTTCGTGGTGTCCGCACGGCTGGACAACCTGGTGTCGGTGCACGCGGGCGTCACGGCCCTGGTGGCCGCGGCGACCGCGGCCGAGGAGCCCTCGTACATCCCCGTCGTGGCGGCCTTCGACCACGAGGAGGTCGGCAGCGGCTCGGACACCGGTGCGCAGAGCCCGCTGCTGGAACGCGTCCTCGGCCGCTCGGTCGCCGCGCGCGGCGGCAGCTCCGAGGACTGGTCCCGCGCCCTGTCCGGTGCCTTCTGCGTCTCCGCCGACATGGCACACGCGGTCCACCCCAACTACGCGGAACGCCACGACCCGGGCCACCATCCGCTGCCCAACGGCGGTCCCACGGTCAAGGTCAACGCCAATCAGCGGTACGCCACCGACAGCACCGGCATGGCGGTGTTCGCGGCGGCGTGCGAGCGGGCGGGGGCGCCGTGGCAGCCGTTCGTCTCCAACAACGCGATGCCGTGCGGCACATCGATCGGACCGCTCACCGCGGCCCGGCTGGGTGTCGCGACGGTCGACGTGGGGGTGCCGGGACTGTCCATGCACTCGGCGCGTGAGCTGTGCGGGGCCGCGGACCCCGGTCATCTGGCCGCTGTCCTGGGCGCGTTCATGACGTCCGGCTGACGCACCGGCCGGGGCGGCGGGACGGGGCAGTCCGGGCCGCCGCGCCCGGTGCGGCGAGGGAGGGGCGGGGCGGTACGGGCCACCCGGGCCGGGGCCGGCCCGCCCCTCCCCCGCCGCAGGACGCGGTCGCGCGAACGCCGCGGGACGTGGTTACGCGAACCGCTGCTTCGCGCCGCCGTCGCAGGTCTGCAGCTTCAGCGGGTCCTTGGCCGCCGCGAGTGTGAGGCACAGCCCGGTCGAGGCCGCCGGACGCACGGTGCCCGACTGCTTGACGAACTGCTGGTTGGCCGCGCCGGAGCAGTTCCACAGGATGAGCGTGGCGCCCGCCTTGTAGTCGGCGCCCGGCACGTCGAGGCACCGGTCGTGGCTCAGCTCCGTACGGAGGTTCCTCGTGCCGGAGTCGTACCACCAGCCCTGGTTGCGGCCGCCGTGGCAGTCCCAGCCGCCGATCTCGGTGTCGTTGCGGGTCACCGAGGCGGGAACGTCCACGCAGGTGCCCGTGGCCTCGTTCTTCAGGGGCTTGAAGACGTCGTCCCACGCCGCGGCCTGCAGCACCGGCTGCCCGGTGCTCGCCGGGTCGGCGCAGCTCGCCTCGCGCAGGTTCGAGTTGTAGATCTGGGTCAGGCAGGACGCGAAGGCACCGTGGCCCCGCGCGTTCGGGTGGAAGGACTGCCGGACGGAGTTGGAGTCCGGCGGGAAGTGCGACAGGTCGATGTAGAGGCCGCGGGCCCAGGTGGACTCGCTGCAGACCTCGTGGCCGTGGAAGAGCCGGGAGTTGTCGAGGTAGACGGCCCCCGATTCGGCTGCGGCCTTGCGCATACCGCGTTCGAAGGCGGGAACGGCGACGTTGCGGCCCCAGGCGGCGTCGGAGTCGTAGCCGGCGCAGCCGCCGGGAAGCTTGCCGGGGAAGTCCGGGTTGTCGTAGAAGTCCGGACCGATGGGGCTCGGGTAGCCCATGACCACGAGCTTGTAGTCGCTGTTGGTGTATCCGGCGTCGGACATGACGGTCTTCAGATCGCGCACCGTCTTCTCGACCTTGGGGACGAGTCCGTCGACGCGCGCCTGCCAGCCGCCGTCGTACTTCGGCTGACAGGTCCCCTGGGAGAGCACCCAGCGCTGGACGCAGTCCGTCATGACCGGGCCGAACTGGAGGTCGTCATTGGCGCCGGCGACCAGCACGACCATCTTGATGCGGGTGTTGCGTGCCTTGATGGCGAGGTTGTCGCTCTGCACGAGTTCGTCGGCGTACTGCTTCGAGCCGCCGATCACGATGTTGCCGGTGTACGCGCCGGAGCAGGAGACGTTGTACGTGACGTCGGCCGGGATGCCGGTGCGGTGGATGGCGGAGTCGGGCGAGCGGTGGCACCAGTTGTCGGGGCCGTTGGTGCCCGCCTCGTACGTGCCGACGCCCTCGCCGGAGATCTCGCTGTCGCCGAGCGAGATCAGCCCGGTCTTTCGGTCGGCGAGCGGGCGCTCGGCCGGGTCGCCGTACAGCTGGGTGGCTTCGGCGGCGCGGATGGCCTCCAGCTCGGGCGACAGGGGGGTGGATGCGGTAGTGGTGGTACCGGACCGGTCCGCCGCGCCCGCCGGCCCTGCGGCGGCCGCCATGCCGCCGCATGCCGCCGCCATGGCCGCGGCGGCCGCGACCGTACTGCGAAGTCTGTGCCTGGTGCGCCTCATTGCGCCTCCCCGGGTTGTGGTTACCCCCGGTATTTACTGGTCGGTAGGCAACTTGGGAATACACAGAACGAGACAAGTGCTCAACTTTTTCAGGAGGTTGAACCCCATGGACGACGCACAGGCCACCGCTCAGACCCCAGCGGACAGCACGGATTTCCGCATCGAGCACGATTCGATGGGCGAGGTGAGGGTGCCCGCGAACGCCAGGTGGCGGGCCCAGACGCAGCGCGCGGTGGAGAACTTCCCGATCTCCGGGCAGCGCCTGGAGCGGGCCCACATCGAGGCCCTGGCCCGGATCAAGGCGGCCGCGGCCAAGGTGAACGCCGAACTGGGGGTGCTCGACCCGGACATCGCCCTGGCCGTCCAGGAGGCTGCCGACGAGGTCGCCGGGGGCCGCTGGGACGCCCACTTCCCGATCGACGTCTTCCAGACCGGGTCCGGCACCTCGTCCAACATGAACACCAATGAGGTCGTGGCCACCCTCGCCACCGAACGCCTGGGCCGCGAGGTCCATCCCAACGACCACGTCAACGCCTCCCAGTCGTCCAACGACGTCTTCCCGTCCTCCATCCACATCGCCGCCACCGCCGCCGTAACCGGCGACCTGATCCCGGCACTGGACCACCTGGCCGCCGCGCTGGAGCGCAAGTCCGCCGAGTTCGCGACGGTCGTGAAGTCGGGCCGTACGCATCTGATGGACGCCACGCCCGTCACCCTGGGCCAGGAGTTCGGCGGCTACGCGGCGCAGATCAGGTACGGGGTCGAGCGGCTGCGCGCCTCCCTCCCCCGCCTCGCCGAGCTGCCGCTGGGCGGCACGGCCGTCGGCACCGGCATCAACACCCCGCCCGGCTTCTCCGCCGCCGTCATCGCCGAGGTCGCCCGCGCCACCGGCCTGCCGCTCACCGAGGCCAGGGACCACTTCGAGGCGCAGGGCGCGCGGGACGGGCTCGTGGAGACGTCCGGCCAGCTCCGCACCCTCGCCGTCTCGCTCACCAAGATCTCCAACGATCTGCGCTGGATGGCGTCCGGGCCGCGCACCGGCCTGGCCGAGATCAACCTCCCCGACCTCCAGCCCGGCTCGTCGATCATGCCGGGCAAGGTGAATCCGGTCATTCCCGAGGCCGTCCTGATGGTGGCGGCCCAGGTGATGGGGAACGACGCGACGGTCGCCGTCGCGGGCGCGGCGGGCAACTTCGAACTGAATGTGATGCTGCCGGTCATCGCGAAGAACCTGCTGGAGTCGGTACGGCTGCTGGCCAACGCCTCCCGGCTGCTCGCGGACCGCACGGTGGACGGCATCACGGCGAACGCGGAGCGGGCCAGGGAGTACGCGGAGTCCTCGCCGTCCGTCGTCACCCCGCTGAACAAGTACATCGGCTACGAGGAGGCGGCGAAGGTCGCCAAGAAGTCCCTGGCCGAGCGCCGGACGATCCGCGAGGTGGTGCTGGACTCGGGATACGTCGAGCGCGGCGATCTCACGGTGGAGCAGCTCGACGAGGCGCTGGACGTGCTGCGTATGACCCGCCCGTGACACGCATCGCAGCGAGGGGGCCGCGGCATCTCTAAGATCTGCCCATGGCAGGTATGGAGTACATCGAGCACTGGGCGCCGGGCGATCAGATCCTGTGGCGCTACCGCGGCAACGGCCCGCTGCCCGAGGGGGCGCGGGACCCCGCCCCGGCCCCGGTGCACATCTGTCGCCCCGTCACCGTCGTGCAGGACACCGACGAGTTGCTCGCCGTGTGGGTGGCGCCCGGCACCGAGTGCGTGAAGCCGGTGCTGGCGAACGGCACCGAGGTGCACGACGAGCCGCTCGCCACCCGCTACACCGCCCCGCGCACCACCGCCCGCTCGCGCTGGCTCGGCAACGGCGTGCTGAAGCTCGCCCGTCCTGGTGAACCCTGGTCGGTGTGGCTGTTCTGGGGGGCCGGCTGGACGTTCCGCAACTGGTACGTGAACCTGGAGGAGCCGCGCACCCGCTGGGCGGGCGGCGTGGACTCCGAGGACCACTTTCTCGACATCTCCGTCCGCCCGGACCGCAGCTGGGTCTGGCACGACGAGGACGAGTTCGCCCAGGCGCAGCGGGTCGGTCTGCTGACCCCGCGGACCGCCGGGCGGGTGCGGGAGGCGGGCCGCGCGGCCGTCGAGGTGATCCGGGCGTGGGGAACGCCGTTCCGGGACGGCTGGGAGGACTGGCGGCCCGATCCGCACTGGCGCGTCCCCACCCTCCCGGATGACTGGGACCGTACCCCCTCCCCCATGGCATCGTGAGACCCTTGATGCACCCCAGGGGGGCAAACGTAGGATCGCCCTCCGGAGCGCCGCACCGCCCCAACCGGCGGACGCGGCACCGGACCTGACCGCAAGTCACCGCACGAGCACCACGCACTGCATGAGCTGGACGAGCCACATCAGTCGGATGAATCGCATGAGCCACTACGAGGGGGTGGAGACGTGCTCGCTGTCGCCCGCCCCGTCACCGGAAACGTTGTCGGCGAACCACCCTGCGGGCATCCGGTTTCGGCCCCTCTTTCGGGGGCATCCGGTGACAGCCGTTGTTATCACCGCTCTTGCCGGGGCACAGTGGCGCCCCACGAGGTGATTGCCTCATACAACCGGCCCGGACGGACGGAACCCCACGCGTGACGGAGCATCCCACCTCCCACGAAGGCCGGCAGCCTCTCGCCGCCCGGTCGCAGGAACGCACCCGGCCGCGGCAGCAGGATGCCGCGCCGGCTGCTTCCCCTGCCACCGCCGCGATCCCCGGACCCGCCACGGCGCCGGGCGCCGGGGCGAATCCGGCGGCTCCCGCCGCTTCCGCGGTGAACCCCGGCCCCGCAGGACTCGACCCCCAGGCCGCGGCCCGTCGCGAGGGCGACCGGCTGCGTTTCGTGGGGGCCGCCACCCGGCGGATCGCCCGCGGCATAGACCTCGACGAGATCGTGCTGGGCCTGTGCCGGGCCAGCGTGCCGACGTTCTCCGACGCCATACTGGTCTACCTCCGCGATCCGCTCCCGGTCGGTGACGAGCGGCCGGTCTCCCCGTTCGTGCTGCGGCTGCGCCGGTCGGACCGGCTGCGGCTGAACGAGGAGGAGACCGAGACCTCGTCGGAGATCGAGCGCCTGCGGCTGCCCGCCATCGATCCGCACGGCGACCTGCCGCCCGCGGCCGAGCTGTGCGAGGTCCGCTCGGGCGGCGCGCTCGCCGAGGTGCTGCGCGGGGTGCGGCCCGTTTTCGGGGACTCCGCGGCGGCCCGTGCCGCACTGCCCGAACTGCTCGGCTCCGGCCGGACCGTACCCACCGGGCACCGGGCGATCCTCGCCCCGCTGCGCGGCCGGCGGCGGGTGATCGGCGCCGCCGTCTTCCTGCGCGGGACCGAGCGGCCGCCCTTCGAGGCCAATGACCTGCTGGTCGCGGCCCAGCTGGCGACGCACACCGCGCTGGGCATCGACAAGGCCGTGCTGTACGGGCGCGAGGCGTACATCGCCGACGAGCTCCAGCGCACCATGCTGCCCGACTCGCTGCCCCAGCCGACCGGTGTCCGGCTTGCCTCCCGCTACCTTCCGGCCGCCGAGACGGCCCGGGTCGGCGGCGACTGGTACGACGCGATCCCGCTGCCCGGCAGCAGGGTCGCCCTCGTCGTCGGGGACGTCATGGGCCACTCCATGACGTCGGCGGCGATCATGGGCCAGCTGCGCACCACGGCGCAGACCCTGGCCGGTCTCGACCTGCCGCCGCAGGAGGTACTGCACCACCTCGACGAGCAGGCGCAGCGGCTCGGCAGCGACCGCATGGCGACGTGCCTGTACGCGGTGTACGACCCGGTCGCGCACCGCATCACGATCGCCAACGCCGGGCACCCGCCGCCCGTCCTGCTCCACCTGGGCGGCCGCGCGGAGGTGCTGCGGGTACCGCCCGGTGCCCCGATCGGCGTCGGCGGGGTGGACTTCGAGGCCGTCGAACTGGACGCGCCCGCGGGCGCCACGCTGCTGCTGTACACCGACGGTCTGGTGGAGTCCCGGCTGCGGGACGTCTGGACCGGGATCGAGCAGCTGCGCGAACGGCTCGCCACCACCGCCCGGCTGACCGGCCCGGACCACTCGCCGCCGCTGGAGGCATTGTGCGACGACGTCCTGGACATGCTCGGTCCCGGCGACCGGGACGACGACATCGCGCTGCTCGCCGCCCGGTTCGACGGGATCGCGCCGAGCGATGTCGCGTACTGGCACCTCGAACCGGAGGAGACCGCCCCGGGACGGGCCCGCAGGCTGGCCCGCCGGGCACTGAGCCGCTGGGGGCTCGACGATCTCTCCGACTCGGTGGAGCTGCTGGTCAGCGAGGTGGTGACCAATGCCGTGCGCTATGCGGAGCGGCCGGTGACGCTGCGGCTGCTGCGCACCGACACGCTGCGCTGCGAGGTCGGTGACGACGCTCCGCAGCTGCCCCGGCAGCGCCGGGCCCGGGACATGGACGAGGGCGGCCGCGGCCTGTTCCTCGTGAACCGGCTGGCCCGGCGGTGGGGGGCGACGCGTCTTTCGACGGGCAAGGTGGTCTGGTTCGAGATGCCGACCCGGGGCCAGTAGGGGGCCCGGACCGGGCACGGGGAAGAGCCCTGCACGGACGGTAGCCAAATGTTGCCGACCTCCTGTCGGCGGAGTTGACTTCAGTCGTGAACGAGACGACCTGACCGAAACCCCCACCGACGGGAGGACGCTCGTGCCCGAGGAATCGAAGACCAGGAACACCCCCTACACCACGAACAACGCCGGAATCCCGGTGGAGAGCGACGAACACTCGCTCACTGTCGGATCCGACGGACCGATCCTGCTCCAGGACCACTACCTCATCGAGAAGATGGCCCAGTTCAACCGTGAACGGGTCCCCGAACGAGTGGTCCACGCCAAGGGCTCCGGCGCCTACGGCTTCTTCAAGGTGACCAACGACGTCAGCCAGTTCACCAAGGCCGACCTCTTCCAACCGGGCAAGCAGACCGCCATGCTCGCCCGCTTCTCCACGGTCGCCGGCGAACAGGGCTCCCCCGACACCTGGCGCGACCCCCGTGGTTTCGCCCTGAAGTTCTACACCGAGCACGGCAACTACGACATGGTCGGCAACAACACGCCGGTCTTCTTCGTGCGCGACCCGATGAAGTTCCAGGACTTCATCCGCTCGCAGAAGCGCCGGCCGGACAGCGCGGTGCGCGACCACGACATGCAGTGGGACTTCTGGACGCTCTCCCCCGAGTCCGCGCACATGGTGACGTGGCTGATGGGCGACCGGGGCATCCCGCGGACGTACCGCCACATGAACGGCTACAGCTCGCACACCTACATGTGGGTGAATGCCGGCGGCGAGAGGTTCTGGGTCAAGTACCGCTTCAAGACCGACCAGGGCATCGACTTCTACCCGCAGGCCGAGGCGGACGAGATGGCCGGCCTCGACGGCGACGTGCACCGCCGCGACCTCTTCGAGTCGATCAAGCGCGGCGACCACCCGAGCTGGACGCTGTACGTCCAGATCATGCCGTTCGACGACGCGCCGGACTACCGGTTCAACCCGTTCGACCTCACGAAGGTGTGGCCGCACGGCGACTACCCGGAGATCGAAGTCGGCCGGATGACGCTCGACGAGAACCCCGAGGACTTCTTCGTCCACATCGAGCAGGCATCCTTCGAGCCGTCGAACCTGGTGCCCGGCATCGGTCCGTCGCCGGACAAGATGCTGCTCGGACGGCTCTTCTCGTACCCGGACACCCACCGGTACCGGATCGGACCGAACTACGCGCAGCTGCCCCCGAACCGTCCGCGGTTCGGCCGGAACTCGTACGCGAAGGACGGCCCCATGCGGTACGAGCCGACCCGTACGGGAGCGGTCTACGCACCGAACTCGTACGGCGGTCCCGCGGCGGACACCCAGCGCTTCGGCGACCCGGCGGGCTGGGCCACGGCGGGCGAGATGGTGCACGAGGCGTACAAGCTGCACCGCGAGGACGACGACTGGGGCCAGGCGGGCACCATGGTGCGCAAGGTCCTCGACGAAGCGGCCCGCGAGCGGCTGGTGTCGAACATTTCCGGCCATCTGCTCGACGGTGTGAGCGCCCCGGTCCTGGAGCGCGCGCTGCAGTACTGGCGCAACGTGGACAAGGACCTCGGCGACCGGGTCGCCAAGAAGGTCAACGGCGGCTGACACCGTCGCGACGGCCGCACAGGAGAGGGGCGGTGCCGGCCGGCACCGCCCCTCTCCTGTGCGCGCACGGAGTCACGCGCTCATGGATTCACACGCTCATCGACTCGGCGGATTCTCGTTGCCGTTGGTGTTGACGTTGTTGCCCGGCCGCCCGGGGTCCGCCCCGCCGTCCGGCGGATCCGGGGACTCGCTGACCGGCGGATCCGGGGACTCGCTGACCGGCGGATCCGGGGACTCGCTGGCCGGCGGGCTGGGGGGCGTGCTCGGGCGCTGGTCCGGCGAGCCGGACGACTGGGACGGATCCGGGTCGGGGGTCTCCGACGGCGAGGTGCTCGCCGGCGGGCTGCTCGGCAGGGTGACCTCGCCGCGCTCGACGTCCTGGAGGTCGAACCGGGCCCCGGAACCGCCGTTCAGCGCGCCGAGGGTGTAGTCCGCCCAGATCTCCGCCGGGAAGCCACCACCGTTGGCCCGGCCGGAGTTGGCGGTACCGGTCAGGGTGACCTGGCCGCCGCCCTCCTTGGGGGATTCGCCGAAGAGCGCCACCACCGTGGTGAGGTCCGGGGTGTACGCGGCGAACCAGGCCGACTTGTTGTTCTCGGACGTACCCGTCTTGCCCGCCGCCTGGTACGCCGAGGCGTTGGCCGCCTTGCTGCCGGAGCCGCTCTCCACGACGCCCTTCAGGACGGAGGTGACGGTGTCGGCGGACTTGCGGCTGATCACCTGGCCGCCGACGCCCTTGACCGGCTCGACCGTCCGGTCGCGGTGCTTGGCGGACTTCACGATGAACGGGGTGACCTTCTTGCCGTGGTTGTCGAGGGTGGCGTACGCCCCCGCCATGTCCCACGTCGAGGCGTTCATCGTGCCGAGCGTGATGGCGGGACGCTCGGGGAAGTTCTTGTCGGGGAGGCCGAGGGCCAGCGCGGTCTTCTTCACCGCGGGCGGGCCGACATCGACCACCATCTGCGCGAAGACCGAGTTGATCGACTTGTTCATCGCGTTCTGCACGGTGACGTCGCCGTAGCTGACGTTGTCCTCGTTCTGCGGGGCGAACGGGGTGTCGCTGCCCACCACGGGCCGCTTGCTGGTGCCGTCGTAGCGGGTGTTGACGCCGATCAGGTCGCCGCCCTGGGTCTTCGACTCGTTCTCCAGCGCGGAGGCGAGCACCAGCGGCTTGAAGGTGGAGGCGGGCTGGTAGTCCTGGCGCGTGGCGTTGGATATGTAGTGCTTGACGTAGTCCACCCCGCCGTAGAGCGCGACGACGGCACCGGTCTTCGGATCGACCGAGGTGGCGCCCGCCTGGACGGTCGCGTCGACCTTGCTGTCCTTGCGGTCCAGCTTGGACTCCAGCTGGCGGTCGACCGCCTTCTCCAGTTCCTTCTGGCGCTTCTTGTCGATGTTGAGGGTGAAGGTCCAGCCGCCGGCCTGCCGCATGTCGCCGGTGATGCCCTGCTTGTCCAGCTCCTTGTTGGCCGCCTCCACGAGGTAGCCGGTCTGGCCCTCCATGCCGCGGGCGGGCTTGGGCTTGTCCGGGACGGGGAACTTCAGGGTGTCGCGCTCGGACTTGTCGAGCCAGTGCATCTCGACCATGTTGTCGAGCGTGTAACCCCAGCGGTCCTTGACGAGCTTCTTGCCGGTCGGCGACGCGATCGCCCAGTCGTACTGGCTGGGAGCCTGGAGCAGCGCGGCCAGGTAGGCACCCTGGGAGACGTTGAGGTCCTTGGCGTCGACGCCGTAGTAGGCCTGCGCCGCAGCCTGGATCCCGCTCGCACCGCGTCCGTAGTAGGCGGTGTTGATGTACCCGGCGAGGATGAAGCTCTTGTCCTTCTTCTGGTCGACCTTGAGGGAGATCACCAGTTCCTTGAGCTTCCGGCTGATCGTCGGGTCCTGCGTCAGGTAGTAGTTCTTCACGTACTGCTGGGTGATGGTCGAGCCACCCTGCTTGCCCTTGCCGGTGAGCGTGCTGAGGATGCCGCGCGCGGTGCCCTTCAGGTCGACGCCCTTGTCCTGGTAGAACGTCTTGTTCTCGGCGGCGACGAAGGTGTGCTGCACCTCCTTGGGAACCTCGGCCAGGTCCACGATCTGGCGGTTGACCCCGTCACCGGTCCGGGTCAGCACGGTGCCGTCGCTGTACTGGTAGACGTTGCTCTGCCGCTCGGCCAGGGCGTTGGCCTTCGGGATGTCCACGTACATGTAGAGCGCGACGAAGGCGCCCATGATCAGCAGGCAGAACCCGAAGAACGTGCCCAGCATCTTCTTCCAGGTGAAGAGTCTGCGTATGCCGCCGCTCTTCGCAGCCCGCCGCGACCCGCGCCGCTGGGCTCGTCGCGCATCCGCTCGACCCATCTCTGTGTTGCTCCCGTTTCTCTGCTCGACCAGATCAGCTCAGCCCAGCCAGCTAACACCGTCGGCGAGGACAAAAAGCAAGCGATGCGGTCTTTTCCGGACGTGACAATCAGCACCCGTTCTCTAGGGAACCGACTCATGAGAGGGGCCGAGGGTTGCGAATCCGAGTAATGTGTAATCACATTGATAGCACCGAGTACCGCTCTGCCAGTCTTTCGAAACGGGGATCCCATGCCCGACCAAGGCAATCCGCACGCCGTGTCCACCCTGACCGCCGACCTCACGCCCGACGCCCCCGAGATGCCCGAACCACAGGTGAGAGAGGTGACGGCGCACAGCATCCCCGGCGGCCTCGGCCTGCTGCTGACCGTGATCGGGGTGATCGCCGGCATCGGCCTGGCCATCGTCGGCGGCGTCATCGGCTCGAACGGGAACAACGGCGCGGGCATCCCGGTGTGCATATTCGGGGCCCTGCTCGTCATCGCCTCGTTCTTCTGCATGACGGGTGTGAAGATGGTCGCACCGGGCGAGGCTCGGGTGATCCAGCTCTTCGGCCGGTACGTGGGCACGATCCGCACCGACGGGCTGCGCTGGATCAATCCGCTCACCAGCAGCCGGAAGATCTCCACCCGGGTCCGCAACCACGAGACCGCGGTCCTGAAGGTCAACGACGCCTACGGCAACCCGATCGAGCTCGCCGCGATCGTCGTCTGGAAGGTCGAGGACACCGCGCAGGCGCTCTTCGAGGTCGACGACTTCCTGGAGTTCGTCGCCACCCAGACCGAGTCGGCCGTCCGGCACATCGCCATCGAGTACCCGTACGACGCCCACGAGGAGGGCGGCCTCTCCCTGCGCGGCAACGCGGAGGAGATCACCGAGAAGCTGGCCGTGGAGCTCACCGCCCGGGTGCAGGCCGCCGGTGTGCGGATCATCGAATCGCGCTTCAGCCATCTCGCGTACGCCCCCGAGATCGCCTCCGCGATGCTTCAGCGCCAGCAGGCCGGCGCGGTGGTCGCGGCCCGGCAGCAGATCGTCGAGGGCGCGGTCGGCATGGTCGAGATGGCGCTGTCCCGGATCGCCGAGCAGGACATCGTCGAGCTCGACTCCGAGCGCAAGGCCGCCATGGTCAGCAATCTGATGGTGGTGCTCTGCGGTGACCGCGCGGCGCAGCCGGTCCTCAACACGGGCACTCTTTACCAGTGACGGAAGACCAGTGACGGAAGAGACCCCCGGACGCGGGCCGCAGCAGCGCAAGCAGATGCTGCTGCGGCTGGACCCCGCGGTGCACGACGCACTCGCCCGCTGGGCCGCCGACGAACTGCGCAGCGCGAACGCCCAGATCGAGTTCCTGCTGCGCAGGGCGCTGGCCGAGGCGGGCCGCCTGCCCGGCACGGCCCGTCCGATCCCCCGCCGGGGGCGGCCGCCGAAGTCCCCGCCCTCCGAGTGACTCCGGGGGCCGGGGAAGGAGGAACCCCCGGTATACACCCGAGGTATACATGCCGTGTACAGTGCTGTGCATGTCTATCGGCCACACCCTGCTCGGACTCCTGGAGTCCGGCCCCCGCCACGGCTACGACCTCAAGCGCACCTTCGACGAGAAGTTCGGCCACGACCGCCCCCTGCACTACGGGCAGGTCTACTCGACGATGTCCCGGCTCCTCAAGAACGGCCTCGTCGAGGTCGACGGCGTCGAGAGCGGGGGCGGCCCCGAGCGCAAGCGGTACGCCATCACCGAGGCGGGCATCACCGACGTCGGCACCTGGCTCGCGCAGCCGGAGAAGCCCGAGCCGTACCTCCAGTCGACGCTCTACACCAAGGTCGTCCTGGCCCTGCTCACCGGCCGCAGCGCCGAAGCCCTGCTGGACACCCAGCGCACGGAGCACCTGCGCCTCATGCGCATCCTCACCGACCGCAAGCGCAAGGGCGACCTCGCCGACCAGCTGATCTGCGACCACGCGCTCTTCCATCTCGAAGCCGATCTGCGCTGGCTCGAACTGACCGCCGCCCGGCTCGACCGGCTCGCCACGGAGGTGGGCGCATGACCCCCGCCGGCTCCCTGCTCAGCGCCGACGGCCTGTACAAGTCGTACGGCCCGACGCCCGCGCTCGACGGCGCGTCGTTCTCCATCCACCCCGGCGAGGTCGTCGCCGTGATGGGCCCGTCGGGCTCCGGCAAGTCCACCCTGCTGCACTGCCTCGCCGGAATCGTCACCCCCGACCAGGGCACGATCACCTACGCGGGCCGCGAGCTCTCCGCGATGTCCGACGCCGAACGCAGCGCTCTGCGCCGCACCGAGTTCGGCTTCGTCTTCCAGTTCGGCCAGCTCGTCCCGGAGCTGACCTGCGTGGAGAACGTCGCCCTGCCACTCCGGCTGAGCGGCACCAAGCGCAAGGACGCCGAAGCCACCGCCCGCCACTGGCTGGAGCGCCTGGAGGTCGACACCGTCGGCGGCAAGCGCCCCGGCGAGGTCTCCGGCGGCCAGGGCCAGCGCGTCGCGGTGGCCCGTGCGCTCGCCGCCTCCCCCAAAGTGATCTTCGCCGACGAGCCGACCGGCGCCCTGGACTCCTTCAACGGCGAGCGGGTCATGCAGCTGCTCACCGAGGCGGCCCGGTCCGCCCATGTCGCCGTGGTCCTGGTGACCCACGAGGCCCGGGTCGCCGCGTACTCCGACCGCGACGTCACCGTGCGCGACGGCCGGGCCCACAATCTGGAGCACGCCGGATGACCCTGCTCGACCACAAGGACGCCCCGGCCGACGCACCGCCGCGCCCCGCCCGGCCCACCGGTTTCGCCTGCCTGCTGCGCGATCTCGCCCTCGGTGTCCGGTTCGCCGCGTCCGGCGGGCGCGAGGGCTGGATCCGCACCCTGCTGACCGCCGTCGGCGTCGGCCTCGGCGTGGCGCTGCTGCTGGTCGCCGCCTCCGTGCCGAATCTGCTCGACCACCGTTCCGCGCGCGACCAGGCCCGCTCCGAGACCAAGATCTCCGAATCACCCGACGCCCAGGCCGAGAAGACCGACACCTCGGTGCTCCGGATCAACGCGGAGACCGAGTACCGCGGCCGGACCGTCGGGGGCTACCTGATGCGTGCGGACGGTACGCGTCCGGTAGTCCCGCCCGGTGTCGCACGCTTCCCCGGCGCGAACGAGATGGTGGTCTCCCCCGCTCTGGAGAAGCTGCTCGGCTCCTCGGAAGGCAGCCTCCTCAGGGAGCGACTGCCGTACCGGATCACCGGCACGATCGCCGACCCCGGCCTGCTCGCGCCGGGAGAGCTGCTCTACTACGCGGGCAGCGACACGCTGACTCCCGCCAACGGCGGCCACCGGATCGCCGGTTACGGCGACCCGGGCCCGTCCGATCCCATGTCGCCGATCCTCGTCGTGCTGACCATCATGATCTGCGTCGTCCTGCTGATGCCGGTCACGATCTTCATCGCGACGGCCGTGCGGTTCGGCGGCGAGCGGCGCGACCGCAGGCTCGCCGCGCTGCGTCTGGTCGGTGCGGACATCCGGATGACCCGTCGGATCGCGGCCGGCGAGGCGTTCTTCGGGGCGGTGCTCGGACTGCTGGCCGGCCTGGCCTTCTTCCTGGTGGGGCGTCGCTTCATGGGCTCCGTCGAGGTGTGGGACGTCAGCGCGTTCCCGGCGGACCTGGTCCCCAACACCTGGCTGGCGGCGCTGATCGTGGTCGCGGTTCCGGTGGCGGCGGTCCTGGTCACGCTGGTCGCCCTGCGTTCGGTGATCATCGAACCGCTCGGAGTCGTGCGCAGCGGCCGCAACCGCAAGCGCCGGATCTGGTGGCGCCTGCTGGTTCCGGTCGCGGGCCTGGCGGTGCTCGTGCTGTCCGGCAAGACGGACACCGATGTGAACCCGTATCCGGTCGCGGGCGGCGCCGTGCTCGTGCTCGTCGGGCTCGCCCTGCTGCTGCCGTGGCTGGTCCAGGCGTGCGTGAACCGGTTGCACGGCGGTCCGGTGCCCTGGCAGCTCGCCACCCGCAGGCTCCAGCTGAGCAGTGGCGCGGCCTCCCGCGCGGTCAGCGGCATCACGGTCGCGGTCGCGGGCGCCGTGGCACTGCAGATGCTGTTCGCCGCGGTGGGCGACGACTTCAAGCGGATGACGGGACAGGACCCGAGACGGGCCCAGTTCTACACGTACTCCGAGACCGTCACCGGCGACGCGGCCACGCGGACCATCAAGAAGTTCCGGGCCACCGAGGGGGTGACCGGGGTCATCGGGATGGTCGAGACGTACGTCGTCAAACCCGGCAAGTACAAGGGCGACGACGTCCAGCCCACCACCTCGCTGACCGTCGGCGACTGCGCGACCGTGCGCGAGATCGCCCGGATCGGCTCCTGCAAGGAGGGCGATGTCTTTGTCGTCCACCCCCGGGACAAGGACACGGCCAAGTGGACGGACCGGACGGCCCGCAAGGGCAAGCCGGTCGAGCTCAACTACATGGTGGGGGAACCCGGCGAGAAGTCGAAGCTGTGGACCCTGCCCGCCGACGCCCGGACCGTTCCGGCCCGCCCCGATCCGATGGGCCAGGAACACTTCGGCATCGTGGCCACGGTCGGCGCGATCGACCCGACCACCCTGCCGCACGCCCAGACCAACGCGCAGATCCGGGTGGACCGGAGCGTCGAGGACGTCTCCGAGTACGTACGGAACACGGCGGCCGAGCTCGACCCGGGGATGCGCATCGCCGCCGTGAACTCGGTGGTCCGCGACCGGCAGTACGCCAGTGTGCAGAGGGGTCTCCAGGTCGGCGGGACCGCGACGCTGCTGCTGATCGCCGCCGCGATGCTGGTCTCGCAGCTGGAGCAGTTGCGGGAGCGCAAGCGCCTGCTGTCCGTCCTGGTCGCCTTCGGCACCCGGCGGACCACGCTCGGCTGGTCGGTGCTCTGGCAGACCGCCGTTCCCGTCCTCATCGGACTGGCGGTCGCGATCGCCGGTGGTCTCGGCCTGGGGGCCGTGATGGTCCGCATGATCAGCAAGAAGGTGACCGACTGGTGGCTGTTCCTGCCGATGGCGGGGGCGGGCGCGGCGCTGATCGCGCTGGTCACCCTGGTGTCGCTGCCACCGCTGTGGCGCATGATGCGTCCGGACGGACTGCGCACGGAGTGACGTCGCCATAGCCGCGAGGGGTGCGGTCCCGGCAACGGGGGACCGCACCCCTTTCCCGCGCCCTACCTGCCCGCCGTCACCCGGACCGGCAGCCCCCTCATCGCCACCCGCAGCGCCGCCGCGAACTCCTCGAACTCCTCGTGCCGCGCCGCCCCCGTCCGCATCGCCAGCGCCACCCGCCGCGACGGTGCGGGTTCCCCGAAGTACCCGGTGGCCAGCGCGTCGTTGCGGCCGGTCTCGACCGTCACCGCGGTACGCGGCAGCAGCGTCACCCCGAGTCCGCCGGCCACCAGCTGCACCAGTGTCGAGAGCCCGGCCGCGGTCGTGGTGACCGGCGCGCCCTCCGTACGCCCCGCTTCCCGGCATATGTCGAGCGCCTGGTCGCGCAGGCAGTGGCCCTCGTCGAGCAGCAGCAACGGCAGCTCGCGCAGGGCCTCGCGCGGGATGTCGGTGCGCCCGCCCAGCCAGTGGTCCCGCTCCATCACCAGCACGAAGTCCTCGTCGAAGAGCGGAAGCTCGGTCACGCCCGGCACACCGAGCGGCACGGCGAGCAGGAGCAGGTCCAGCCTTCCCGCGGCCAGCCCCTCCAGCAGGGAGGAGGTCTGCTCCTCGTGCACCTGGAGGTCCAGCTCCGGGTAGCGCTCGTGGACCAGCCGCAGCACGGTCGGCAGCAGGTACGGCGCGACGGTCGGGATCACGCCGAGCCTGAGCACTCCGGTGAACGGCGCCCGGACCGCCTCGGCCTCCTCCATCAGCTCACCGACGGCCTCCAGCACCGCCCGCGCCCGCACCGCCAGCCGCTCCCCGGCCGGCGAGAGCAGCACCTTGCGCGTCGTACGCTCGATGAGCTGGACGCCCAGGGCCTCCTCCAGCGCCGACACGGCCCCGGAGAGTGCCGGCTGACTCATCCCGATGGCTGCCGCCGCGTCCCGGAAATGCAGGCATTCGGCGACGGCCGCGAAGGCGCGCAGCTGCGACAGGCTGGGCTGTTTGGTCCGACTGCCCTGATTACTCTGCGCCACTGATAGGCACCTCCGATCATCACGACCGAGTATAGCTATTTCCGTGATCAATGCAGTCTGTGCCAAGGTGGGGACCGTCCAACCCTCAGGAACTCCCCCAAAAGGGATTTCCAACGCTGCAAGGAGAGCGCGTGCTCACTGTCGGTGACAAGTTCCCCGAGTTCGACCTGACTGCTTGTGTTTCGCTGGAGAGCGGCAAGGAGTTCGAGCAGATCAACCACAAGACCTACGAGGGCAAGTGGAAGATCGTCTTCGCGTGGCCGAAGGACTTCACCTTCGTGTGCCCCACGGAGATCGCCGCCTTCGGCAAGCTGAACGACGAGTTCGCCGACCGTGACGCCCAGGTCCTCGGCTTCTCCGGTGACTCCGAGTTCGTGCACCACGCCTGGCGCAAGGACCACCCGGACCTGACCGACCTGCCCTTCCCGATGATGGCCGACTCGAAGCACGAGCTCATGCGTGAGCTCGGCATCGAGGGCGAGGACGGTTTCGCCCAGCGCGCCGTCTTCATCGTCGACCAGAACAACGAGATCCAGTTCACGATGGTGACCGCCGGTTCCGTGGGCCGTAACCCCAAGGAGGTCCTGCGGGTCCTGGACGCCCTGCAGACCGACGAGCTGTGCCCGTGCAACTGGACCAAGGGCGAGAACACCCTCGACCCGGTCGCGCTCCTCTCGGGCGAGTGAGCTGACAGCGACATGGCACTCGACGAACTGAAGGCCGCCGTTCCGGACTTCGCCAAGGACCTGAAGCTGAACCTCGGTTCGGTCATCGGGAACAGCGAGCTCCCGCAGCAGCAGCTGTGGGGCACCGTCCTCGCCTGCGCGATCGCCTCGCGCTCGCCGAAGGTGCTGCGTGAGCTGGAGCCGGAGGCGAAGGCCAATCTCTCCGCGGAGGCGTACACCGCCGCGAAGTCGGCCGCCGCCATCATGGCGATGAACAACGTCTTCTACCGGACCCGGCACCTGCTGTCGGACCCCGAGTACGGGACGCTCCGCGCGGGCCTGCGGATGAATGTCATCGGCAAGCCCGGCGTGGAGAAGATCGACTTCGAACTGTGGTCGCTCGCGGTCTCCGCGATCAACGGCTGCGGCCAGTGCCTGGACTCCCACGAGCAGGTGCTGCGCAAGGCCGGCGTGGACCGTGAGACCATTCAGGAGGCCGTCAAGATCGCCTCGGTGATCCAGGCGGTCGGCGTGACCCTCGAAGCCGAGGCCGTGCTCGCCGAGTAGGACCAGCACCACCCCTGATACGAGAAGGGCCCCGAGGACGACCGACCGTCCACGGGGCCCTTCTTCTGTCCTCGTTCAGGTGGTCTTCCTGCCGCCGCCCTCGTCGCCGCCGCGGCCGATGCCCTCGTGCGGCGATCCCGGCGCGGGTGTCGGAGCGATGTCGAGCGCGGATGCCCCGTGCGGAGGCGGTGCGTGCCGCAGCGCCTCCTCCTGCCCGTACGAGCGCAGATAACCGACCACCGTGTTGGTGACCGCCACCAGCGGCACCGCGACGACCGCTCCCCCGATGCCCGCGATCATGCCGCCCGCGGCCACCGAGAGGACGACGGCGAGCGGATGCACCCGTACCGCGCGTCCCAGGATGAACGGCTGCAGCACATGGCCCTCGATCTGCTGCACGGCGAGCACCACGGCCAGCACCATCAGCGCGGCGAACACCCCCTCGGTGACCAGCGCGACGACCACCGCGAGCGCGCCGGAGACCACCGCGCCGACCAGCGGGATGAAGGCGAAGAGGAAGATGAAGACGGCGAGCGGCACCGCCATCGGCACGTTCAGGAACCAGATCCCGAGCCCGATGAAGATCGCGTCGATCAGCGCCACGACGACCGTGCCCCGCACATAGGCGGTCAGCGTCCGCCAGGCGCGGGGCCCGGCACCCGCGACGCCCGGCCGGGCCTGCGCCGGCACCAGCTTCAGCACCCAGTGCCAGATGCGCTTCCCGTCGTACAGCAGGAAGAGCGTCGAGAACATCGCCAGCAGCATCCCGGTGAGGAACTCCACCATCACGGTGACGCCCTGCAGTCCGGCGGAGGTGATCTGCTCGGTGTTGGTGCCGATGGTGTCGCTGAGGTTCTTCGCGACGTCGTTGATCTGCTGCTCGGTGACGTGGAAGGGGCTGTCGAGGAGCCAGTTCTTCAGGTCGTCGATCCCCGTCCGCACCTTGTCGGAGAGGGTGTCGATGTTGTCCATGACCTGCCAGACCACGAACCAGCCGACCAGCCCGATGATGACGAAGCCCAGAATCGCGGTGACCGCGGTGGCCAGTCCGCGCGGCAGGCCGTACCGCTTCAGCCGGGCGACGGTCGGTTGCAGCATCGCGGTGACGAGCAGCGCGGCGACGAAGGCCAGCACCAC
Source organism: Streptomyces sp. NPDC087845 (assembly GCF_044742755.1). Lineage (NCBI taxonomy): Bacteria > Bacillati > Actinomycetota > Actinomycetes > Kitasatosporales > Streptomycetaceae > Streptomyces > Streptomyces sp. NPDC087845. The sequence continues at coordinate 243,784 of NZ_JBIUVC010000001.1, forward strand.
CAGCTGCACGGCGCTGATGACCCGCATCAGCACCCAGAGCGTGCCCGCCAGGACGAGCAGCCGCCAGCCCGCCTCGGCCGCGACCCGCATACCCCAGGGTATCGCCGCGACCGGATCGGGCCGGGCGGCCACGGAGGGCGCGTACGCGGGCGGCGGCGGCACATGTTCGGCGGCCGCGGCCTCGCGCCGGGCCCCGTCGTCCGGCACCGCTCCGGCGGGCACGGCTCCGGCGGGCACCGCTCCGGCAGGCACGGCTCCGGCGGGCACCGGCGGTTCGACGGGCTCGGCCCTGCCCCCCTCGGCCTCGGCCCTGCGCTGTTCCAGCCGCTCACCCAGCTCGGTCAGTTCGGCGCCCAGGCGGCCGAGCCACCCCGGAAGTTTCGACATGATCGTTTCCTCTTCCCCCGTCTTTCTCTCCCCACCGCTCCCCCACCGCTCCCCCGCCGAGCCGTCCGGACCCGACCGTACACGCGCGAAGCCCCTCACCGTAGGACGGCGAGGGGCTTCGTGTGGTTGAGACCAGAACCTCCGAAGGTTCTAGTACCAGTGGTTGGCCTGCCAGAAGGACCAGGCAGCGCACGGGCTTCCGTAGCGGCCGCTGTTCATGTAGCTGAGGCCCCACTTGATCTGCGTGGCCGGGTTGGTCTGCCAGTCGGCGCCGGCGGACACCATCTTCGAGCCGGGCAGCGCCTGGACGAGGCCGTAGGCACCGGTGCTCTGGTTGGTCGCCAGGTAGTTCCAGCTCGACTCCACGTTCACAATGTTGCTGAAGCACTGGAACTGGTCGGCGGGCACAATCTGACGCGCCATCGCCTGGATCTCGGCCACGGTGTACGAGCCCTTCACCGCGAACGAGGAAGCGCTGCGCATCTCGGAACGGCTGGCACGCTCGGAGTCCTTCTTGGCCTTGCGTTCCTTCTCCAGCTTGTCCTCGGCCGCCTGCTTCTTCGACTTGGCGTCCTTGGCGGCCTGGATGCGGGCCGCTTCCTCCACGGACCTCTTCGCCGCCGCGTCGGCCGCGGATGCCTGGGCGTCGGCCTGCTGCGTGAGCGAGGCGGTCTGCACCTGGGCCTGCTGGCCCGCAGGGATGTCGGCGAGAAGCGTGGTGTCGGCTGCGGTCGCCTCGAAGTTGTTGTCGTCGGCAGCGGGAGTGCTGCCCGAGGCAACGCCTACGACGGCGCCGACGGTGGTGACCGCGGTGGCTGACGCCACGGCGAACCCCCGGACCGAGATCCGGCTCACACGGTGTCCTTCCAGCATCGCCCGCTTAGGTGACCTCGCGGACGCAATCGTGCCCCTGGCGCTGGCCTCCCTACTGCTTGGGTCACGGGAGGCACGGACCCGGTGGGCAACTCCCCGGAGGGAGCGCCGCGTGGTGCTCGCGGGCGGCATACGGACGGCGATTGTTGAGTTGTGTGGTGCCTGGCACCTCTGGAGGTGCGGGTGTGCCGTATGCGGGGCCTGACGGAAGCAAGACTCTGCCGGACCGGCACACCGGGAGGCAATTCTCCGTTGCGTGTGAAAGCTCACACCTCGTTCGGAGCAAGTGATGTACGGAAAAGCCACCGCAGCACGATGCCGCCCGGCTAAGCTACTTCGCTCGCCGGGCGGCACCAACTGTCCTATCCCGTATCAGATCTGGCCGTCCTCCAGCATTTCGGTCACCAGCGCGGCGATCTGCGAGCGCTCGGAGCGGGTGAGCGTGACGTGCGCGAAGAGCGGATGGCCCTTCAGTTTCTCGACCACGGCCACCACTCCGTCGTACCGGCCGACCCTGAGGTTGTCCCGCTGGGCCACGTCATGCGTGAGCACCACCCGGGAATTCGCCCCGATCCGGGACAACACGGTCAGCAGGACGTTCCGTTCGAGGGACTGCGCCTCGTCGACGATCACGAAGGCGTCGTGGAGCGAGCGGCCCCGGATGTGGGTGAGCGGCAGGATCTCCAGCATGCCGCGCCCCAGCACCTCCTCGATCACCTCGCGTCCGGCGACCGCCGAGAGCGTGTCGAAGACGGCCTGCGCCCAGGGGCTCATCTTCTCGGCCTCGGTGCCGGGGAGATAGCCCAGTTCCTGCCCGCCGACCGCGTACAGCGGGCGGAAGACCATCACCTTCTGGTGCTGCCTGCGCTCCAGGACGGCTTCGAGACCGGCGCAGAGCGCCAGCGCCGACTTGCCGGTGCCGGCCCGGCCGCCCAGCGACACGATGCCGACGTCCTGGTCGAGGAGGAGATCGAGCGCGATGCGCTGCTCGGCGCTGCGGCCGTGGATGCCGAAGACCTCCCGGTCACCGCGCACCAGGCGCACATTGCCCTCGGCGGTGACCCGGCCGAGCGCCTTGCCGCGCTCGGACTGGAGGACCAGTCCGGTGTGCACGGGCAGTTCGGCGGCCTCGGGTACGTACAGCGTTTCCTCTCCGTAGAGCAGGTCCACCTGGTCGGCGGCGAGGGGGATTTCCGACATCCCGGTCCAGCCCGAGTCGGTGATGGCGAGTTCGGCCCGGTACTCCTCGGCGAGGAGGCCGACCGAGGACGCCTTGATGCGCAGCGGCAGGTCCTTGGAGACGACCGTGACGTCGTACCCCTCGGCCTGGAGGTTGCGCGCGACCGCGAGGATCCGTGAGTCGTTGTCCCCCAACCGGTAGCCGGCGGGCAGTACGCCGGGGTCGGAGTGGTTGAGTTCGACGCGCAGGGTCCCGCCCAGATCCCCGAGCGGGATCGGGGCGTCCAGCCGGCCGTAGCGGGTGCGGAAGTCGTCCAGCAGGCGCAGGGCCTGCCGGGCGAAGTACCCCAGCTCCGGGTGATGCCGTTTGGCCTCCAGTTCCGTGACCACGACGATCGGGAGCACGACTTCGTGCTCGTCGAACCGGGCCATGGCGTTCGGATCGGCCAGCAGGACGCTGGTGTCGAGAACGTAGGTGCGCCTGTCGAGCAAGCGGCGCTTTGTGCTGGTCACCACGGAAGGACGTACCCCCTCGGACGAGGTTGGGGTGCGACGGCGTCGCGGAGCATCCCAATGGGAGAGGACGGACCGGGCTGCGGCCCCGATGCACGGGCCGAGCGCCGGCCCTCCGCGTCGGCCGCACTGTATGTACGGTCCTTCGTGTGCAAAGGGCCTCCCGGGCGAGCGGACTCCATGCCGCTCACTTGGACACGACGTCCGCCTGGTTGGCGACCGGACGTCGACCTGTCAGGGGTATTCCCTCGAACACGCGAAGCCATGCCGCCCGGGACGGGCGGGTGAGCTGGGAATGGTGCCTTGAGCACATGGGTCCGGGCACGGGGCCGGGCACACGGAGGGCCTGGCACGCCCGCGGGTCCGGGCACACGGAGCCTGGCACGCCCACGGGTCCTGGCGCACGGGTCCTGGTACACCCACGGGTCCGGGCGTATCACCCGAACGGCTCCGCCCTCGAACGCAGGACGGGCTGGAAAGGGCCGGGGAGCGGCACCGTTCGAGCCCGTCGTGAGAAGGCGGTGTCAGCCGCCGTAGCGGCGGTGGCGGGCCGCGTAGTCGCGCAGGGCGCGGAGGAAGTCGACGCGGCGGAAGGCCGGCCAGAAGACCTCGCAGAAGTAGTACTCGGAGTGCGCGCTCTGCCAGAGCATGAAGCCGGACAGCCGCTGCTCGCCGCTGGTGCGGATGACCAGGTCCGGGTCGGGCTGGCCCCGGGTGTAGAGGTGCTCGGAGATCAGGTCGGTGGAGACGATCTCCGCCAGTTCCTCGAAGGACGTCCCCTTGTCGGAGTGGTCCAGCAGGAGCGAGCGGACCGCGTCCGCGATCTCCTGGCGGCCGCCGTAGCCGACGGCGACATTGACCAGTATCCCGTCGACACCGGCCGTGGCCTGCTCGGCCTCCTTGAGGACGGTCTGGGTGTGGGCGGGCAGCAGGTCGAGCGTGCCGACGTGGTGGACCCGCCAGCGTCCGTCCGCCGCGAGGTCGCGCACGGTGTTCTCGATGATGCCGAGGAGCGGCGTCAGCTCGGACTCGGGCCGGTCGAAGTTGTCCGTGGAGAGCAGCCAGAGGGTGACGACCTCCACGTCGGTCTCACTGCACCAGCCGAGCAGCTCCTGGATCTTGACCGCGCCGGCCTGGTGCCCCTGCGCAGCCGTGCCGCCGGACGCCTTCGCCCAGCGCCGGTTGCCGTCGAGGATGACACCGATGTGCTTGGGCACCTGGGTGTGGTCGAGGCGGGCCTCCACCCGGCGCGCGTAGAGCCCGTACACCAGGTCGCGCAAGTTCACTGAGTTCACCTCTCGGTTCTGTGCGGGCCCGCCCGCCCCAACGCCCGGGGGCCGGGGTCGCCCCCTGGGGATCGCCGCACTGTTCCGCAGAGTCCATCGCCCCGCCGTGCCGTGGCAGTCCCCGAAGCCGCCACACTACTGCGCGGGCGGCGCACCGGCCCAACCCGGCCTGTCACAAGTCCGTGATAAGGAGAGAAACGTGACTGATTCTCCTCTCTCCTACCGGGCCGCCGGTTCGCGCTACGACTCCATGGAGTACCGCCGCACCGGCCGCAGCGGCCTCAAGCTCCCGGCCGTTTCCCTCGGCCTCTGGCACAACTTCGGCGACGACCGCACGCTGGACTCCCAGCGGGCGATCCTGCGCCGCGCCTTCGACCTCGGGGTGACCCACTTCGATCTGGCCAACAACTACGGGCCGCCGCCCGGCTCCGCCGAGCTCAACTTCGGCACGATGTTCCGGCAGGACTTCGCCCCGTACCGGGACGAGCTGATCATCTCCACCAAGGCCGGCTACGACATGCACCCCGGCCCCTACGGTGAGTGGGGCTCCCGCAAATACCTGCTCTCGTCGCTCGACGCCTCGCTGAGGCGGATGGGGCTCGACTACGTCGACATCTTCTACTCCCACCGCTTCGACCCGGACACTCCGCTGGAGGAGACGATGGGGGCGCTCGCCTCCGCCGTGCGGCAGGGCAAGGCGCTGTACGTGGGGGTCTCCTCGTACAACGCGGAGCAGACCGCCGAGGCGGCCCGGCTGCTCAGGGAGATGGGTGTACCGGCCCTCATCCACCAGCCCTCCTACTCGATGATCAACCGCTGGATCGAGGACGACGGGCTGCTCGACACCCTGGAGGCGGCCGGCATGGGCTGCATCTCATTCGTGCCGCTCGCCCAGGGGCTGCTCACGAACAAGTACCTGACGGGCATCCCGGCGGGGTCGCGCGCCACCCAGGGCAAGTCCCTGGACCCGGGCCTGCTCTCCGAAGAGGTGCTCCGCCGGCTGAACGGGCTGGACGACATCGCTCGGCGGCGCGGCCAGTCACTCGCCCAGCTGGCACTGGACTGGGTGCTTCGCGACAGCCGTATGACGTCGGCGCTGATCGGCGCTTCGAGCGTGAAGCAGCTGGAGGAGAACGTCGCGGCGCTCGCCGGGCCGCCGCTGTCCGCCGAGGAGTTGAAGGAGATCGACACCTTCGCCGTGGACACCGCGGGAACCAACATCTGGGCCGGACGGAACTGACGGGAAGGGCCTGCGCGAGGCCGGTACGCGGTCGGCGCTCGGGCCTCACCCGGGCCGGAACAGCCCGGCCACAAAAAACGGGCCGGTCCGTGGGGGGGGATACGGACCGGCCCGAGGGGGGGTTTCCACCATAACCCTTCGTAAGTGATGCTGCGTGCCACGCCACTCCACAATTACTCTCCGAATTCACCGGACTCCGGTGCGAGCACGGCGCGCGGTCGACGGTCAGTGGCCCCGACCGGCTTCACACAGCCGGTTCCTTCGAGGTATCTGCCGTGCGCCTCGCCCTTGACGAGCCCGTTGACCACCCCGTCCAGGGACCCCCGCACCCCCGCGCCGGCGAGAGCCTCGGCCGCACGTCTCGCAGAGGTCATGGGCCGAGTAGAGGGCCGGGACGTGCTGCCGCCGGCCCTCTACGTGGTCGCCGGTGCGCCGCGGTGGCCGCGGGTGAAGCGGATGGTCACGGTGTCGCCGCCGACGACCACGAAGCGTCCTCCCTCGCAGCGGATGACGGCCTCGTGCACCTCGCCCCGCCCGTCCCTGCGCTCCTCGGTGCGGGTGACGGTCCAGCCGCCGTCGGGGGGCTGCGGCAGGTTCGACACGGTGGTGAACTCCCACTGCCCCGCCGGTACGCACCAGTCGGGCAGCCGGGGCCAGGCGCCGGGGCCGACCCGCAGGGTTCCGTCGGAGGCGCAGGTCAGGAGCACCGACTGGCCGTCCGCCAGCAGGAATTCGACCGCCTCCGGCTCACCCACCCGCCCCTCCGGCCGGTAGAAGACGCCGAGCACTCCGACGATCCGTGCGCCTCTGAGCCAGTCGGCCCTGCCCTGCCGCGGGACACGCGGCGCCTCGTCTTCGTTCCCCACCCTCATGGCCGGTTCCCTCCCCATGCGCTCACCGTCCAGGGTCGCACCCTTCGGACGAAAGCAGGGGGCATGTCCTACTCCGGTTTGCGGGCCTCGACCAGAAATCGGGTGGTGTGGGCGACGAACGGCCCCTCGGTCTCGATCCGGCGGTGCAGTTCGGCCAGTCGCGGCCGGTACTCCTCGACGGTGAAGCCCGGCACCATCCAGATCACCTTCCGCAGGAAGTAGACGACGGCCCCGACGTCGAAGAATTCGGTGCGCAGCCGCTCCATCCGCAGATCGACCACGTCGAGTCCGGCCGCCTCGGCGGCGACGCGCGCCTGCTCCGGGTCGCGGCCGCCGCGCACCTCGGGCGGCTGCGGGCCGAGGAAGTACTCGACGAGCTCGAAGACGCTGGCCGGGCCGACCTGCTGCGAGAAGTACGTGCCGCCGGGGGTGAGCACCCTCGCGATCTCCGCCCACCAGGTGGTCACCGGATGCCGGCTGACCACCAGGTCGAAGGCGTGGTCGCCGAACGGCAGCGGCGGCTCGTCGGCGTCGGCGACCACGGCCGCGCCGAGCGGGTGCAGGAGGGCGGTGGCGCGGGCGATGTTCGGCGGCCAGGACTCGGTGGCGACCGTGAGCGGCGGGAGCTTCGGTACGGAGGCGAGGACCTCGCCGCCGCCGGTCTGGATGTCGAGCGCGGCCCTCGCCCGTCCCATCCGGTCCGCCATGGCGCGGGCGTAGCCCCAGGAGGGGCGCTGTTCGGTGGCCCGGCCGTCGAGCCAGGAGAAGTCCCAGCCGTCGACGGAAACGGTGGCGGCCTCCTCGACGAGTGTGTCGAACCGTGCGCGCTCTGCTGCCTCTGCGGGTGCTCCGGACATACGGGAATGGTGTCAGCCGGGCAGTGCCCTGCGCGACCTCAATACGGGCGCGGGCGTACCGGCGCGGGGCGGGTGCCGTCCGTCCTCCGCCCGGTGGCCGGGCGGGCAGCCGGTCAGGCGGGCAGCTGGTCAGGCGGTCAGGCCGCCGAGCAGCAGGCCCAGCAGCGCGCCCGAGATCATGAACGGTCCGAACGGGATGCCGGTCTTGCGCCCGGCCCTCTTCAGGACCATCAGCCCGAACCCGTACACCGCACCGAGCAGGAACCCGGCGAATCCGCCGGCGAACACCACGGCCCAGCCGTACCAGCCGAGGGCTGCGCCCAGCGACAGGGCGAGCTTGACGTCTCCGAAGCCCATTCCGTTCGGGTTGATGAGGAAGAGCAGGAAGTAGAAGGCGCCGAGGGCCGCTCCGCCGAGCAGCGCGGACAGCCAGGATCCGCCGTGCTCCGGGAGCAGCGCCGCGACGCCCAGGAGTACGGCGACCGCCCCGGCGGCGGGCAGGGTCAGCCGGTCGGGCAGGCGGTGGACCCGGCGGTCGATGGTCGCGAGGAGTACGCCGACGGGGGCCAGCAGCAGCCACACCACGAGCTCGGGCCGGAGACCGGTGCCCGCCGCGAGGACGGCGCAGGCGAGCGCGGTGACGACGGGGACGAGGACGCCGGGGGCGTACCGTGCCGCGGGCCGCGCGAGGTCCTCCCCGGTCTCCGGGCCTCCCGGCTCGCCGCCCGCGGGGACCGGCACCGCCGCGCACGGGGCGCACCGGGTGGAGCCGAGCCAGCCGCGTGCGGCCCCGGTCAGGGCGTGGCCCGCGGGGCAGGTGTCCCGCCAGGCGTCCTCCGGATCGACGGAGAACCGATAGGCGGCGCGCGGGACCAGCAGTCCGGCCGCTGCGCCCCAGAGTGCGGCGAACACTGTCAGCATGGCGTACACGGAGCAGACCTTAGGCGGGTGCCGGGACACGGGTCCATGGGTCCTGGGGCCCACCGCGTACCGTTCCGGACCCAGCGGCCGTCACCGGACGCTACCGTCTGGGCCATGGCTCAATGGCGTAATGGGAATGGGACGTTGACGGTCACCGATCCGCAGGGAGGGCAGGAGCCGGAGATACCGCTGCGGATCGCGGCCACATACCGGGCCAGGAGCCGGGGACTGCTCGGGCAGGACGGGATCGACGGCGCCCTGCTGATCACCCCGTGCGGGAGTGTGCACACCTTCCGGATGCGGTTCGCCATCGATGTGGCGTACCTGGACCGGAAGTTCAAGGTGGTCGCCGTCCACACGATGAAGCCGGGCCGGCTCGGGATGCCCCGGCTGCGGGCCCGTCATGTGATCGAGTCGGAGGCCGGGGCGATGGCGAAGTGGGGGCTGCGGCCGGGGGCGAGGGTGCGGATCGCCCAGGCGGAGGAGGGCCGGGGCTGAGGTGCGGGCGGCGTTGCGGCATCCTCCGCATGGTTTTCCCCTCCGCCGTTCTGTTGTGCGCGGCGGCTGTCAGGGGGTGTCGGTGCCGGCCGTCAGCCACTGCGCGGCGGCCGCCAGCAGCGACGTCACGCCGACTTCGACGGTGGGATCGACGGCCGGGGCGAACAGCGGCGAGTGGTTGCCGGGGATCTCGGCGGGGATTCCGTTCTCCAGCAGGGCGTCGGGGTCGACGTCCTTGAACGCGGCGAGATCAACGCCGCCGAAGCACCAGAAGACCGAGGGGACTTGGAGCTCGGTGCCGAAGATCCCGAAGTCCTCGCTGCCGGTGAGCGTATGGGGCAGGGTGAAGACGTACCCCTCTCCCAGGGCCTGGGAGAGTGCCGCCTGGACGGTGGCGGTGGCCTCGTGGTCGTTGACGGTCACCGGGAAGGCGTTGAAGTCCGCGATCTCGGGTTCCCCGGGGGCGCCGGAGGCGGCGGCCTCGGCGCGGACGATCCGCTTGACGGCCGCCAGGACCCGTTCGCGTACCGCCGGAGTCGTGCTGCGGATGTTGATCCTGAGGTCGGCGGTGTCCGGGATGATGTTCTCCTTGGTGCCGCTGTGGATCGAGCCCACGGTCACCACCGCCTGCTGTTCCGCCCCCACTTCCCGGGAGACCACCGTCTGCAGCCGCATCACGATCGCGGCGGCCATCACGACCGGGTCCACGGTCGTCTCGGGCATCGACCCGTGACCACCCCGCCCGAACAGCCGCACCCGCACGCTGTCGGAGGCGGCCATCACCGGACCGGGCCGGGTGCCGACGAAGCCCGCGGGGATGGGCCCCACGTGCTGGCCGAGGCACACCTCGGCGCGCGGGAAGCGCTCCAGGAAGCCGTCGTCGATCATGACCGAGGCTCCGCCGATCTCCTCGGCGGGCTGGAACACCGCGACGACCGTGCCGCGCCAGGCGTGCCGGTTGGCGGCCAGCAGGGCGGTTGCGCCGAGCAGGCAGGTGACGTGCATGTCGTGGCCGCAGGCGTGCATCACCGGGACCTCGTTGCCCTCCGCGTCCACCGCGGTCCTCGTGGACGCGTACGGGAGTCCCGTCTCCTCCCTCACGGGCAGTGCGTCCATGTCGGCACGGAGCAGCACCACCGGGCCGTCGCCCGCGGTGAGGACGCCGACGACACCGGTTCCGCCCACCCCTTCCGTGACGTCCCAGCCCTGCTCCCGGAGCCGGGCGGCGACGATCCCCGCCGTACGGACCTCCTGGAAGGAGAGCTCCGGGTGGGCGTGCAGATCCTTGTACAGGGCGCGCAGTCCGGGCAGTTGGCCGTTCAGTCCGGAAAGCAGCGAAGTGGCCGAGGCGGTCATGAGAGCTCCAGTACGAGAGGGGTACGGCGTGCGGTGGAAGCGAGGAAGGACGGGGTGTCCTGAGGGGTCGCGACGGCCATGACCGCTGCCATGACCGCGCCCAGCGCGAGGAAGGCGAAGGCGGCCTGGAAGGAGGGGGTGTCCGCAAGGACGCCCATGACGGGCGGGGCGGGGGCGGCCATGACAGCGGCCCGTCCGCCGAAGACGATCACCTCGCCGACCGTGCGGTTCGCGGCCTCGGAGCGCGGGATTCGCGGGCGCGGAGCAGGCACGGCACTCCTCTCTCCAGTGGCCGATACTGAGTGTCGGCCGGAAGTGCCCCTACGATCCGGCCTGTGCGTGAGGGAGGACCGAAAATGCCGGAAAGCGTCGTCGGCTCACCGGAAGCACCGGATTCCGGCGCACGGTTCTCGGAGCTGGATCTCGCCCTCGTCGACGCACTCCAGGCGGCGCCCCGCGCACCGTGGACCCGTATCGGCCGGGCGCTCGGTGTGGACGCGACGACCGCGGCCCGCCGCTGGGAGCACCTGCGCGCCAACCGCCTGGCGTGGGTCACCGCCTACGACGCCCCGAAATCGGCCACGGTCGCCTATGTCGAGGTGCGGTGCCGGCCCAGTTCCCTCGAAGCGGTCAGCGCTGCCCTGGCCGAACTGCCGTGGGTCTTCAGCATCGACGAGACCGCCGGGGACTTCGATCTCTTCCTGTCCGTCGCCGCCACCGACCTGCCCGCGCTCGGCCGGTCGGTCCACCGCACCATCGGCGGGCTGCCGGGGTTGCGCTCCACCCGTACCCGGCTCGGGATCACGCTCTACGGGGAAGGCGGCGACTGGCGGATCCGGGCGATGGAACCGGCCGGCCGCGCCACGCTCTCGGCTCCGCGCGCCGCACGGCAGGCCACGTACAGCACGGACATGCACGACGGGCCGTCCCCCGAGGACCGGGCGTTGATGACCGCGCTCGGCGGCAACGGGCGGCTCGGCTACACCGAGCTCGGCGCCGCGACGGGGATGAGCGAGCACACGGCCCGGCGCCGGCTCCAGCGTCTGATCCACCACGGCGACGTCAGTTTCCGCTGCGACATCGCCCATCCCCTGGCCGGTCTGCCGGCCATGGTGATCTACCGGGCCGCCGTCCCGCACGCCCACCTCGCACACACCGGAAACGCGCTGGCGCGCATGGAGCAGGTCCGTATGTGCGTCTCCGTCAGCGGACCGCACAACCTCCTGGTCGTCGTCTGGCTCCACGGCCTGAACGCCATCGGCCCGTTCGAGACGCTGTTGGCGGAGCGCTTCCCGGCGCTGGAGGTCAAGGACCGCACGGTGGCACTGCACTCCCCCAAGCGGATGGGCTGGCTCCTCGACACCCGGGGCCGCGCGATCCGCCGCGTCCCGCTGGACGTACCCCGGTCCTGACCGGACCGCCTGTCCTGACCCGGATTGTTTGGCCTGACCCGGGCCGCCCGCTCGCCCCGGACCGTTTCTACGGCGGGCCGGAGCCGAGCAGCGTCCACGCCCCGTAGGCCGCCGAAGCCACCGCGAGCACGGCGACCACCGTCACCGTGCGGGCCGTGGTGCGCAGCCGCAGCAGCGCGACGGCGGGCGGGAGGAGCAGGGGGAACGCGGGCATCATCAGCCGCGGCCTGGACCCGAAGTACCCGGAGCCGATCAGCGAGATGACGACGACGGCGACGCAGTAGGCGAGCACGGGGAGCGGCTGGCGCTGCCGTACGCACAGGAACACCACCCACCCCAGGCCCGCCAGCGCCGCACACAGTCCGAGCGCGGCGGGCAGCGGCAGCCCGAGGATGAACGAGGCGAGCGCCACGCCTCCGTCGATGCTGTTGCCCCACTGCGCCTGGACGTCGAAGTACGCGAACGGGCTGCCCTGCCGTACGGCGACGAACACCACGTACGCGAGCCAGCCGAGCGGCGCGAGCGCGGTACCGATCAGCATCCGCGCGTTGCGGCGGACGAGGCCGTCCGTCCGGCCGGCCCGGTACTCCCGTACGAGCGCGACCGCGGCGGTGATCGCGAGGGCGGCGATCAGCGCCGCGGCGGAGGGCCTGGTCAGCCCGGCGAGCACGCACAGGGTGCCTGCCACGATCCAGCGCCGGGTCAGCACGGCGTACAGCGCCCAGGCGGCGAACGCGGTGAACAGGGTTTCGGTGTAGGCCATCGACTGGACGAACGCCGTCGGGTACACGCCCCACAGCGCGGCCAGCACCACCCCGGTCCGGCGCCCGTACAGACGCGCCCCGACGGCGAAGATCCCCCAGGCGGCGAAGAGCGCGGCAACCCAGGCGACCAGCAGTCCGGCGCCCGCGAGGGAGAGCGGGGTCAGTTCGGCGACCCCGCGTTCCAACGCCGGCAGCAGGGGGAAGAAGGCCAGGTCGGGGTGGACGCCGCCGTTCGGGAGGACGGCGGTGTGGCCGTAGCCGTTCTCGGCGATCCGCTGGTACCAGACGGAGTCCCAGCGCTCGGCGAGGAGGTGGAAGGCGCTCTTCCCGGCGCCGGACGCCGCGGCGGCGAAGACGGCGAGACCGATCAGGCGTACGGCGGCGTATGCCCCGAGGGCCGGGGCCGCCGCCGCGAGAGCTGCGGTGAGGCGACCACGGGCGGAGGACCGCGAGGGCCGGGGCGGCTGCGTTCGGGGGCCGCGCTGCCGCACGAGCCGCTGTGCGGGGGCGGTGGCCTGGGCGGCCGGTACGTCGTCGGGCATGCTGCCGATTATCTCCGCGGCGGATGGCCCGGCCGCCACGGGCGGCGGAGCGTACGGGCTGCGAAGCTACGGGCGACAGAGCCACGGGCGACGGGGTTACCGGCGGTGCGGCCACCGACTGCGAAGCCACCGGCGGGCTGAGCCACCGGCGGGCTGAGCTACGGGCGGAGTTTGGTGCGGGAGAGCGGCAGGGCGGGGGCGATCGACCAGAGGACCTCTGCCTCGTCCTCCCCCGGGTTGTCCCAGGCGTGCGCGGCGCGGGCCGAGAAGGTCGTCGAGTCGCCGGCCTCCAGGAACCGGGGCTCACCGTCCACGCTCAGCCGCAGCGTGCCGCGGACCAGGTAGGCGAAGACGGTCTCCGCCTCCAGGCTGTACGCCCCGCCCGAGCCGCCGCCGGGCCGCAGGATCGTCCGCATGACCTGGACGTGCCGTTCCTCGGCCGGTGTGAGGAGGAACTCCTCGATCCCGTGCCCGCCCATCTCCAGCTTGGCGCCCAGGCCGCCCTTGACGATGTCCTGGTCCGGGTAGTCGAAGAGCGCGGCGATGCCGGTGCCCAGCGCCTCGCAGATACGGATCAGGGTCGGGACGGAGACCGAGGTCTTGCCGCGCTCGGCGAGGCTGACGAACCCCTTGGTCACGCCCGCGGACTCGGCGACCTGAGCGAGTGTCAGCCCCTGTGCCAGGCGGAGCTCGCGCAGCCGCGGACCGATCGTGGACATGTGGCTGTCAGGGGCTTCGGACATGGCGGACACGCTACCTGCCGGAGAGGTCACGGTCAGTGGCCGGGGACAAACGCAGGTCAGAAGGGTCTTTACCCATCGAGTTTAGTGCTGTAAAACTTTGACGAAAGTTTAATGGCGCTAAACAAGGCGCCCCGGTGGACCGCTGATCCGCCCACCCCGGTGGACCGCCGTGCCGTCCGCCCCGGTGGACCGCCGATCCGCCCTCCCCCTCCCCTGCCCGTCCCGCACCACCCGAGGAGTAAGCCGATGAGCTCCCCGTCTTCCCCCGCGAGCACCGCACGCACCGTGCGCGGCGTCGTCTTCCGCTCCCCCGGGCAGGAGGTGACCGTCACCGACGTCACCCTGGCCCCGCCCGGCCCCGGAGAGGTCGAGGTCGCCGTCGCGGCGGCCGGTGTCTGCCACTCCGACCTGCACGTCATCCGCGGCGAGTGGGACCACCCCACCCCGGTCGTGCTCGGACACGAGGGCTCGGGTGTGGTCACCGCGCTCGGCGAGGGCGTCACCGGTCTCGAACCCGGCGACCACGTCGTCCTGTCCTGGGTTCCGTCCTGCGGCACCTGCCGCTTCTGTGTCTCCGGGCGCCCGGCCGCGTGCAGCCTGGTCGCGGAGGTCGTGGCGCCCGGCGGGGTGCTGTACGACGGCACCAGCCGGCTCTCGGTCGACGGCGAGCGGGCCCACCACTACCTGGGCGTCTCCTCGTTCGCCGAGCGTGTCGTGGTCCCCGCCTCCGGCGCGGTCAAGGTGCGCAAGGACGCGCCCCTCGATGTGATCGCGCTGGTCGGCTGCGCCATCGCCACCGGTGTCGGCGCGGTCCGCAACACCGCGGGGGTCGAGGCCGGGGCCACCGTCGCCGTCATCGGCTGCGGCGGCGTGGGCCTCTCCTGTGTGCAGGGCGCCCGGCTGGCCGGGGCCGGCCGCATCGTCGCCGTCGACGTCGTCCCCGAGAAGCTGGAGCTGGCCCGCAGGCTCGGCGCGACGGACGCGGTCGACGCCCGGGACGGCAATGTCGTCGAGGCGCTGCGGGCCCTGGTTCCGGAGGGCCTGGACTACGTGTTCGACGCCATCGGCAAGATCGAGACCACCGAGCAGTCCATCGCGGCGCTCGGTCAGGGCGGCGCCGCCGTCATCGTCGGCCTCCCGCCGACCGGCCGTACCGCACGCTTCGACCCGCTCGCGCTCGCCGAGGCGGACCAGCGCATTCTCGGCTCCAACTACGGCTCGGTCGACGCCGCCCGCGACATCCCGGATCTGGTGGACCTCGTGGTGTCCGGTGAGCTCGATGTGGAATCGATGATCTCGGCGCGGCGCCCGCTGGACGAGGCGGGCGACGCGCTGGCCGACCTCGCCGCCGGCCACGCCCTGCGTCAGCTGCTGATGATGGAGGACCGGACATGAGCACCGCCGGAAAGCAGGCCGCGCCGGGGAAGCCGGCCGACGGGCTGGCCCACCGCTCCGTCTCCACGTTCGAGGTCGGCGCGCAGAGCGTCGCGAACGTCGCGCCCAGCGCCGTCATCGCGTTCGCCCCCGCCAGCATGGCCGCGTCCGCGGGCAACGGCGCCTGGTTCTCGTTCTTCCTGGCCATGGCGGCCGTCCTCGCGATCGCGTACTGCATCTGCGTCTTCGCCCGCAGGCGCGCCGGGGTCGGTTCGCTGTACGCCTTCTCCCGGCTCTCGCTCGGGGCGCCCGGCTCCTTCGTGACCGGCTGGGCGCTGCTCATCGGGGCGGTGTGCATCGGTTCGGGTTCGCTCGCGGGCGCCGGCTACTACACGGCGCGCGCCCTCGACCAGATCGGCATCGGGATCTTCACCGGGATCACCGGCCAGATCCTGCTCGATGTGCTGCTGGCCGCCGTCGCGATGCGGCTGACGATCGCCAGTGTGCGGACGGCGGCCCGGGTCGCCTCGGTGCTGGAGGTCGTGTCGATCGTCCTGATCGTGGTCGTGCTGCTCCCCGCCTTCTTCAAGAGCGGGAACATCATCGACACCGACCAGCTGAGCCTGAGCGGTTCCACCCTCGACGGCATCGTCTTCGCCGTGGTGCTGGGTGTGCTCGGCTTCGTCGGCTTCGAGGGCGCCGCCTCGCTCGGCGCCGAGGCCACCGACCCGTACAAGGCGATCCCCCGCTCGGTGATGGGCAGCGCGATCCTGGCCGGTGTGCTCTACATGTTCGCGACGTACGCGCAGGTCGCCGGGTTCGGCGGGGCGGACGCGCTCGGGAGGAGCTCCGACCCGATGGACGAACTGGCGGAGATGTCCGGGCTGGGCTTCCTGAAGTTCTTCCTGCACGCGGGCTTCGCCGCGTCGTTCGTGGCCGTGGTGATGGCCTGCATCACCGTCGCCGCCCGGCTGCTGTTCGGCATGGCGAAGGAGGGGGTGATGCCGGCCCGGCTCGGTGTCGCCCACCCGCGCCACCGCACCCCGTCCGCCGCGATCTGGACCATCACCCCGTTCGTCGTCGTCCCCGCGGTGCTCGTGGTCGGCGCCGGGACCGCGCCGCTCAACGCGACGTCGTACATCGACACCATCGGCGTCTTCGGCTACATGCTCAGCTACACCCTGGTGTGTCTGGCCGCGCCGCTGTTCGTACGCCGGATCGGGGCCCGCGGCCTGCTGCTCACCTGGGGCCTCGGCCTGATCGGGGCCGCCGCGATGGTCTACGTCTTCTACCGCAACCTGTGGCCGGTCCCCGAGTGGCCGCTGAACGTGCTGCCGTACGTGTTCGTCGGCGCGCTGGTCGTCGGTGTCGTCGGCTTCGCCGTGCTGCGGATCCGCAGGCCGGAAATCGCCCAGCGCGCGGGAACGTTCGCGGACGACCTGGACTGACTCCCGTACCGCCTCTCCCCGATGCCCGGTCCCGCACGCGCACCCGCGCGTACGGGCCGGGCACCGTACGTCGTTGGGCCCGACTTTGGGGCCAAGGGCCCAGGTCACCCGGCTCGTACACCCGTACGCTCACCCTCACACCCGCATCGCTGAACTGCGGGCACAGGCATGTCGAGTGGGCGTCGGAGAGGAAGAGCCGTGACTGGTGGCGGGGGCTGGGAAAGCGGAGGTGCGGGCCACATACCGCCGGGAAGCGGGGGTGGTTCCCGTGCGAGCGGTGGCGTGTTCTTCGCCCTGACCCGTAGTTGGGCCGCCGGTGCCCTGGTCTACATCGCCGCCGGTTATCTGGTGTCGCGCGGGCTCGTCGAGATGCTCGCCACCGACGACCGGCTCGCGAGCTTCGGCTGGCGCCTCGGGCTGCTGCACGTGCCGAACGTCATCACGACCGTGCTCACGGTCCTGGCGTCGGCCCGCGTCCTGCCCGACGAGCAGCGCGAGTCCCGGCCGCTGACCCTGCTCGCCTCCCTGGGTGTGCCGCTGGCCGCGCTCGCCTACGGATTCGCCGTGTCCTGGCATCTCGTGTCCCTGGAGGGCGCGTTGATGCCGGTTGTCACACTGGTGACCGGTTCGGCCGCGGGACTGGCCGTCGACCGGCTGCTGGACGACCGCGACGACGAGCCGGCCGCGGCTCCGTACCACCCGTACTCCTGGCGGGACGGCGGAGCCACCGCCCTGGAGTACCTCGGGGTGATCGTCCTCGTCGTCACGATGATCGGCGCGATGGCCATGGCGGGGGTCGGCGGGCAGATCGGCGAACGCATCCGCTGTGCGATCAACTCGCTGGGCGGCGGCGGTGGCAGCTGCTCCACCGGCGGCGGGGACACCACCGCGAAGCCGAAGACGGACGCCGACTACGAGCCCAAGATGTGCCAGGTCTCCAGCATCTCCGACACCGTCGGCGACAAGGTCAAGATCGGCTGGTTCGAGTGGGGCAACGAGTACGGCTTCCAGCAGAAGGTCAGCCAGGCCAAGACGGATGTGAACAACGACGGCAAGGTCGACGAGAACGACAAGCTGGTCTACATGACGTTCACCGACGCGGCCTCGGCTGGTGCCACCGCCAGCACCCCCGGCATCAAGCTCGGCAAACTGGGCAAGGCCGACGTGGACGTCGGCGGCGGCATCAAGATCACCAACGGTGACACCTGGGTCTTCAAGAGCGAGGAGGACGCCAAGAAGATGCGGGACGACATCGAGGAAATGAAGATGTGGGAGACCTCCACCAAGTACAGCGGAGGCTACGGCGGCGGCTGGTACTCCGGGATGAAGTGGGCCGACAAGAAGAAGGACGTCGAGAGCAAGATCGGCGACAAGAAGATCTCGTACTCGACCATCGGCCTCAACGCCTACGCGGACGGCGGCCTCTCCATCAGCGCGGGTGACGAGACGAAGCTCGGTGCCAAGCTCGGCGGCAAGGCCAAGTTCTCCCCCGAGGTGACCGTCACCAAGGACGACGTCAACGGCAACGAGTCCTACACGTACACCGCCAAGCTCGAACTGGAGGGCAAGGTCAGCGGTTCGGCCGGTCCGCTCGGCGGCACGGCCGCCGCGAAGGACAACCGGACCGGGGCGATCACCGTCACCCGCGACCAGAAGACCGGCAAGATCGTCCGCATCGACATGACCCAGACCGTCGAGAACGGCTCGACCTCCCACAAGGGCGACATCAGCGGCGACAACGGCGAGAAGGGCAAGGACAAGCGCGGCGGCAAGGTCAGCGGCTCCGACTCCTCCGGCGAGACCGGCATCGAGGTCCTGACGAACTCCATCGTCTTCGGCAAGGACACCGACAAGGCCACCGAGGACAAGCGGGCCGTGGCCGAGCAGTGGCTGAACGGCTCCGGCAACAACACCGCCCCGTTCGAGTACATGTTCGGCGACCACTCCATGCAGCAGAAGCCCGCCGGCACCGACCCGTTCGACCAGCTGATGTTCCAGGACGGGCTGTCGAGCACCATGAAGTACCACGGCGAGACGGACGCCCAGGAGTTCGGCTTCGAGGTGTCGCTCGGCATGAGTCTGGGGTTCTCCATCTCCGACGAGCACAAGAAGGAGACACTGACGGACGCGCAGTTCCTCGGGGCTCCGCAGGGCGACAAGCGGGCGTACCTTCCGTACAGCTACTGCGCGAAGTAGCCGCACGGACGGGTACGGCTATGGCATACGGCACGGCACGCGGCAACCACGCACGACGAAGAGGCGACAGGCGATGACGACGACGATGAAGATGTCCCGGGCAATCGGCGCAGCTGCTGCCGCCGCCATCGGCCTCACCCTGCTCACCGGCTGCGGCGGCGACGCCGCCGCGGTTCCGGAGGGCTGGGGCACGCTCGACACCAAGAGCCTCTCCGTCGGCTACCCCGAGAACAAGGGCTACAAGGAGCAGTCGGCGGCCGACCGTACCAAGGCCAACGCCGCCGTCGCGCTCAAGGAGGAGGGCGGGCTGCGCACCGGCATGGTCTCCGTGCAGCTCGATTTCGCCACGGGGGTGGACGACGCCGGTGAGGCGGCGGCCGCGGCGGGCGCCGGCATCGGTCTGGGGGCGACCCGGAAGGAGACCTCGGACGTGCGGCTGGCCGGTGCGGAGAGCGGCCGCGAGGCGCGCAGGATCGACTACGAGTTCACGTCGAGCGGCAAGGAGCGGACCCCGGCGCCGGGTACCCCGATGACGGGCGTCGTGGTGGCGGGCGTCGATTCGAAGCACGTGCCGTTCGCGGTCCGGATCAATGCGGTGAAGGGCTCGCTGAGCTCGCGGGACCTCGACGCGTTCGTCGATTCGATCACGGTCAAGTAGCGGTCGGGCGGCTTCGACGACTTCAAGGGCCCCAACGGCCCCAACGGCCTCCACGGGCTTCACGGCTTCACGGCTTCACGGCTTCAGGCAGTTTCGAGTAGCTTCACACAGCGGATCAGAGGCGCGCGTTCATGCAGATCCTGCCCGGTGGCACGGCCACGTTCCTGCTCCTGTTCGGCCTGTTCTGCGGCGCGTTCGCGATCCGGTCGGCGCTGCGGCTGAACCGGGTGCTGCGGCTGGTCCGGCACGGCGAACACGCCGAGGGCCGGTGCGCGGACCGCCGGACGGTCGACCGGGGGCCGGGCACGGACCGGAGTCACGTCACCGAGTACGTCTTCGCGTTCCGTACCCGCGACGGCCGCCACATCGAGTTCACCGACCATGCCCCGGGCCCGTTCGGCTTCGAGGTCGGGAGGCCGGTCCGGGTCAGCTATGACCCGGCGGACCCGGCGAAGCGCGCCACGGTGGCCGGGCCGGGGGCGTGGGGGCCGGTGGTGATGCCCGTGGTGTTCGCTGCCGTGCTGGGAGTGTTCGCGGTCGGACTGCTGCTGGGGTTCGCGGCGATGCGGGGGTGGCTCTGAGCGGGAGGTACCGGTGCCCGCGTGCGGTGTGTGCCGTGCGCTCGTGTGCCGTGTGCGTGTGTGCCATGCGCTCGTGTGCCGTGTGCGTGTTTGCCGTGTGCCGGACACCGGCGGTCGTCGCGGAGACCGGAAAGCTGGAAGGCCGGGAGGCGGGAAGACCGGAAGCCGTCCCGCCAGCGGTTGTCGGGGACCGCGCCGCTACCGGCTGGGGACCTCGCTCCCGAACAGCATCCACGGCGATTCGTCGAACGACGCCACCCCGGCCAACTGCGGCTGGGTCGCGGCGATTTCGTGGCGCACGGCGAGCGTGTCCGGCCAACTGTCGAAGTACGTCGTCCCATTGATGACGACACCGCTCCAGTCGGTCGCCGCGGAAGCGCCCTCCCGGTCGACCACGAAGCCGATGCAGAGCACGGAAGCCCGCCCTATCGCCTCCCTGATCGCCCGCGCGGCCACCTCCTGCTCGTCCCGCGCCAGCCGCCCGAATCCGAATTCGAGCGCGACGACCCCGTCCCCCATCCGCCGGACGCGCGCGGGAACATCGGTCCCGCTGTTCACCCACAGCAGGAAGTCGACCCTGTCGATCCGCTGCAGGCCGGCCAGGAGCACGAGCTGCTCCCTGGTCACCCACGAGGGAGTGCCCCAGGGGTCCGGGCCGGGGCCGAGAAGCGTGACCCGTCGCGTGACGGGGTGGCTGAGCCGCAGCCCCGCCGCGTCGAGATCGCCGAAGAGCGACTCTGCGTCCGGGCGGCTCCAGCCGAGGTGGTACGAGTAGAAGAAACCGTCACTCATCGATACATCACCCCATGGAACGGATACAGGTGGAGCGTGCAGATCAACGTGCGTATGGGCGCGCCGGACGGACGCCCGTGACGGGCGCCGGTCAGGGATGCTCACGGTTGGTCACGTACGAGCGTAATGAGCCCGGCCTGTCCGGGCTTGGGCCCACGGGCCCAGGCGCGGGCCCCAATGAGCGGTGCCCGTGGGCCGGGCGCCGGGGATCCGCAATTGTCTGAAAGGCATCGTCGAGCCGCTGCCGCGGGCCGCGAAATCGAAACGATAACCCTGGAACACCTCCCCCTTCTAGCGTCCCCGACAACAGCTGCCGCGCGTCCGTGTGCAGCTCGGAACGGGGGAAACACATGGAGTTCAGCATCCTCGGCCCGGTCGAGGCTTCCGTCGGCGGCACCGACATACCCCTCGACGGAACCAAACAACGCACCACCCTCGCAGCCTTGTTGTTGGCTCATGGGCATATGGTCACCGACGACCGGCTCAGCGCGCTGCTGTGGGGCTGGGAGCCGCCGGCCACGATGAGCGCGCAGATCTACACGTACATCTCCCGGCTGCGCAAGCGGCTCGGACCCGGGATCCGGCTGGAGCGGCGCGGACCCGGGTACTGGCTCGACATCGGACGGTCGGGTTTCGACTGGGCCGAGTTCGAGCGGCTGGCCGGGACGGGGACACGGGCCCTCACCGACGGGCGGTTCGAACAGGCGGCGCGGGACCTGCGGGACGCGCTGGCGCTGTGGAGTGCTCCCGCGCTCTCCAACACCACCGACTACCTGGGTGAGATCGAGCTCCCCCGGCTGGAGGAGGCCTACATGGCGGCTCTGGAGAGCCGCATCGAAGCCGACCTGGCCATGGGCTCGCACACCGCGCTGGTGGCCGAACTGACGCCGTTGGTGGCCCGCCATCCGCTGAGGGAGCGGTTGCGCGCACAGTTGATGACCGCCCTCTACCGCAGCGACCGGCAGGCCGAGGCACTCGCCGTCTACCGCGCCGGACGGCACACACTGCGCGAGGAATTGGGGATCGACCCGGGTCGGTCCCTGCGTACGGTGCACGACGCCATCCTCACCGGGGAGCTGACCGGGCCCGCCGCGGCCACCGCCGTGCTCTCCTCGTCCTCGCGCAGCTGGAACGGACTCGTGCCCGCGATGCTGCCGCCGGACGTCACCGACTTCCACGGCCGCGAGGAGCAGCTCGCCGAGGTGACCGCTCTGCTGCGGCCGCACACGGCGGGGCCGCACCGGGCCGTGATCACCGGTATGCCGGGCATCGGGAAGTCGGCGCTCGCCGTGCACGCCGCCCAGCTGAACCGCGATCACTTCCCCGACGCGCAGCTGTACGTCGATCTGCGCGACGCGCAGGGCCGGCCGAAGAACCCGTACGAGGTGCTCGGCTGGTTCCTGCACGCGCTGGGCACCGCGGAGGCCGATCTGCCGGCTTCGCTCGACGAACGCAGCCAGCTGTACCGCAGCCGACTGGCCGGACTGCGTGCGCTCGTCGTGCTCGACAACGCGCAGGACGACCGCCAGACGAGACCGCTGCTGCCCGGCGGGCGGCTGTGCCGCACGATCATCACCGGGCGCAGTCCGTTGGGCGGTCTGGAGGGCATTCGGCTCGTCCATCTCGGGCTGCCCGAGCAGGGCGAGGCCATCGGGCTGCTGTCCCGGCTGGTGGGGGCCACGCGCGTGTCGGCGGAGCCCGAGGCCGCGCTGCGGATCGTCGAGCTCTGCGACCGGCTGCCGCTGGCACTGCGGGTCGCCGCCACCCGGCTCGCCGCCAACCCCCGGTGGCCGCTGTCGCGGCTGCTGGGCCGCCTCGTCCGGGAAGAGCACCGGCTGAACGAACTGCGGCTCGGTGGTCTCGATCTGCGGGCTTCCCTGCGGCCCGGGTACGACGCGCTGGACGAGACCTCCCGGCAGGCGTTCCACGGGCTGGCACTGGGGTGTTCCGCGGAGCTGAACGCCCGCGAGGCGTCCGGTGCGCTCGGTCTGTGCGAGGAGCGGGCCGAGGAACTGCTGGAGGCGCTGGCCGATGCCCGGCTGATCGAGGTCAGCGGGGTCGGGACCGATGAGCGGCTGCACTACCGGTTCCTGTCGCTGGTGAGGCTCTTCGCTCAGGAACAGGGGCACGTGTCCCCATCGCGCGTCCCGCCCCGCCGGTCGCGGGACCTGCGGCGCCCGTCCTGCCCGTGACATCTGGAGGACCCCGGCCCGCGTCGGGCGATGACACGTCGGCGACGCCCCTGTGGCGGCAGGGGCGTCCCCGGCGTGTCAGGACCAGCCGTGCAGGCGCAGTATCAGGCGCTTGACCTCGGTGGCGTGGTAGCGCTGCTGTGTCTGCGTCGGGTCCGAGCAGAGCAGCATCGGGGCGTCCTGGCCGTCGTCGGGGAGCCGTCCGTGACTGCCCCGTACACAGTGGGGGTCGATCGGTACGACCGTCATCGGCGCTCGCATCCCCGCCTTCTTCCGCAGCAGTGTCAGGGCCGCCTTCGCCTTGATCATCGGATCGGCGGGGTCGAAGAACAGCTCGGCCGGGTCGTAGCCGGGCTTCCGGTGGATCTCGACACCGCGGGCGAAATCGGGAGCGAGGGCGTCGTCCAGCCAGTAGTAGTACGTGAACCAGGCGTCCGGCTCCGCGACCGCCACGAGTTCGCCCGCGTTGGGGTGGTCGATCCCGAAGTCCGCCTGCTGGACGCGGTCGAGTACCAGGTCGACGCCCTCGGTGGCCTTGAGCGCGTCGCGCACCCGTGGCAGATCCGCGGGATCGGCGACGTACACATGCGCGACCTGGTGGTCCGCGACCGCGAAGGCCCGCGAGGTGTGCGGGTCGAGGTACTCCATGCCGCGCTGGACGTAGACGGAGAGCAGGCCCTCGCGGCGCAGAGCCCGGTTGATGTCGACGGGCCGGTGGACGGGCGCGATGCCGTATTCGCTGAGCGCGACCACTGTGGTGCCGCGGTCCCTCAGATCGTCCAGGAGCGGGCCGAGCGCGGCATCCGCCTCCCGCGCCGCGCGCACGGCCTGCGGGCTGTCGGGGCCGAAGCGCTGCAGGTCGTAGTCGAGGTGCGGGATGTAGATGAAGGTCAGGTCGGGGCCGCGGCGGTCCAGGACGTAGCGGGAGGCCTGGGCGATCCAGCGGGTCGAGGCCAGTCCGGCGGTCGGCCCCCAGTAGTGGAAGAGCGGGAAGTCACCATGCAGGGCGGCGAGTTCGTCCCGGAGTCCGGCCGGCACGGTGTAGCAGTCGGGCTGTTTGCGGCCGTCGTAGTGGTAGACGGGGCGCGGGGTGATGACCGTGTCGACCTCGGCCCCCATCGCCCACCACCAGCAGAGGTAGGCGGTGGTGTGGTCCGGATCCCTCTCACGGGCCGCGTGCCAGACCTTCTCGCCGTACACCAGGGCGTTGTGCTGGCGCCACATGAGCACTTCGCCCTGGTCCCTGTGGTACCAGCCGTTGGCCACCGCTCCGTGGTCATTGGGCAGGCTGCCCGTGGTCAGTGATGCCTGGACGGTGGCGGTGACGGCCGGGAAGACCGTGTCCAGAGCGGCGGCGAAACCCCGTTCGCCGACGGCCCGGAGATTGGGCATGTGCGGCAGCAGCCGCGCGGTCAGACCGACCGTGCACAGCACGGCGACCTTTCGGCGTCTTCCGGTCATCGACGGCGCTCCTCACGCGGGGGGTGGTGTGGCCCTTGGGCAGCCGGAACCTGTGAACCGGCCGGGCCCCTGAGACCGAGTGCGGCCAGCTCCGCACGGGTCCAGTCGAGTTCTGCGGCAATCCCCGCGACGAGCCCGTCGCGGCCGGCCGGACGGCGCTCCTTCGGCAGAACGGTCCAGGTATAGGTCTCCACCTCGACGTGGTCCGTGAGGGCACGCCCGCCGGCGAACAGGGTCCGCAGGGTGGCCCGCAACTCCGGCCTGGTGCTGCTCAGCGGTGGAGCGGGCTCGGTGTGCAGGGGTACGTGGTAGTGCACCCGCCACGGGGCACGCCCCGGCAGCCCGGTCTCCTCGGCCAGCGCCTCGTCGAGGTCGTCCCGGGCCTGCGGCGCGAGTACCGGCTCCCGGCCCCCGGGGGCGGAGCCGCCCGCCCGCTCCCTCGTCTGGTGCAGGAAGCGCGGTTCCACGAACGTCCTGAGCGCGGCACGGACCTCCGGGTCCCGCGGACGGTCCGCGCACAGGGCCGCGGACGCCTGGAGCTTGACCAGCGGCACCCCGTGAGCGGCCAGTTCGGACACGGCGTCGTCCGCGCTCTCGTGGGCCACGGCGAGGTGGCAGGCGTCCAGGCACAGCCCGATCCGCTCGTGGTCGGTGCCGGCCAGGGCGGCGGCGGTCTGCCGCACGGTCTCCGTCACGCAGCCGGGTTCGGGTTCGACGGCGACCTTGATGGTCCGGCCCGTGTCGGCCTCGATCCGTCTCAGCCCCGCCGCCAGCAGGTCGAGTTGGCGCAGGGCCGCCTCGTGGCGGTCCGCGGGCCAGGGGGTCCGCCAGCCGAAGGGAAGCGTCGAGATGCTGCCGCGTGCGGCGTCCTCGGGCAGCAGCGCGGCGAGCACCCGCGCCAGGCGCAAGGTGTGGGCGAGCCTGCGCGGGTCGGACCAGTCGGGGGCGTACACGGCGTGTTTGACGACCGGGTCGTGGAAGCCGCGGTAGGGAAAGCCGTTGAAGGTGACCGTCTCCAGGCCCCGGGCCCGCAGTTCGGCACGCAGCCGGGCGAGGGCGGCCGGGTCGGAGTCGAGCACGTCGGCGGTCGAGTGCGACAGCCAGAGGCCGAGCCCGAGCGTGTCGGCGCCGAGCCGTTCCCGTACCGGAAGGGCGTAGTCGTCGAGTTGTGCGGTGATGCCGGGCAGGTCCTCGGCCGGGTGCACGTTGGTGCAGTAGGCGAGGTGGACGTCGGTGCCGTCGGGGTGCTGGAGTCTCACGGTCGTACCGTCCTCAGCTTCCGCCGCGGGCCACGGAGTTGCCCGCATACAGTCCGGACGCCTCCGCGGCCCCGGTGGTGCCGAGGTCGAGCCGGCCGCTCTGTCCGTAGAACTCCTGCGGATTGCGCCACAGGACGCGGTCGACGTCCGTCTCGTCGAATCCGGCGGCCAGCATCGCCTCGGCGGTGGCACGTGTCAGGAGCGGGTCGCTGTGCCCCCAGTCGGCCGCGGAATTCACCAGCATCCGTTCGGTGCCGTATCCCCGCAGGATCTCGACCATCCGGGAGGGCGTCATCTTGGTGTCCGGGTAGATGGAGAACCCCATCCAGCAGCCGGAGTCGGCCACCTGTCGGACCGTCAGTTCGTTGAGATGGTCCAGCACGACGAAACCCGGGTCGATCCCGGATTCCGCCACGACGGCCAGGGAGCGTGCGGTGCCGCCGGCCTTGTCGCGGTGCGGCGTGTGGACGAGTGCGGGCAGCCGGTGCGCGACGGCCAGCGCGAGCTGCGCGGCGAAGGCGTGCTCCTCGGCCGGGGTGACGGTGTCGAAGCCGATCTCACCGACGGCCACGACGCCGTCCTTGGCGAGATAGCGCGGCAGCAGATCCAGTACGGGGGTGCAGCGCGGGTCGTTGGCCTCCTTCGGGTTGAGCCCGATCGTGCAGTGGTGGCTGATCCCGTACTGGGCGGCGCGATAGGGCTCCCAGCCGAGCAGTGCGTCGAAGTAGTCGGCGAAGCTCTCGGCCGAGGTCCGGGGCTGACCGAGCCAGAACGCCGGCTCGACCACGGCACGGACACCGACGCGGTGCATGGCGCGGTAGTCGTCGGTGGTACGTGAGGTCATGTGGATGTGCGGGTCGAAAATCCGCATGTGCGGGCTCCTGCGGGATAGGGGGGTGGGCCGTGGGGCGCGCTAGCCGGCCGGGACGAGCAGCGCGGCATCGGCCGGTACGGGGCGGCCCGCGGCACGCCTCTCGTCGGCGAACGCCTGGGTCATTCGGGACAGTTCGGCGTCCTTGCGCGCGTGCAGTCCGGCCACCGCGGTCAGCGGTATGCCGCTGAACAGGCACTTGAGGACCGCATGGCGCCAGCGGTGCTGGTCCAGGTGGGCTCGGGCGTACGGGCCGAGCGCGGCAGTGATCAGCCGGGCGTCGTTGGTGCGCAGGGCGTCGTCGGTGAGTACCGTTGCGGCGTCGCCGATCGGCAGGTAGGGCAGCGACAGCAGCACTCCGCGCCGTTCGCCGGCGTCGCCCTGCGCGTACCGGCGGGCCGCCTCGGCGGCGGTGCGTTCGGGGGCGAGGGACAGCAGCAGCGCGGCGCGTACGGCATCCTCGACGGCCCAGCCCGCGCGGTCCGGGAGCGCCCGTTCGGGCAGTGGAAGGCGGCCGTAGACACGGCCGGCCGAAGGGAAGCGGCTGTCCAGTGCGGTGGGGTCGGCGGCCACGGCGGCCCGGTCCGCGGCGAGCCGTTCACGGCGGGATCCGTCGAGCGCGGCGTCCAGCGTGCCCAGCAGGGCGCGGACGGTCCGGCTGTCATGGACGGCGCCTGCCGCTGTCGGGGTTTGCGGGGTCGTCATGGCCGGGGCCCGCCCTTCACGAGTTCGGGTACGGACGCGCTCGCGGTCTCGGCCGCCTCGCGCAGGAATGCGATGCTGCGGCGTGCCTGGACGGTCGCGGCATGGCTGTGCCGGGGAAGTTCCACCGAGACCAGGCCGCGGTAGCCCACCTCGGCGAGCGCCGCGAGCACCGGCGGGAAGTCGATCTCGCCGTCCCCGAAGGGAAGGTGCTCGTGGACCCCGCGCCGCATGTCCTCGATCTGTACGTGGGCCAGCCGGTCCGCCGTCCGGTGCACGCACTCCGCCTCGGAACGGGGCTCCAGGCAGCGGCAGTGGCCGATGTCGAGGGTCAGCCGGAGCCGGTCGTGTCCGTCGAGCAGCCCCACCAGGCGGCGGTAGTCGTCCAGCGTGGCGACCAGCATGCCCGGCTCCGGTTCGAAGGCCAGGTCCACCCCTGACCGCGAGGCGTGGGCGAGGACGGTGGCGCAGCCTTCGGCGAGCCGCTGCCACGCCTCCTGCTCGGGGACGCCCTCGTCGGAGGCGACGCCGCTCCACAGGTGCACTGTCGTGGCACCGAGTTCGGCGGCGATGTCCGTCGCCCTGCACAGCAGGTCGACGCGGTGGCTGCGGCCGTGGGCCGACACCAGGGTCGGCCGGTGCTTGCGCATCGGGTCGAGCAGATAGCGGGCGCCGGTTTCGACGACCACGTCGAGTCCGGTGGTTTCGAGGACCGTGCGGACCTGGGCGATCCGCGCGGTGAGATCCGGCGCGTACGGGTCCAGGTGCTGGTGATCGAGGGTCAGCGAGACCCCGTCGTAGCCGAGATCCGCCAGTACTCTCAGTGCGTCCGCGATGCGGTGGTCACCGAAGCCGTTGGTGCCGTAGGCGAAGCGCAGAGCATCGGCCGTCGTCATGTCGGTGACACCTTCCGGGCCAGTCGTCGGGCCAGGGGCAGCGCCGCCGTCAGCGGCAGGGCGGCGGCCGTGGAGCCGGCCGCCGCGGTCAGCGCGGCCTGGAGCGGCATCATCGCGTGGATTCCGGCGCCCACCGCCCGTCGTACCGTCGGGGCCGAGGGGGTACGGGCCGCGTCGAACTGGGCCGGCCCGCACGTCGTGAGATAGACGGCGGCGAGGGTGCGGCCGACTGCCCGGTCCCCGGGCGCCGCCCGGTTCCCGTACGCCGCCGCTGCCGCCGTGACCGCCCCGGTGACGGCGAGCGTTGCGGCGGGGACCGCCCTGGTGGCACCGCTCACCTCGCGTCGGCTGAGCACCGTCACGGCGAAGGTGTGCGCGGCCATGGTGAGCGCGGCGGGGAGCGCGGCCCGGGTCCGTCCGCGCCGCCCGTGCGCGCCGCCCGTACTGCCCAGCAGAACGTCGAGGCCGCGGGCCGCGGCCATGGCCGCGGGGCCGGCCGGGGTCGCCTTGAGGGCGAGGTCGTACGCCCAGACGACTCCGGCCAGCGACACGGCGGCGGGCAGTGCCGCACGACCGCCGCTCAGCGCGGCGAGGCCGAGGCCGGCCGCGGTGAGACCGGAGGCGATGGCCAGCGCCTGTCCGGGCGAGACCTCGCCGGACGGGATCGGGCGTTCGGGACGTTCCACGGCGTCGAGGTCGCGGTCGGCGTAGTCGTTGAGCGCCATGCCCGCCCAGTAGAGGCAGACGGACGACGCCGCGAGTCCCAGCGTCCCGCGTCCCGGGATCCGGCCGTTGGACACTCCGGCCGCAGCCGCTCCGGCCAGCACATCGCCGGGGACGGTGAGTGCCGCGGGCGCCCGTACCAGGCGGGCGACGGCGCCGGCGGAGGGAAGCCACCGGTCGGAGGGACCGGACCGGTACCCGGCACGGCGCCGGCCGGCCGGAGCGTACGGCCGTGCGCGCCGGCCCGCGTGCTCGGCCGCGTACGGGCCGGTTTGCCCGGCGGCGTACGGGGCCGTGTCCCGGCCGGAGCGGCCCGAGCGGCCCTGGAGGCCGCTCACGGTTTCACCGCCGCCGCGCCCAGCGCCCAGTCGGCCAGGGCCGTGAACTGTTCCTCCAGCCCGTGGACGGTCGAGCCCACCGGGTCCTTGAAGAAGAAGCCCAGTTCGGGCACCGGCCCCACGGCACCCGACCGGTGGGCGAGCGCCATGAACCGCGCCAGGTCGAGCACGAGCGGCGCGGCGAGGGCCGAGTCGCAGCCCTCCCAGGTGAACTGCATCGTCATCCGCACGTCGAGGAAGCCGTTGAAGACGATGTGGTCCCAGGCCGTCTTCCAGTCGCCGAGTGCGGCGATGTGGTGGATGTGGACCCCGCCCTCGACGGCGTGGCCCAGCCCTTCGTCGAGCACCCGCCGCTTGGACGCCGTCTTGCTGCGGGCCCGGGACGGCTCGGCGAGGGCCGCGCCGTCGCCGCCGCCGAGCAGGTTCGTACCCGACCAGGAGCGCACCTCCAGGGCCCGACGCGCGAACATCGGCATCAGGACGGACTTGACCAGGGTCTCCCCCGTCTTGCCGTCGCTGCCCGCATAGGGCAGTCCGGCCGCGACGGCGTACTCGTCCAGCGCGGGCAGACGCGCCCCCGCCGACGGGGTGAAGTCGACGTAGGGACAGCCGGCTCTGAACGCGGCGAGGGCGTAGACCGAGCTGTACGTCAGCGGGGACGCCCCCAGGGCGAGTGCCGTGTCCAGTGCGTCCAGCGATGCGCACGCCGGGTCGGGGTCGGCGTGCGGTTCGGTCGTGGCGACGTTGATCACCACGACCCGGTCGAGGCCCGCACGGAGCCGGAAGGACTCGATGTCCGCGGCGACCGCCTCGATCAGCCGGTCCTGCCGGCCGGCCGCCGACGCATCGCGCACGGGCCGGATCTCGGCGTCGGCCGCGGCGAGGTCGGCGGCCAGCGGACCGAGGAGCGCGGAGGGCAGGACACCTGCCTCGGACAGCTGCTCGGCCCGCTTGGCCAGCGGGGTCTCGTCGGTGTCGTGGCCGCCGAACACCAGTTGGTCCAGCCCCGGCAGGCCCAGTTCCGCGAAGGCGGGCAGCGCTGCGACACAGCCGGTCTGCCGGGCGAGTCCGGCCCGGATCGCCGCGGCTCCGACGATCGCGGTCGTCGCCACGGAGCCGCGTGCGCCGATCAGCCAGACTCCGGTTCTCTCCTCAGACACTGCGGTCGGTTCCGTCCGTTTCGACGTATGCATGGCGATGCCCTCTCCCTCTCGGAACTCGAT
Source organism: Streptomyces sp. NPDC087845 (assembly GCF_044742755.1). Classification (NCBI taxonomy): domain Bacteria; kingdom Bacillati; phylum Actinomycetota; class Actinomycetes; order Kitasatosporales; family Streptomycetaceae; genus Streptomyces; species Streptomyces sp. NPDC087845. The sequence goes on from NZ_JBIUVC010000001.1 coordinate 273,941, forward strand.
GGACGTGTCAGCTGACGCCCTGCGGGTACGGGAACGTCTCGAAGGCGGTGTCGACCTGGGCAGGGCTGCGGCTGAGCCACTTCGCGGTCAGCGTGCGCAGCTGCCCGGGTGCCATCGGCGGGTAGATGACGTCGGGCTTCGGTTTCACGATCGACTGGATCTCCCAGGAGAGACCGATCAGCGGGTCGATCGGCGCCCAGCGGCGGGAGTCGATGCCGAGCAGCTGCATGGCGCGGAGGTAGCAGTGCCAGGCGTGGAAGCCGACCGGCGGGTTGCCGTTCATGGTGTGGCTGCGCTGGCCCTCGGACAGCCGCGGGTCGTAGAGCACGCCCTGGCCGAAGTCTGCGAACGCCTTGGTCAGACCGGCCGGATCGGTGCGCGGGTAGTAGCGGTCGATGACGCTCCACTGGGCGTCGGACAGTACGGTCAGCGCGTCCTTGAGCGGGGTGACGAGCGTGCGGAAGCCGCTGGGGTAGGTGCCGGCGCTGCGGTGCGCGAGGTAGGCCTGGACGATGGCGACCTCGGGGTCCTCGCCGAGTACCTCACCGAGCTTCTCGTTGGCGGCAATCACCTCCGGAGTGCGGTGGTACCAGAGTTCCTGGTCGAAGACGTACCAGAACTCGTTGGAACGAGGGTCCCCGTTCATGCCCGGCACGGTGGGAATCTCCGGACCGTCCTTGGGCGTGATCCGGCGAGAGGCGGACGGTGCGGCAGGAGATGCCGTTGCCGCAGAGGCCGCCGTGGCCGTCGCGGCGGTGCCGAGGCCGGCCAGGACGGCGGCGCCGGCGGATGTGCGCAGGACCTGGCGGCGGTCGATGGGCGGAGTCATGGGGAAGTCTCCTTCGAAGTACGGAGGTTGATGGTCCAGAACCTAGGAAGAGGGGCTATACCGGCCCTATACAGCGGACCGGTCGGCGGCCGGCGCCGCGTCGGGCCGCCGAAGTGCCGGACTGATCAGGGCGGTCAGGGCCAGCAGCACCATGCAGCCGGCGATCGCGGCGAGGGCGTGTGTCACACCGGCGCCGTCCAGGAGGAAACCGCTGCCGAGTGCGCCGAGGGCGCCCGCTCCGGAGGCGATCAGCGTGAGGACGCTGCTGACCCGCCCCTGCATCGCGTCGGGTGTGACGGAGACCTGATAGACGCCGCCCAGCACATTGACGAGGCCACCGGCGTACGCCATCACGGCGAGCAGCACACCGATCACCACACCGCGGCCGGCGCGAGCCGCTCCCCGGCGACCGGCGGTGCGGCGTCCGTGGCGGCCGGCCTGCCCGGCCACCAGAACCTGCGGCCGACATCGAGGGCCAGGGCGGGGACCAGCACGGACCGGACGAGGAAGGTGTCGATGAGGACGCCGATGGCCACCACGATGCCGATCTCGATGAACGCCACCTGCGGTGCGGTGGTCAGCGCGGCGAAGGTCGCCGCGAGCACGGCGCCCGCGCTGGTGATGACCCCGCCGGTGGAGGTGAGGCCGGAGAGCACCCCGGCACGGTGGCCGCGGTGACCGACCTCCTCACGGATGCGGTGGATGAGGAAGATGTTGTAGTCGACGCCGAGCGCCACCAGGAACAGGAAGCCGATCAGCATGACCTGGATGTCCACCGCCGGGAAACCCAGGACGTGCTGGAACAGCTGCCAGCTGATGCCGAGCGCGGCGAAGTAGGACAGCACCACGGTCGCCATCAGGAGGAGCGGGGCGACCAGCGCCCTCAGCAGCGCCACCAGGATGAGGAAGACGACGGCGAGCACCAGCGGGATCACCACCTTGCGGTCGTGCGCCTGCGCCTCGGCCTTCTCCTGAGCCATCGCCGTGGGCCCGCCGACCTTCGCGTCGGCATCGGTCACGGAGTGCACGGCGGTGCGGATACGGTCCACGGTGCGGGCCGCGGCTTCGCTGTCCGCGCTGTCCTTCAGCACGACGCGCGTGGCGGCGAGAGTGCCGTCGGTGGACTTCTCCGCCGGGGCCACCTCGGCGATCCCGTCGATTCCCTTGAGCGCGGCGGCGATCGCGGGGGCGGCGTCGGCCCTGCTGATGACCTGGGCCGGCTGGCTCTGCCCGGCCGGGTAATGGGCGGCGAGAAGGTCCTGGCCGGCGATCGAGCCCGGCTTGCCGACCACGAGGTGTTCGTCGTCGAGTCCGGTCCTGAGGCCGAGCGAGCCGAGTGCGAGGACGGTGAGGACGAGAGCGGAGCCGATCCACACCAGACGGGGACGCCGGGAGATCCGGCCGCCCATCCGGTCCCACAGGCGGTGGTTGGCATTCTTCACGGCCACTCCGGCACGCGGCACGTTGGGCCAGAACACCCAGCGCCCGAGCAGCACCAGCACGGCCGGGAAGAGCGTGGTCATCGCGGCGAGTCCGCAGACGATGGCGATGGCTCCGGAGGGGCCGAGCGTGTAGTTGAACCCGACGTCCGCCCGGGTGAGACAGAGCAGACCGATGCTGACGGTCGCCGCGGACGCGGCGATGGCCGGCACGGCACGGCGTACCGCGGTCTGTGCGGCCAGGTGCCGGTCGTCGTGGACCCTCAGTTCCTCGCGGTAGCGGGCCAGCAGCAGCATCGCGTAGTCGGTGCCCACACCGAACAGCAGGGCAGTCACCACGATCTCGTTGCCTCCGCCGACCGTCAGGCCGAAGCCCTTGGCGAGGAGATACGAGACGGCCTGGGTGGTGAGGAAGGCGACGCCCACGATGAGGAGGGGCAGCAGCCACAGGATCGCGCTGCGGTAGGTGATCAGCAGGAGCGAGGCGACGACCAGGACCGTGATGATGGTCAGCGCGCGGCCGGTCGACTCACGGGCGTCGGTGGCGTCCAGCGAGTTGCCCGCCGGTCCGGTCAGCTTCGCGTCGAGGCCGTCGGGCCGGTCGGCCGTGGCCCGGTCCCGCACCTTCTTGGCGTTGTCCGCGAGTGCGGTGCTGTCCTCCTTGTCGAGGGGCACCAGTACGGTCAGCGCCTTGCCGTCGGCGGAGGGCCTGGCCGGTCCGACCGGCCCGGCCGCCAGTGCGGCGTACTCTTTGACGTCGGCGGCGACCTTCGCCCTGTCCTCGGAGGTGAGCCCGTCGGCGCGGGCGTAGACGACGATGCCGAGCGAGATCTTGCCGTCGGCGAACCGGTCGGCGAGGCCCGCGACATCGGTGGACTCGGCCCCGCGGGGCAGCTCGACGGTGAGTTCGTCCTTCTCGATGCCGGACAGCTGTCCGGCGAGCGGTACGGACACGGCGACGATGATCAGCCAAGCGACCAGCGTCAGCCATTTCCCCTTCCTTCCGCCCGGTAAGGTCAGGAGCCGGTCGGCCCAGCTCTGCGGTCGTGACATGGGGACTCCTCGTCCAGGGGTTGGATGATGGGGGTGGGGGGTCAGGCCGCGGGTTGTGCGGCGAGTGCCGCCTCCGCGTCGTGGCGCTGGATCCAGGAGGTGTCGGCTACGAGCGCCTTCATCTCCTGGCCGGACTGATTGCGGGGCTGCGGGCCGGCCGGCCCGCCGCCGAGGCGCTGTGAGCCGCTGTCGCGGCTGCCCAGCTGGACCTGTGCGGTGTGCGCGAGGCGGACCGTCTCGTACCGGTGCAGAGCCGCGGCGATGTCCTGCCGCCGGCTCCCGCCCGCTTCGGCGAGGCAAGCGGCCAGCACGACGGCGTCCTCGATGGCCTGGCTGGCGCCCTGCCCGTGGTGCGGCAGCATCGGGTGCGCCGCGTCGCCGAGCAGGGTGGTGCGCGGGGTGCTCCAGCGGTCCAGGGGGTCACGGTCGCGGAGCGACCAGTGACCGGCCTCGCCGGCGGCATCGACCAGCTCCTGGACCGTGGGGTCCCAGCCCTGGAACGCCTTTGCCACCAGGTCGAGTTCGGCCGGCCGGCCCCAGGACTCGCGCTGCTGCTCGTCGTCGTTCTCCGGGATCACCGCGACGAAGGAGAGCTGCCGCCCGCCGCTCACCGGGGCGGTGAGCATCCGGCCGCCGGGGCCCGCCCACACGTACATGTCCTCAGGGTCGAGGCGGGGCAGCCGGTTCATGTCCACGAGTCCGCGCACCGCGCAGGTACCGGTCGGCACCAGCAGGTCTCGACCACCCGCAACAGCCGCCCTGACCAGCGAGTTGACGCCGTCCGCGCCGATCAGGACGTCGGCCCGCGCGGTGGATCCATCGGCGAAGCGGAGTTCGACGCCGTCGGCGTCCTCGGTGTGGCCGGTGCACCGGCTGCCCAGGCGCAGCGAACCCGCCGGGAGCCGCTCGGCCAGCAGGCCGTGCAGGTCGGCGCGGTGCATGGTGTAGTGCGGGCCGCCGAACTCCGTCTCCCAGACATCACCCATCCGGCGGCGGGTGAGAACCTGGCCGTCGTTCCAGCGCCGCACTTCGAGGGCCTCGGGACGTACGGCCACCTCGCGCAACTGCTCGGCCAGGCCGAAGCGGTGGAGGATCCGGCTGCCGTTGGGCGCCAGGTGGAGGCCGACGCCGACCTCGCGCAGTACGGGCGCCTGCTCGTAGACCTGGGCCCGCAGTCCTCGGCGGGTCAGTGCCATCGCGGCGGTGAGGCCGCCGATGCCGGCTCCGACGATGGCGATCTCGGGGGCGGTGTGCCGTGTCATGGAATCTCTCACGCTCTCTCAGATACGACCGGCGGTGGCCAGCTGGTCCCGGACATGGCTGACAAGGGCATCGACCGTGGGGTGTTCCCACACCAGGGCCGCGTCCAGTTCCAGGCCGAAGCGGTCCTCCAGATCGCCGCAGAGCGCGACGGCGTAGACCGAGTCGAGGCCCATCGAGATCAGCGAGGCGTCACGGGCGACGGCGGCGGGGGACTTTTCGAGATAGTCGGCGACCCGTTCGATCAGCCAGTCGCGGGTGGTCGCGGCTTCGAAGTCCAAGGCGTCCTGGTTCGTCATCACGCCTGCCTCTCGGTGGCGTACAGCGGGGTGAGCGCGTCCGAGAGGAACAGCTCCCGCATCAGCGTGCGCTGGATCTTCCCGCTGGTGGTGCGGCGGACCTGGCCCGGCCTGACCAGCACGATGTGCGGGGCCTTCATGCCGAGGCTGCGGCCCATGGCCTCCTTGACGCGGGCGGCGAGTTCACCCAGCCGGGCGGGGTCCCGCTGCCCGGCCCGTATCTCCTGCACGACGACGATCTCCTCGCCCCGGCCGTCCGGGCCGGGTACGGCGAACGCGCTGGCGATGCGTCCTTCGAAGGCCGGATCGAGAGCGCCGACCTCGCGCTCGATGTCGTGCGGGTAGAGGTTGCGCCCGTGGATGATCAGCATCTCCTTGATCCGTCCGGTGATGAAGAGCTCCCCGTCCAGAAGGGCGCCGAGGTCGCCGGTGCGCAGGAAGCCCCGTTCGTCGTCGGTGGTGGCGGCGTGGAAGAGGCGTTCAGTGGCCTCGGGGCGCTGCCAGTAGCCCTGGGTGAGGGATGCACCTCGCACCCAGACCTCGCCGATGTACCCGTCGGAGAGTTCGTCGAGCGAGGTGGGGTCGACGATCCTGACGTCCATGCCGGCGACCCGGCCGGAGCCCGCCAGGGTCACGGAGTCCCGCTGCGGGCCGACCGGCACCAGGCGGTGCCCTTCGAGAGCCTGCGGATCGACCTGCCGCAGCACGGGCGCGCGGCCGGTGGGGGTGCCGGAGACCAGGAGGGTGGTCTCGGCGAGGCCGTAGGCGGGAGCGAAGGCCTCGTAGCGGAAGCCGGACGGGGCGAAGCGCTTGGCGAAGCGCTCCATCGTCGCGGCGTCGACGGGCTCGGCGCCGTTGGCCGCGCAGAGCCACCGGGAGAGATCGAGGCGGGCGATCTGCTCGTCGGTGAGGCGTCGGGCGCAGAGGTCGTAGGCGAAGTTGGGGGCGCAGCTGACCTGGATGTCGTAGCGGTCGATCAGGTCGAGCCACATGTGCGGCCGTTTGAGGAAGGACGTCGCGGTCATGAGGACCGTCGTGGTGCCGAGGTGGAGCGGTGAGAGCACGGTCAGGATGAGACCCATGTCGTGGAACATCGGGACCCAGCCGCAGAAGCGCATGCCGGCGGTCCAGCCGAGCGCGTCGGTGAGTTCCCCGATGTTGTGCGCGATGTTCGCGTGGCTGACGACCACACCGCGCGGCTCGCTCGTCGATCCCGAGGTGTACTGCAGGAAGGCCACGTCGTCGGGGCCGCTGCACGGATCCGTCCAGTTCCCGGGCTCCGCGAGTTCTCCCTGGTCCGTAACGGCGAATTCCAGTACGGGAGTTCCGGGCTCGGCCAGCCATGTCTCGACGTCGGGAAGGCTGACGCTGTCGGTGAGCACGAAGGCGGCCGCACAGTCGACGGCGATCCGGGCGGTCCGCTCGGCCTGGTGGGCCTGGCCGCCGGGCACCGGGACGACGACCGGGGCGAGTCCCGCGTAGAGGCAGGCGGCGAAGGACTTCACCAGGTCGAGGCCCTGCGGGTGCAGCAGCAGGACCCGGTCGCCCGGACGGCAGCGGGTCTGCAGCCAGGCGGCCGTCGACCGGGCGGCGCGGTCCAGGCCGGCGTAGTCCAGCCGCTCGGGGGCGTGGTCCTGTGCCGATCCGCGGAAGAACAGCACGGCGTCCCGGTCGGGCGTTTCGGCGGCATGGCGCCGCAGCCTGCCAACCATTCCTTCGAATTCTGGAGATCCGGCTCGCATTATTCCTACTCTCCCTGTCGGACCGACCGGCCCATTCATGTGGCGCATCTCTGATTTCTCTGAATTTCCCCGAATGAGGTCATGACTCATCGGGCGCAGCATGCCCGTGACGGCTATACGGCGCCTATACAGCTGCGACGTTCAGGAATTCAGATAGGCAAGGACGGCGAGAACGCGGCGGTTGTCGTCGTCGGAGAGTGCCAGGTCGAGTTTTGTGAAGACATTCGACGTGTGTTTGGTGACGACCTTCTCGCTGACGCCGAGCCGTGCGGCGATGGCGGCGTTGGACCGGCCCTCCGCCACCAGCGCGAGCACCTCCCGCTCGCGTACGGTGAGCCGGGCCAGCGGTTCGTCGCTCGCGTTGCCCGCCAGGAGTTTCGCCACCACGTCCGGGTCCATCGCGCTGCCTCCGGCGGCCACCCGGCGCACACAGTCGATGAACTGCCGGCTGTCGAAGACCCGGTCCTTGAGCAGGTATCCGATCCCACCCGAGCCGTCCGCCAGCAGTTCGCGCGCGTAGAGCTGCTCCACGTACTGCGAGAGCACCAGCACCGGGAGTCCGGGGATCCTGGTCCGTGCCTCGATGGCGGCGCGCAGTCCCTCGTCGGTGAAGGTCGGCGGGAGACGTACATCCACGAGCGCCACGTCCGGCCGGTGCTCGATGAGCGCGTCCAGGAGTGCGGGTCCGTTGTCCACGGCTGCGGCGATCTCGAATCCATGAGCCGTGAGGAGGCGGACCAGACCTTCCCTCAGGAGGAAGAGGTCTTCGGCAAGAACAATGCGCACGGGATCTCCATAGTCGCCATCGTCGGTCCGCCCTGGGGGCTGTTCACGGCAAGTATGCCGTCGAATGCGGCAATGCGGCTCTCAATTCCGCGCAGCCCGGTTCCCGCCGATGCGGTCGCACCACCGACTCCGTCGTCGCTCATGCTGATGCGCAACGCGTCGTTCTCGTGCCGGATATCGATCCAGACGCGCCCGGCGCGGGCGTGCTTCGCCACGTTCGTCAGCAGTTCACTGACGGCGAAGTACGCGGCGGACTCGACGGGTGCGTCCAGCCGGCCCGGCAGATCGACGACGACGTCGACCGGGAGGGGACTGTCCAGGGCCAGGGCGCGTACGGCATCGCCCAGTCCCCGGTCGGAGAGGACCGGCGGGTGAATTCCCCTGACGAGATCGCGGAGTTCGCCGAGCGCCTTCGAGGACGAGTCCCGGGTCTCCGCCAACAGGGCGCGGGCGGCTTCGGGGTTGGTGTCCAGGAGTTGCTCGACGGCGTCGAGATTCATGCCCATGGCGACCAGCCGGGCCTGGGCCCCGTCGTGCAGATCCCGTTCGATGCGGCGCAGCTCCGCCGCCTGACTGTCCACGACCGCCCCTCGTGTCAGAGTCAAATGGCCGACCCGGGCGGCGAGTTCGTCCCCGGGCCGCGGGCCGAGCAGCTTGCTTGTGAACAGGGCGTGGGCGGTGAGGAGGCGGGGGCCGGCCCAGAGGCCGAGACCGATGAACCCGATGCCGGCCAGAGGCATCAGCCAGGTCCCCACACCCCGCTCGCCGCTCACATGGATCAGACCGGCGTAGTGGTCGTCGTAGCCGGCCGACACGAGAGCGTCCCAGACGAACGGGAAGACCAGGCCCTCCAGTCCGTAGACGAGCAGGGCCGCGGGCAGCAGCGCGAGCACGGTGCCGATGACCGGGTCGGTGATCGTCCACAGCATGTCCCGCCAGGTGGCGGGGTCAAAGAGCAGTTGCCGGCAGCGGCGCACCCGGCCGAGGAATCCCGGCTCACGGTCGGGCAGCGGAAGGTACGGCTCGGAGATCCTGACCCCGGACCAGGTGTACGCCAGGCGCCGGGACCGGTTCGCCAGCTTCCGTACGCCCGCCACCACGAGCGGCAGGAGCAGCACACCCACACCGAACCCGAGATAGACGAGGGAGATCACCATCAGGACGAAGAGTGCGAGCTGCGGCACCTTCTGGGCCGCCAGGGCGATTCCCCGCAGCGGCGCCTGCCAGAGCCTGGGCGGTGCTGGTGTTGTCATGACTGCCTCCTGCGAGTGGGTCCTCTTGGTCCCGGCAGAGATCAGTCTGTCGTGCGACCGCCTCGGCATCATTGGGCCTGCCACCCCTTTTCCAGGGGGGACTCAGGTCCCCCCTGGAGATCCCCTGGAGATCCCCTGGAGGATCCTTGGGGGGACGCCTATGCGGGAGCCTTGCGCGGGGCCGCCTCGATGAGGGCGGCACGGGCGCCGCGGGTGATCGCCGAGGTGTCGAAGCCGCCCCGGTCGAGCAGGGCACGCCACTGCGACTCGGTACGCTCCCGGCCGCCGAGCAGCACCAGCATGTGCAGGTCCAGGAGTGCGGCCGGGTGCCGCGATCCGTCGTCGGGAACGACCTGTTCCAGGATGAGGAGCCTGCCGTGCTCACCCATGGCACGTCGGCACGACGCCAGGATCCGCACGGCCTGCTCGTCGTCCCAGTCGTGCAGGATCTGCGCCAGCACGTAGACGTCGCCGCCGGACGGCACCCTGTCGAAGAAACTGCCGCCGACACAGTCGGCCCGGCCGTCGAGCCCGGCGTCGGCGAGGACACGGCGGGTCTCTTCGAGTACGTGCGGCAGGTCGAGGATGACGCCCTTCAGCCGGTCGTTGCCGCGCAGCAGATCGCTGAGCAGGGCGCCGTTGCCGCCGCCGACGTCGACGACCGTGCCGACCTCGCTCCAGTCCCACTCCAGGAGCGGCAGGAGGCGGAGGGCCACGAGGCCCGCCTGGCCCTCGTTGAAGGTGCGGGCCGCCTCGGGGTTGTGGGCCAGCCACTCGAAGTAGGGGCTGCCGTAGACGTGCTCGAAGCCGGGACTGCCGGTGCGCAGCGAATGCGTGGCGGCGCCCCACGCCCGATATGCCTCACCCGCCATCAGGCTGGAGAGATGCGCGAGCGAACCGGGGACGTCGGTACGCAGGAGGGAGCCCATGTCCGTCAGTGCGAAGGTGCCGGGCTGTTCCTCGGTCAGGATTCCCTCGGCGGCGAGGACGCGGAGGAAACGGTGCAGGGCGTCGGGGTCGGCGCCGGTACCGGCGGCCAGTTCGTCGATGCGGTGCGGGCGCCGGGCCAGCAGATCGGGGATGCCGAGTTCACAGATCGCGTGGATGGCCTGCGAGACGATGTAACCCATGATCTTCTGGCGGAGTTCATGGTTGTACCGCTCGGCGGTGTCCGGCCGGCTGTCGTGCATCAGTGGACTCCCTCGTCCGTGGTGGTGTGGCTCGCGCCTTCCGCTCCGGCGTCGCGCCTGAGGCGGGGGAACAACGGCACCTGCGCGGCCGTCTTGAGATAGGAGGCGCCGCTGGTCCCGCCGGTGCCGGGCACATCACCGATGATCTTCAGTGTGAGTCCCCAGTGGTTGCGCTTCATGGCGCCCCACGCCTTGTCCAGCCGCAGCATCGCCTCGGCCACCCGGCGTGCGTCATCGGTGTGCAGGGCGGCGGCGCGTGCCACGAACGCGGCGTCCAGACCCGGCCCTTCGACGCGCACGTCGGGGATCTTCTTCCCCGTGGGCATGGGCTGTCCGGGCATGCAGAACGCCTCCACCTGCCGGTACCAGCGGGACTGGATGGCGCTCCGGCCGTCGGTGTATCCACGGATGACCGCGAAGGATTCGACGGGCATGCCGGTCAGCACGCGGTAGAGGATCGGGGTGGCCTCGATGCGGGCGGCCGCGTCGGCCAACAGCTCGCACACGGCTGCCACGTCGCCGCGCTCCAGCCCCGCCGACGCCGCTTCCACACCACGCGCCACCTGCTGGTAGATGCCTTCGAATATCTGGATGCTGCGGATGAACATCAGCTCGTCGTGCAGACGGGTCGTCGGAATCAGGGTGAGTTCCACCGCCTTGCGGTGGATCACCGGGAAGCGTGCGGCCGTCGACTGGGCCGCCTTGGCTGCGACGGCTGCCAGGATGTCGGCGGCGCTCTGCACGCTCAGCACGGTCCGCAGCTGCGCCAGGTCCTCCGACTCGGCTGCCGCGTACGGGAGATAGTCCCCGATCCGGGTCAGTGTCCGGGCGGCGGCCCGCGTGCGCGCGTAGGCGCGCGGCGCGTCCGGCGCCGCGGCCAGGGCATCCGCCTCGATGGCGACCAGGTCGGCGACGGCCACGGCGGTGAATCCGTCGACGGCCTCCACTCTGCGGCCCGGACCCGCCTGTTCGACCAGCGAGTCGAAGACCGTTGTCCCGATGTACGAGTCGTAGTCCCCGTCCGTCCGGTCGTACGTCATGGGCAGCCAGTCGGCCAGCAGCCGCTCCTCCCCGTACGCCGGGGCGGCCGGGGTCAGCCGCTCACCGACGGCCCGGAGTTCGGCGAGCAGTTCGTCGTCGGCGTGGTTGCGTCCCACGGCCCGGTAGTACCCGAGCACGTCGGCGTACGGGAACGCCTGCGCCGGAGCTTCGGACCAGCGTGCGAGTGCCGCGCGAGCCGCGTCCGGGGAGCGGTCGGCCGGTCGGGCGCGTTCCACGGCCAGGCTCACTCCGCCCACGCCGCTGTGGGCCGGCCAGACGGTCTCCTCGGGGGCGGCGGCGGCCTGACCACCGCTTCGATCTTCTGATGTGGATCCCACGGACTACCCCAATATTCCCAGGATGCGGACGGACGGGCCCGCACCAACCGATCAGTCGGGTCTGTGCACCGCCACACTCCTGCTGGTCGGTCTGGCTGCCGCGATCAGCACGGGCCCGACGACGGCGGACGGCCACCGGGTCACCGTCGAGCAGCCGTGGAGCAACCCCGGCAACGGGGACAGCGGCACTGCGACGAACGAGCAGCCGTGGTCGTGACAGCGACGCACCCGCAGACCTACTCGTGACCAGCACCGGACGAGCCCGCCGGGCCGGTCCCCGCCCCTGCCGCGGACCGGCCCGGCGTTTCCACCACCGCCCCGTCGCTCTCAGCGCTCCAGCAGCCGGGCCAGTTCCGCGACCGGTAGAGACCGTCCCGCACCCACCGTCCGTGCCGCCCGGGCGACCCGGGCCACCCGACGCTGCCAGGCATCGGCCCCCAGGTCGGCGAACACCTCCTGACTGCGGCTGAGCACGGACACGCCTTCCCCGTCTCCCCGTGCGACCAGAATGACACCGAGATCGACCGTGATCCTGGCCTGCAGGAACCGGTCGGCCAGATCCACGGCCAGGACGAGGGCGTGCTGAAGACAGCTCTGCGCGTCGTCCAGCAGCTCCTGGCGCCACAGTGCCTCGCCCAGACCACGCAGGGCGTACACCTCGCCGACCGCGTCCCCTTCGACCCGGGAGAGCCCCAGCGCGGTGCGGCAGTGTTCCGCCGCCCTCGCGGGCTCCCCGTTGCGCATCTGGGCTTCGGCCAGCCGGTAGGTGTTCTGCGCCTCGCCCCGGAGGAAGCCGGCCGCCCGGCTCATCGAAACGGCCTCGGCGCTCAGGATGATGCCTTCACGGACCCGCCCACACTCCAGTTCGATCTGGGCCATCAGACCGAGAACGTAGCTCTCGGACATCAGATCACCGACTTTCCGGAATCCCCGCAGCGCTTCCTCGGCGTGGTGCAGGGCTGCCCCGAGGTCCCCCCGGAACCGCTCGCACAGCGCGAGATTGCGGCGTACGAGCGCCAGGCCGTGGTCCTCGCCCTGCGCGTCGAAGAGTTCCTGTGCGGGAGCCAGCCAGGCCTCCGCCTGCGCGTACCGGTTCTGGTAGATCTCCAGTGAGCCGAGCGACTGCAGCATCGCCGCTTCCCCGACCCGGTCGCCCGCGCTGCGGGCCGCCTCCAGGGCATGCGCGGCGCACGTACGCCAGTCCTCCAGATAGTTGTGGGTGGAGAACAGCGTGCTGCTGCTCATCGTCAGATCCCATGCCTGTGCCGACCGGCCGGTGCGCGCCGCCTGCTCGACGACGGCCACGATCGCGGCCCGTTCGGATTCGAACCACTCCATCGGGTCGGCGAGCAACGCGTCGACCATCTCCGCGGGCAGGGTCAGGCGGGGCGCGGGCCCGTGAATGATGGTGTAGTCGCCGCCGTGCGCCCGCCGGTGGGCTGCGTCGGCGAGCGCGAGCCACCCGCCGTGAGCCCGGTCGAGAGCCGCGTCGCGCTCCTCCTCGGTCTCCTCCGCCTGTGCGCGCTCCCAGCCGAACAGGCGCAGCAGGTCCTGGAAGCGGTAGCGGATCGCGCCCTCGCTGTCTCCGGTCACCACCTCCAGCAGTTGGGCGTCGACGAGCTGCTCGATCAGGGTTTCGGCCGTCGCCGGGTCGGTGTCGAGCACGGCGGCGCCCACCCAGGACGTGAAGTCCGGTACGGCGAGCAGCCCGAGGCGTCGGTACATCCGGGCGGCGGTCGGAGGCAGCGCCTGGTAGCTGAGCTGGAATCCGGCGCGTACCCCCTGGTCGCCCTGGCTGAGCTCGTCGAGCCGCAGCCACTGGTTGGACAGCCGGCTGACCAGGGTCCGAACCGACCAGTGCGGTTTGGCGGCAAGCCGGGCGCCCGCGATGCGCAGGGCCAGCGGCAGCCGGTCGCAGAGCCGGCTGAGCAGTTCGGCCCCGGCGGGATCGGCATCGATCCGCTCCTCCCCGGCGACCTTTCGCAGCAGCCGGACGGCCTCGTCCTGGTTCATGACGTTCAGCCCGATGCGGCGTACCGCGTAGTCGCCGGTCAGTCCGTCCAGCGCGTCCCGTCCGGTGATCAGCACACAGCAGCGTCCGTTGCCCGGCATCAGCAGGTGGACCTGCTGGTACGAGGCGGCGTTGTCGAGCACGATCAGCGCACGTCTGCTGCCGAGGACACTGCGGTACAGCGCGGCCCGTTCGTTCGGGTCGGCCGGGATCTGCGGGCCGGGAACCCCGAGCGCCCGCAGGAAACGGTCCAGGACTGCGCTGGCCGCCGTGGGGTCGTCATGTTCGTCGTATCCCCTCAGATCGGCGAAGAGCTGACCGTCGGGGAAGTGTTCGGCGACACGGTGGGCCCAGTGCACGGCGAGCGCCGTCTTGCCCACCCCGCTCACCCCGGATATCGCACCCACGGCGAGCGGTGCGTGCCCCCGGCGCTCGTCGAGCAGTCCGTCCAGCAGCGCGAGTTGTTGCACCCTGCCGGTGAACGCCGCTCCACCGGCGGGAAGTTGGGCGGGCACGGAGAAGGCCGGTGCGGCGACATGCCGTACCGTCAGCTCCGGGGCGTCGCGGAGCACCTGGTCGTGCAGCTCCTGAAGTGCGGGGCCCGGCTCGATCCCCAGCTCCTCCACGAGCAGTTGCCGTGCCTCACGGAAGACCTCCAGCGCCTCCGCGCGCCGCCCCGACCGGTAGTGGGCGAGGATCAGATGGGCGCGCGCCTGCTCGCGCAGCGGATGCTCCTTGACCAGCCCGGCGAGTTCGCCGATGAGCGAGCGGTGCTGGCCCAACTGGAGGCGCAGCCCGGCGAGTTCCTCGTACGCGTCGAGTCTGAGCTCGTTGAGCGCCGCGGCGCCCTCCTCGACGCCGTTGATCCCGTCCAGAGCCGGCCCGCGCCACAGGTTCAGTGCGCTCTCCAGCACGGCTCCGGCTTCGGCCGTCTGCCCGCGCCTGATGAGCTCGCGCCCGCGACGGATCTCTCCCTCGAACTCCAGCGAGTCCACCACGTGATCGCCGGTTGCCAGGATGTAGCCCGGATGGGCCGTCACGATGAGGTTGTCGGCCTTCGCCTCGGACTCGAAGGTCTTGCGCAGTCCCGAGACACAGATCGCGATCTGATTCCTCGACGTCGAGGGCGGGCTTCCCTGCCAGACCGCCTTGATGAGACTGTCCACGGACACGACGCGGTCCGGTGACAGCAAGAGCATGGCCAGGACCGTGCGTTGTCGCGCTCCCCCCAGTGCCAGTTTGCGTTCCCCTGCGTTGACGACCAGTTGTCCCAGAATTCTGAACACCAACTGCTGCGACATGGACTCCCCCGTCCCTCGAACCAGTCTGACTGCATGCAATCAGACCTGGCCATAAAAAATGACCAATAGAATCACTGGATCACCTCGACGCACAGGGTTGCGCCGGCTGGAGCGGTCCGGGCCGAGCTGGACGATCCCGGCTCGCGCGCCCGGCCGGGCCGACCGGGGTTCCCGCCGAGGACCAGAAAGGGATGGACAGGGAGCGGGCCGTCCCACAGGGTTTACGTCGATGACACGTACCGATTCGCCTCCCGCATGGGACGAGCGCACCCAGCTGACCACCTTCCTCGACTACGTACGCGACACCGCACGCGCGAAGTGCGAAGGCCTCTCGCCGGAGGATGCCCGCCGGGCCCCGCTGCCCGGCTCCCCTCTGATGACGGTCGCCGGGCTGATCAACCACCTCAGCTGGGTCGAGTACTACTGGTTCGAGGTGGCCTTCCTCGGCGGCGAGGACGAGGGCCCGTGGACGGACGAGGACCCCGACCGCGAGATGCGCATCGCGGTGGACATGCCGCTCGCCGATGTGCTGTCCCAGTACGAGGCGCGGACGGTCCGCTACCGCGAGCTGGTCGCCTCCCACGACCTGGACACCCGGGCCGAACAACCCCGCAGGGACGGCCGTCACCCCGATCTGCGCTGGATCCTCCTGCACCTGATCGAGGAGACCTCTCGGCACAACGGCCACCTCGACGTGATCCGTGAGATCGTCGACGGCACCACGGGCATCTAGTGCTGTGACCGGAGGACGAAGCACCCCACCTGGTGAACTCCGGCCCTGAGGCACTCGTCGCGTTCACCCGTGCTTACGAGAAGGCCGCCGCCGAGGCCGCTGCAAGGCCCGCGGCTCAAGGGGCCCTCCGACCCGATGTGGATGGCGACAGCGCGGGCACGGTCTGCGAAACCGGGCCCCTGCGGGGTGTGCGGTGCATCCGACTGTCCGTGATGACCGACAAGACCACCAGCCCCGAGCGGCAGCGCGAAGCCGACGGCACAGCGGCGCGAGCGTCCGGCCGGTGCCTTTGGTTCAGGACGGTCCTATTGCGCCACTCGCGGCCGGTCCCAGGGTGGATGCCGACGAGGGGGCCGGCCTCGCTGTTGCCGTACCCGAGATCCGTGAGACGGAAGTACTCCTCCCGCTCACGACGCAGCTTGAAGCCCCGGTGTGCTGCTTGACCGGCCGGATCCCTAAGTCCGTCACATCCCCTGAGCCGGAGTGTTGCGATGACCACTGGAACTCAAGGGGCCTTGTTCTGCAACGTGACACCCACCCCCCAGAGTGTCACGTTCGTTCATACCCCCTCTGGTCCGACGGCAGGCCAGGAAGCAACCGGCCGACGCGCCGCCAGAGGGTGAGTGGGACCGGGCGAGGGTGCCCAACCCCAATGATCGGGGCAATCCCTACCGCCAGACGCCTTCTCGACCTCCGGTCACGGACATCAACGGGGCAGCCGAACCAAGGACTTGGTGCCCCGCTGCGGCGAGGTCGCATCACACGCACCCCACTCCCCTCCCCAGTCGTCCACAACAGCAGTCAGCAGCCAGAGCGCCCGCCGACGCCGCGTCTCACAGAGCGCGGCGTCGGCGGGCGCTCGAAGGTGGCGGGGGTGCTGGTCCCAGACGAGCAGACGGAGCGCGTCGTCGCGGTGGCCCAGCGATACGTACAGCTCCTTGCCCGGACTCATTCTTACGGTCACGGTGATGAGTTCGGCGACAGCGAGCGTGGTCGGCCAGATGGACGAGCTGAGCCCGTGCGCCTTCAGGGCGGCGGCGATCGCGGTACGGCCGATGAACGCGCTGCGGACATCGCCGGGCAGCGTGAAACTCAGCGCGAGGCCGTGCGCGGAGCGGCCCTTCGAGCGGAGGTAGGGCTGCGGGTACTGCTGCGGGTCGGAGTGAGCGCCGGGATGCGGATACGGGACCGGCGTGCGCGTCTCGGCGAGAGCCGGGCAGAGTGCGGTGAGTGGAGATGGGTGCATGGCGGACTCCCCTGGTACGGGTGGCGAGTTGGCGGCGTCTCTCTTTCGCGTGGGCGCGCACGGGTGGCTCACGCCGTTGCGCTGCGGACGAGCAGTGGCCTGTCTCCCTGGCGCGGGACCACCCCTCCCAGGGCAGGAGGTTGCGGGCAGGACCGCGCGATGCACTTCGGCTCGTCGCCGCGTGAGCGGTGCGTGACCCGCCGTAGTGCAGAGATGGCACTTGTGTCATAAAGATGGAGGCAATTGCCTCCCAGTTGTTGGACTCGGTACCCCGCGCAGCGGCAGATTGTGTCCACAGTCCGTGAAAGAGGGGGCCCATGCCGAGCAGTGCCACTCCCACAGAGCGCCAGAAACGACTCGGTGCCGAGCTGCGCAAGATGCGCGTCGCAGCCGAGGCGACCACCGCCTACGCGGCCGGCCTGCTGGGCATCGACCGGACGGAGATCTCCAACATGGAGGGCGGCGTCCGTCCGATCACACCTGCACGAGTTCGCACCTTGGCCTGCAACTACGCCTGCGCCGACACGCTTTACGTCGACGCCCTCGTCGATATGGCCGAGCAGCGCGAACGCGGGTGGTGGGAGCAGTACAGGGGCACGCTCCCCTCAGGCCTTCTGGACATCGCCGAACTCGAATGGCACGCGACACGCATCCGTACGGCGCAGACCGTCCATCTTCCCGGCCTGCTCCACACCGACGGATACGCTCGCGCGGTGTTCGGCTCCGTTCTGCCCGAGCTGTCCCGTCTGGAGGTCGAGTTGCGGGTTGCGCACCGGATGGAAAGGCAACAGCTACTCGACCGTGAAACCCCCGTCGACTACGTGGGATACGTACATGAAGCCGCCCTGCGCATGCAGTTCGGCGGCCGGGACGTCACGCGGGAGCAACTGCTCCACCTGTGCGAGATGTCGGAGCGCGAGCACGTCGACGTACGGGTGATTCCAGTCGCCCGAGGCGCATTCCCCGGAGCCGGACACGCGCTCCTCTATGCGCACGGTGTCGTACCCCAACTCGACACCGTGCAGCTCGACTCAGCTCACGGTCCTGAGTTCATGCACGCGGATGCGCAGCTGACCAAATATCGCGCACATCTGGACTGGATGGAGGATGCCTCGCTGGCTTCCGCCGCGTCCAGAGACTTCGTTCACGCCATCTCCAGCCAACTCTAAGGAAGTTCAGCATGCCGGACATCAACTGGGAAGAGCCCTACTGCGGCGAAGGAAACAACTGCTTCAGGCTCGGGACAGACGCCGAAGGCAACGGCTTCATCGCCGTCCGCGGCGAGGAGGATCGTTACCTCACCGACAGCCGTGAGGCGCTTCAGCAACTGATCCGCGACATCAAGGCCGGCAAGGCCGACCACCTGCTCTAGCAACAACAGGGGCCCGGCACCGCGAAGCGCTCGCGGTGCCGGGCCCCTGTTCCGGCGCGGGGCCTCAGGAAGTGCCGCCACGCGGGAAGGAGACCTCCACGCGGCGGTTCTTCTTGCGGCCCTCTTCCGTGCTGTTGTCGGCGATCGGGTACTGCTCGCCGTAGCCGCGGATGTCGAAGGTGACCGTCGAGCCCAGCTCCTTGACCAGCACCGACTGCACCGCGTTGGCGCGCTGCTTGGACAGCACGTCGCCGTGGGCCGAGGTGCCGAGGTTGTCGGTGAAGCCGAAGACACGCACCTTGATGGCCTTCTGCTTCTTGATCTCGGCGGCGATGGCCGCGATACGGGAGTTGGCAGCGGAGCTCAGCTTCGCGCTGTCCTTGCCGAAGAGGACCTCGGCCTGGAGCGCGAACTTGATGTCCGCGTTGCTGTCCTCGCGGCGCTCGTCGCCGCCCTCGTCCTCGACGACCTGGATGATGTCGAGAACCTTGCCCGGTGCGAGAGTGCCGCCTTCGGGCATCTTCAGGTCGGGGTCGTTGGGGTCGAGCTTCACTGGCGGCACCGATGTCGCCTCAGTGCCGGGCGGTACGCTCGGGCCGTCGTCGGCGAGCGCCGACGAAGCTCCGAACAAGGTGGCCGTGGCCACGACCATGACTGCCGCAACGGAGAGTCCGGCGACGCCGATCGGCTTCAACCGGGTTCGGTTGTGGTCCATGTCGGCCGTCACCCCGAGATCTTCAGGGAAGTCGTGGCAAACGTCGGCAGGGTGAAGTCGACCTCGGTCGTCGTGCTGGGGGGTGCCGGGAACTGCATGAAGATGGGGGTCGACTCCCCTACCGGCAAAGGTGCGATGCCGGTGGTGCAAAGGCAACGGTTCTCCGTGTCCCGAAGGACGTAGTAGCGCTTCTTGCTCGCTTTGTCCACCAGTGTTGCACCGGCGACGGAGTTCGGATTGCCGTTGACAATCGCGGTTTCCGCGCCCTCCCACCCACTGGAGTT
Organism: Streptomyces sp. NPDC087845; assembly: GCF_044742755.1. NCBI lineage: Bacteria > Bacillati > Actinomycetota > Actinomycetes > Kitasatosporales > Streptomycetaceae > Streptomyces > Streptomyces sp. NPDC087845. The sequence goes on from NZ_JBIUVC010000001.1 coordinate 292,833, forward strand.
CCGCACCCTGTCGCTCACGTTCTTGATCTCGCCCTGAACCGTGACAAAACCTCCGGAGTCACGCTTCACCTGGTTGATCACGAGAGTCAGCCCATTCCCCCTGACCTCGGCGAGTTTCACATTCGGGTCCACGTTCTCCCCGGTGGCGGTGTCCTCCGGTTTCGTCCCCTTGTCCTCTTCGGAGGGCGTGGAGGACTGCGACGAACCGGTGTCGTTCGTCTTTCCGCCGTCATCAGCACCGCAGCCGCTGATCGCCAGGGCGAGCGCCGCCGTCAGGGAGACGGTCAGCACCGCCCGCCGGGACGTGGTGGAGCACCGAATGCTCATGGGTTCTGATTCCTTTACTCGTCGTTCGCTGTCACTTGTCGACCAGGTGCACGTCGTAGAGAATCTTGCTCACCTTGGACCAGGGCGGGGGGTTGCTCGGCTCTATTTCGAGCATCTCGCCACCTCTGCAGGTGAAGAAGTACATGTCCTGGACTCCGTCGTCGTTGAAGTCCACGGACTCCCAGTCAGGGCAGCGGAACTCGATCACCACAGTCGCCTTGGTCTCCGCGAAGATCTTCTTCGTATCCGGAACCACCGGCGAGTCCACCGGGTCGTGGCCCTTGACCTCAACCCTGATCCGGTCTCGAAGGCCGCCAGGAATCGGGTAACAGTCCGTGACACGCGCCCGGTTCGAGTCAGCCAGTCCCTGGGCCGCAGTGCACCCTTGAACCGGGTGGGCCTGTAGAAAGGGATCCAGCATCTTCCCGGGAAGTGACGCGAGGAAAGGTGCCTCGAAGTTCTCACGAGCCTGCTGGCCGGCAGCCAGGGCCGCGGCGTCGGCCGCCCCCTGGGCCCCATTGCGCAGGGCCGCAGCCTTGCCGACGGCAAAGAAGACGAACGCGAGGAAGAGCAGGCCCACCACCATCACTACGTAGATGGGGAAGGCCTGCCCTGCATCGGTTCGGGTGCGACGCCGCATTACTGGGTCTTGATGGTGTTCACCAGGCCCTTGATCTTCTCGCTGATCGCGCTGCCGATACCCGTCGCCACGATCGCGCCGATGATCGCCACGACCACCAGGATGATGCCCAGGTACTCGAACGCCGTCTGGCCGCGGTCCATGTTCTCGTAACGCTTCTGGATGCGGCTCACGGCGGTGTTGGCCCAGCCCTGGACGCGAACGACGGTCTTCAGGGTCATGTCCGACATGGTTTTCCCCTCCGGGTTCGGCCGACCGACAGCCGGCCGACTCGCACGTTTCCTTGGTGTCGCCCGCGGTACCGGCTTCCTCCTGGCCGGTGCCGCTGGCGACATGAGAAACATACGGCCGGGCGCCCTGGCCGCCGGAGGGCCCCAGGACCCATTCCCGGGCCCAAACAGTCGGTTGGGCCTGTGCCGTGATGTGCCGGACCCCACGCCCCGCACTCACGGCCGCGGTATCCCCGTCGCTTGTGCTTCTCCGCTCAGCCACGGTGACCACCGGCCCCGCGTACCCCTGGTCCCGCAGCAGGAGCTGTTCCGAGCCAGCGTGCGATTGCCTCGCTCCGAGTGGCGCTGTGCAGCTTGGTGAAGATGCGGTTGATGTGGTTCTTGACCGTCTTCTCGCTGATGAAGCAGGTGGCGGCGATCTGCTGATTGCTCATGCCGGACGCGATCAGTTCCATGACCTCCACCTCCCGCGAACTCAACCCGTACTGCCGCCCGTTGGGAGACAAGTCCGGCCTCCCGGTCACGGAAGACTGTGCCACAACTGGTTGCAGATGCGAAAGACCCTGTGCGGGAAGGAGCGGTCGTGCCGCAGGTGGAGACGGTTCGGACGTGGGCACACGGGCGGGTACACCATGTTGCTGAAGGGAACTCGGGCCCTGCCCGTCGTACCCGGGTCCCTGGTAGGGAACACCTGTGGTCAGGGCCGCGCCCAGGCCTTCCGGGAGCGGTCGCCCCTGCGGTCCGGGGCCCTGACGCATGTGGGCCAGGAGCGCGTTGGCCGCGGTGGCGGTGAAGTGGGCCCGGCCGTTCTTGGTGTCGCGTACGGCCTGCACCAGCTGACCGGCCGTGAACTCACCGTGGACCAGGTAGCCGCTCGCGCCGAGGCGCAGTGCCTCGTGCACGATCTCGCTCTCGCGGCTGTAGGTCAGCATCATGACCGGTGCGACCCGTACGAGGTGCGGCAGCGCGGAGATGCCGTCGACGCCGGGCATGCGGACGTCGAGCAGGACGACGTCCGGGCGGTGCAGAACCGCCATGTCATAGGCCTGGCGGCCGTCCGTGGCCTCGGCCACGACGTCGATGTCGTCGCGGCCCGAGAGCAGGACGCCCAGGCCTGCCCGGACCACCGGGTTGTCGTCGGCGACGACGACTCGCAGGGCGCCGGGAACGGGCGCGGACGCCGCTGCGGGGAAGGGAGGCATGGACTCGGATGCCGCGGACTGCTTGGGGACGGGGAGCGCTGGGGAGCTGGGCTCCGAATTGAGCGGGGTGACGTGCGAGGACGTGTGCTGGGAGGCGTGGTTCTGTGCTGCCCAGTTCTGGCCCGACGCGCGGGAGACGTCGTCCGGCATCTGCGACCTCCTCTCAGGGTTCTATGGGGGGGTGAGGGTGGAGTTTGAACTGCTCGGTTCGGCTGCTGTTCAGTCGGGTTGTTCTGCTTCCGGTGCGGTGCTGAGAGCGGCGATCGGGAGCTCCAGGCGTACCTCGGTGCCTTTGGCCGCCTGGCCCTTCCCGATGCGGATGCGGGCACCGATGGATGCGGCGCGTTCGACCATGCCGACAAGACCGAAGTGCCCGGCGTGCCGGAGGTCGTCGAGCGTGATGCCCGCGGGCAGACCGCGCCCGTCGTCGTACACGCTGACGCGCAGGACATCGCACTTCACGCCTGCGAGCACGACGAGGTAGGTGGGCTGGGCGTGTCGGTGGGCGTTCTCCATCGCTTCGGACGCGACAGTGAGCAGCTGACGCGCGACCGCCTGGGGGACGTTGGGGACAGGGGTGTCGTTGAGCAGTCGGAAGGTGGCTGTGAGCGGGTGGCGTCGGGTGAAGTCCTCCGCCCGGGCCCGGAGTTCTCGTACGACGTCCACGCCGCCGTCGAGTCCCGACTCGCGGCGCAGGTCAGAGAGGAGTTCGCGGGACTCGGCGGCGGCCCGGCGGGCGGCGCGAGCCACCAGTTCGGCCCGGTGTCTGACGGTGAGCGGGTCCATGCGGTCGGAGGAACCGGCCAGGCCGTCGGCGGCCAGGGCCAGGCCGTGCAAGGTCTTGGCCACCGAGTCGTGCATCTCTCGTGCGAGCCGGGTCCGTTCGCCCTCCACGGCCTCGTTGACGGCGAGACGGGCCCGTGTCTCGGTAAGAGCTTGGCTGGCTGCACCGAAGCGCAGAAGCAGATTGCGCAGGGTGACGCCCACCGCCCCGGCGATGATGCAGAAGCCGGGGAGGAGAAGCGCCGTGGCGTCGGCGGGCTGCAGCTTCGGATCGGTGCCGTACACGCCGAGGACGATCACTATCTGGAGTGCGGCGAAGACCGCCGCCCCACGCCAGCCGTAGACGAGACCGGCCAGCAGCGGAGTGCACACGGTGACGTACGCGAGGGTGGACTCGGGGCTGGCCGTGATCAGCAGCAGGGCGCCGAAGAAGGCGTCTATGCCGAGCAGCCAGGGGTGGCGCAGGAGTACGGGTCCGAAGCGTTCCCAGTCGCGGAAGAGGACGTACGAGCCCATGAAGGTGACGAGGATGGCCGAGCCGATCAGCCAGGAGGCCGGGCCCGAGGCGGTGTGGCCGATCGCGAACGGGGTGGCGATGGCGATCATCGCGAGCCGGAAGCCGAAGACCTGTCGGCACATCGCCTGGAGCGCGTTGACCTGGATCGTGAACGCCGGACGCAAACCGGGATCAGCGATCGCCCGACGCACCTCCGCGTTCAGTCCGGTCTGAATGCCGCCGAGTTGGAACGACATGAGCCTGTCACCTCCGTCCGACCCTCCTGCCCACCGTGCGCGTTGTTCACGTCATCCGCCCGTGAGGAAGCTGAAGTCGACGTTGGCCCCGTAGACGAAGCCGACCGTCAGCAGCACCAGGGTTCCGGGGAGCAGGAAGGTCGTGACCGCGAAGGTCGCCTTGGGAACGGCCCTGGCGGCCTTCCGACGGGCGTTCTGGGCGTCGGTGCGCCGCATGTCGTTGGCGATCTGGATCAGCGTCTCGACGATCGGCGCACCGAGCTCCTCGCCCTGCTGGAGCGTGGTCACGAACATCGCGACCTGCTCCGAGTCGTTGCGCTTGCGCAGCTGCTCGAACGCCTCACGGCGGCTGACGCCCATGTCCATCTGGCGCAGGGTGATCCGCAGTTCGTCGGCCCAGGGGCCCTCGTACTTCTCGGCGACGCGGGCCAGGGCCTGACGGAATCCGAGGCCCGCGGAGACTACGACGGCGAGGACATCGAGGAAGTCGGGGAGGGTTCGGTCGATGTGGTCGCGGCGGACGCGGACCGCCGACCAGAGGCCGACCTCGACCCAGAACAGTCCGAAGGCGATCAGCACCAGGGAGAGGAAGATCTGCCCGCGGATGATCATCGTGAACGCGCCGAGCAGACCGAGGCCCCCGTAGACGGCCCGGCGGGCGGCGTAGCGGTCGATGGTCAGACCGCCCGGGTTGCCCGCCAGGTCGATCTGGTGGCGCTTCTTGTTGACGGCCTTGGGGCCCATCATCCGCAGGACCGAAGGGGCCCAGCGCATGCCGAGACGGTCGATGCCGGAGCCGACCGCGCTGGTGCGGGTGGAACCGACCTCCAGGGCGATGGCGAGGTCGACGGGGAGCTTGGCATCGCGCCGGTACATGCGGATGCCCGCGATGGCTCCGTACACCGCGAGTCCCATGACGCCCGCGAGCAGCAGGTCCATGTGCGCCCCGCCCATCAGACGTCGATCCGGGACATGCGGCGGATCACGATGAATCCGATCGTGTACAGGGTGATGGCGATGACCACCGCGACCTGGCCGATGAAGGCACCGGTCATGCGGTCGAGCGCGCCGGGCATGACCGCGTTCATCAGGAGCATGGCGCCCAGGCCGAAGATGGGGACGGCATAGGCGGTGACTGTGACCTGGGAGAGCTGGGTCTTGACCTCGCGCCGGGTCTCCTTGCGCTCTTCCAGTGTCTCGGTGAGGTTGCGCAGCGAGCTGACGACCGTACCGCCGGCCCGGTTGGACAGGACGAGGGTGGTCACGAGAACGACGAGTTCGCGGGAGGGCAGCCGGTCGGTCAGCTCGCTCAGTGCGTCGTCGAGCGGTTCACCGACGGCGAGGCGGCGGGAGACCCGGGCCAGTTCCTCGCCCGCCGGGTCCTCCATCTCGTCCGCCGCCATGCTGATGGAGGTACGCAGCGCGAGGCCGGCCTGGGTGGCGTTGGCGAGGATACGGGCGAGCTCCGGGAGCTGGTTGATGAAGCGTTCGGTGCGCTTGGTCCGCTGCCAGTTCAGAAAGGCGTTGGTGCCCCACAGGCCGATCAGGGCGGCCACCGGGCCGAAGAAGCTGGCGAGGATCGACGAGGCGATCATCCACAGTCCGGCCATGGCGGCCAGCGCGTAGACGAAGAACTCACCCGGGGTGATGTCCAGGCCGGTGGCGGCCAGCTTCAGTTCGAGCTTCCGGCCCAGGGCGGTCTTGCGCAGCCTGGTGTCGAGGCCCCGGAAGCGGCGGTGCCGTCCGGTCTCCGGGATGTGACCGGTGTGCGAAAGGCGGTCCACCAGGGCGTCCCGGTCGGCCTTGCCGCCCGAGTAGGCGTGCAGGCCCGCGACGCCCGTAATGCCGCAGAGCAGCGTCACGCCGATCGTGAGAAGAGGGAGATTCGTCATGACACGGTACCTAGTTGGCCTCTCGGGTGGCGAGCTGTTCGGCGGAATCGGCGACCCCGAAGGCCTGCGGGACGGGCTGGCTGGCCATGTAGAGGCGCTCGGCGATCTTGCGCGGGATCGGGAGGTAGGTGAACTCGCCGTTGATCCGCCCTTCGGCGTCCATCGGCTGGGCGTCGAACCGGGCGACGGTCACGATGCGGTACGGATCGCGGCCGTGCGAGTCGAGGACGGCGATCTCGGTGATCTTGCGGGAGCCGTCGGCGTGCCGGGTGAGCTGGACAATGACGTCGACGGCGCTGTTGATCTGGTCGTGCAGCGCCTCGAACGGGATCTTGATCTCCGACATCGAGGCCAGGGTCTGCAGACGCATGAGCGCGTCCTCGGCGTTGTTGGCGTGGACGGTGGCGAGCGAGCCGTCGTGACCGGTCGACATCGCCTGGAGCATGTCGAGCGATTCACCGCCACGGACCTCACCGACGACGATGCGGTCGGGGCGCATACGCAGGGAGTTGCGGACCAGGTCGCGGATGGTGATCTGGCCCTTCCCCTCGACATTCGCCGGCCGGGACTCCAGCCGGATCACGTGGCTCTGCTGGAGCTGGAGCTCGGCGGAGTCCTCGATGGTGACAATGCGCTCGCTGTTGGGAATGAGGCCGGAGAGCGCGTTGAGGAGCGTCGTCTTCCCGGTGCCGGTGGCACCGGAGACGATGACGTTGAGCTTGGCCTGGACGAACCCGGACAGCAGAATCAGCATCTGCTCGTCGAGCGAGCCGACATTGATCATTTCCTGGAGCGTGAAGGCCCTCGGGAACCGTCGGATGGTGAGCGTCGCACCGGTCAGCGAGAGCGGTGGGATGATCACGTTGACACGCTCACCACTGGGTAGACGCGCGTCGACCATGGGGTTCTGCTCGTCCACGCGCCGGTTGACGGTCGACACGATGCGCTCGATGGTCTGCATCAGCTGTTCGTGAGAACTGAAGCGCATCGGCAGCTGTTCGACCCTGCCGCTGCGCTCGACGAATATCTGGTCCGGTCCGTTCACCATGATCTCGGTGATGGACGCGTCTTCGAGGAGCGGTTCCAGGATGCCCAGACCGAGGGCCTCGTCGACGACCCGGCGGATCAGCTGGGTGCGTTCGACGGTCGAGAGAACTGGTCCTTCGCGGCTGATGATGTGGCTGAGCACGCGCTCCAGCCGGGCCCGCCGGTCTGCGGCGGCGAGCGAGGACATCTCGGCCAGGTCGATCTCTTCGAGCAGCTTGGCGCGGTAGGACGCCACCATGTGGCTGTCCTCCCGCCCCCCGCCGTTCTTCTCGGGGGCGGTCATGCGTGCCCGCAGACTCATTGCGTAACTCCTCGCTCGGAAAAACTGTGGTGCCCCGGTCGTGCGGTGCGGGCGCCGGTCACCCTCGCGGCATGGTGGAACTGCGCTCGGCCCAGCCCCAGTTGTCGATTCCGGGTACGACGGAGGGGATCTTCACGCGAGCCGTGTAGGTCACTTCGCCGGTCCCGACATCGCGGATGAACCGCGAATTCTTGTAGCGGCCGAGCCAGTCGCTCATCGCCTCGCGGCCGGCCCTCACGGGGTCTCCCTGCGACACGTCCTGGCTGGCGGTACGCGCCGCCGCGCGGGCGCCGGTGCCCGCCTGGTTCACGGCGTACGCCGCGACCCCCAGCTGGATCGCGAGAAGACCCACCAGAAGCAACAGCGGAATGAAACCCATGTACTCGATGGCGACTTGGCCGCGGTCCCGGCGGGACGCAACGGCCGTACCGCCCGGTGTGTGGATCGGCATGTTCATCGCTCAGCCTCCAGCGGTGCCGCGGCATTGCCCTCGACGCCGAACGGCCAGTTGAGTACGCCGGGCACCAGGACGGGCACCTGCAGCCTGACCTCGGCCTTGTACAACCCGCCCGAAGCGCTGCACTTCGTCGTCTTCATCGCACGCCGCCAGGCCTTCGGCAGCTCCCTGTCGGCCGCGTCCCTGCACGCGTCCTTGCGCGAGCCCTCCGTGATGGCCCCCTGGTGCGCCGCCTCGTCCGCCGCGTTCCCCGCCAGGGAGAACGTGTAGCCGATCAGCGCGCACTGCCAGAGCGCGACCGCCAGCAGGATGATCAGCGGCGTGACACCCAGGAACTCGATCGCGGTCTGGCCGCGGTCCCGCTCGCGGCCGAGCAGTCGGCCGTGCATCCGGCCCCGGACCGTTCCCCGGCCCGTTCCCCGGGCCGAGGAAGGATCAACGCAGCGCCTTCCCCGTATCTCCACGTCTGTCGTCTCGGTAACTGCCATTGGTCAACTTGCCCCCTTGGTCGTTGCCCGGTTCCGGGCATCGCCGTCGCGTCTGCCGAGGCGTGGGCGCCCGATCGAGCCCCGGTCGTTCTTGAGTACTCCGCCGCTCTTCGCGCCACTCTTCTCCGCCTTGTCAGGAACCTTCACGATGCCCAGCTCGCCCGCAAGGGCCCAGAGGGCCTGTTTGACGGTGCTCCTGGAGTCGAGGTCGTGCAGTCGGCCCGCGTCGACGACGCTCTGGAGTTCCTTGAAGTTCGCGGGAACGGCCGTGTTCGCCGTCCGGGTTCCGGTGATCTTCTCGATCAGCTGCGGCTGGATCTCGGTGTTGCGGATGAACCGGTTGACCACGGTGACCGTCTCCTCCGCCTTGCGGATCTGGAGCCGGTCCCACATGCGTACGAGGCGTTTGGCACCGCGCACCGCGATCACATCGGGGGTGGTGACCAGCAGCGCCCTGTCGGCCATCTCGATGGCCGCGGCGCTGGCGCCCTGGAGCTGGCTGCCGCAGTCGATCACCACCACCTCGTAGCGCGAGCGCAGGGCGCTGACGATCTGCCGGGCCGAGCGGTCGCTGACCTCCTCGGCGCTCTCGCCCTCCCCGGGCGCCAGGAGCAGCGCGAGGCCGGAGGCGTGGCTGAACACGGCGTCGGACAGGACGCGCGGCGAGATGTCGGTGATGGTCGACAGGTCGACGATGGAGCGCCGGAACTGCACATCGAGGTACGAGCCGATGTCGCCGGCCTGGAGGTCCATGTCGACGAGGGCGACGTTGCGCCCGGATGCCTGGGCCGCCAGGGCGAGTTGGACGGCGGTGACGGTGGCGCCGACCCCGCCCTTGGCGCCGCTGACCGTGATGACCGTGCCGCCGGGGCCGGTGAAGACATCGGCTCCGGCGCTCAGGTGGCGGCGGACGCCGACGGACCACTGGGCGGCGGACTGGACCCGGTTGGCCAGTTCCTCGTAGCTCAGGGGCAGCGTGATGACACCTCGCGCGCCCGACTCCATGGCGGAGGCGAACAGGCCGGGGGTGACGTCGGCGGTGATCAGCACGACCCCGATGGCGGGGAAGCGCAGGGAGACCTCCCGGATCAGCTCCAGCGCCGGCACCGGGCCGATCCGCTCGTGGACCAGCACGACCTCGGGCAGATCGTCGAGCGATTCGCCCGCGAGCCGGGCGAGGGCGTCGATGAGCTGGGTCGAGTCATTGACCGGAGTTGCCGGATCCGCGTCGGGGAGCTGGCTGAGCAGGGTGGTGACGGATCTGGCCGCGTCGAGGTCACCGACGGCCGGGAGGATCCTGGTGGTCATCCGATCCTCACTTGTCCTTGTCGAGCGTGTAGGTGCGGTCGCCCGGACGGATGGTGCTGTCGCTGCCGGAGGCCAGGAGCGCGAGGCGTACGTGCTCCGCGAAGGACTCGGCGTAGGCGATGCGCTGGGTGTCGAGCGTGTTGAGCGCGAAGGTGATCGGGACGGCCTCGGTGCCCATGTTGGACTTGCCGTCGTGGCTCGGCTCCAGGGCGGTGAGCTTGCCGACGTCCAGCACCTTGGCGTTGGAGACGATGACCTTCGACTGGGAGGGGTCGCTGTCGCGTTCACCGGCGAAGGTGGCGTAGATGTTGACCGTGGCGCCGGGGGTGATCTTGCCCGCGACGCCGGTCGCGGCGTCGATCATGATGGCGATCTCCTGCTCCCCGGGCTGCAGTTCGGGGCGCTTCTGCATCATGTCGGATTGGAGCAGCGAGCCCTTGCGCAGCTGGGTGACCGCGATCTTGCCGTTCACCTCGGAGAGGTCGGTCACCGCGTTGGTGGAGAGCCAGCGCTTCGGCATCGAGATCTTCTCGAACTGCCCGGACGACAGGGCTGTGTAGGGCGCCACGTCGGACTTCAGCTGGTAGGCCGAGACTTCGGGGCCGACCTTGGAGTTGACGTCGCTGATCACCGAGAGCACGCCGGCGAAGGCGCCGAAGGCGCACAGAACCGACAAAAGCAGGAGTATCACGCCGCGGCGCTGGCGGGAGTTCATGGGCCGGACAACCTCGTTCGGATCGGATGCGTGGGGCAGCGGACAGGAGGGCGTCTACGGAGGAAAGCGGAAGCGCTAGGACTGCGGTGGTGCGGGCGCTCCGTGGCTGAGGACACCGGCGGGGTGCATTCGGCTCTCGGCTGCGGGTAGCGGGGAGGAGCAGAACCCGCAGCGGTCACCGATGAGCTCCATTCCGCACCAGTGGCAGTTCTCACGGCGTACGGAGGACACCAATTGGTACAGGACGGAGATGTCTGGAAGATAGGCGGCGAATTCCACCAGTTTCCCGGTTCCCCACCAAGCCGGGGAATCGGACGGGAGGGCGGCCTCATGAATGGACTGGACCTGCCACGCGGGTGCGAGAGTCTGCTTGACCCACTCGGATTGCGACTGCCCCTTGGCGGTCATGAGGTGGGTGGCGAACTCCGGGCCGGTCGGCAGGTCCGCCTTCGGGCCGACCTTGACGAGCTGCGGGTTCGGCCCCGCGACCACGGCGAACTGGGAGCCCGGGACCCAGGACTGCGCGTGCGTCCTGAGGTCGACCGGGACCCGGTCGAACTTGGTGACCGAGTTCAGCAGGGCACCGGCGTGGATGTAGTGGGACAGCAGCCGGGCGGCGGAGGCGACCACTCCCGGGCTGAAGTCACAGATGGACAACTGGCGCAGCTGCCTGACGAGCACGGCGACACCCAAGGGGGGGAGGTCCACCTTGAGCAGAGCGATGCGGTCGCTCTCCAGTACGGACCGTACGGAGTAGAGGCGGCGCTCGTGAGCGGGCGCGATACCGGTCGGGTAGACGGCGACGACGTACCCGTGCTGTTCGAGCAGCACATGCATGTCACCGATGGCCATCTCCAGCGCCTGCGCGTCGGGCGCCTGCAGCAGAGCGGCTGTCGGTGTCTGCTGGTCGGTCGGAGGTAGTACCAAATCAGCACTGGTCACTGCTATTGCGGTCGGCACGCTGTTCCCCGTTTCGGCTCCGGCCAAACGCCGGTCATGACGTAGGCCGCAATCGCTCCTGCTCCGCGGTTCTGCCTCAGCACTTTATCCACGTCCTACCTGGCAGAGAACACTTTTCGGGGGCCAGTACGACAACGTGTGCGAGACGGCCGGGCAACGCCCCCGTACTAAATCGGACCAAATCGAAATCCGTTAACTTCTGTACCACTGCGGAGTGTTACGAATCCACCTTCTGATTACCTGTGGCCTCGAATTGATTTCCGCACGTCAGGCCGGATGCGGAACCTGACGCACGACGCCCCCGCGAGGGCCGGGTCGTCACTGTCCGGGCATCTGGGCCGCGTCACCCGCACGGGGGAACACGAGGTCAACAAAACGTCAATTCATTGGGAGTTCACGGCGGTTCCGGAACCTGCGCGGGGGTGGTCGCGGGTGCGCGACGGGGATGGCGCGGAGCGGTCCGGCGGGCACCGCCCGCACAGCTGTCGCCGCCAGAGGTCTTGACAACTTGATTGGTCTGGACCAGTTTATCGGCCAGCGGTGGCCACCGTCGCTCCACTCCACTCCCTCTTCATCCCCGCGTCACTCCGAAGACAGTCAGCGATACCCGTCGGCCGACCCCACCGGCTCCTTCCCGGGTGTCCCCGGGCACCTCCGAGCACCCCTGCCCGGCCTTCCCCGAGTACCCCCGCTCGGCATCCCAACTCCCCCACGGAGGCAGCAAGTGGAACCTTCCCCCGTCAGCGGCCACAGACTCCGCAGGCGCCACACCCGACCGCTCCTCGGCGGCGCCCTGGCCGTCCTCGCGGCCGGCGCGCTGACCGCCACCGGTCTCGTCAGCAACGCCCAGGCCGCCGACATCAACGTCGCCAAGAACGCGGGCTTCGAGTCGGGGCTCGCCAACTGGACCTGTTCCGGCGGCAGCGGCACCACCGTCTCCTCGCCCGTGCACGGCGGCACCGCCGCCCTCAAGGCCACCCCGGCCGGCCAGGACAACGCGAAGTGCGCCCAGACCGTGGCCGTGAAGCCCGACTCGACGTACACGCTCAGCTCCTGGGTGCAGGGCGGGTACGCGTATCTCGGCGCGAGCGGCACCGGGACCACCGACGTGTCGACCTGGTCCCCCGGCTCCACCGGCTGGTCGCAGCTCACCACCAGCTTCAAGACCGGCCCGAACACCACCTCGGTCACGGTCTACACGCACGGCTGGTACGGGCAGGCCGCCTACCTGGTGGACGACGTCTCGGTCAGCGGTCCCGACGGCGGTGGCGGCACCGACCCCATGCCGAGCATCCCCGCCGCGCCCGCCGGCCTCTCCGTCGGCGCGACCACGTCCTCCTCCGTGGCCCTGTCCTGGAACGCGGTGTCCGGCGCGACCGGCTACACCGTCTACCGGGACGGCACGAAGGCCACCACGTCCACCGGTACCTCCACCACGGTCACGGGCCTGGCCGCCGACACGGCGTACCAGTTCGCGGTGACCGCCACCAACGCGGCCGGTGAATCCGTCAAGTCCGCGACGGTCAGCGGCCGTACGGCCAAGGACGGCGGCGGCAACCCCAACCCCGGCACCTCGGTGCCCAAGCACGCGGTGACCGGCTACTGGCAGAACTTCAACAACGGCGCGACCGTGCAGAAGCTCAGCGACGTGCCCGCGAACTACGACATCATCGCGGTCTCCTTCGCCGACGCCACGACCACGCCGGGTGCCGTCACCTTCAACCTGGACACGGCGGGCCTGAACGGCTACACCGTCGACCAGTTCAAGGCCGACATCAAGGCGAAGCAGGCGGCCGGGAAGAACGTCATCATCTCGGTCGGCGGTGAGAAGGGGTCCGTCTCGGTCAACAGCGACGCCTCCGCCACCAACTTCGCCAACTCGGTGTACTCGCTCATCCAGGAGTACGGCTTCAACGGCGTCGACATCGACCTGGAGAACGGCCTCAACTCCATGTACATGACGAAGGCGCTGCGCTCGCTGTCCCAGAAGGCGGGCTCCGGTCTCGTCATCACGATGGCCCCGCAGACCATCGACATGCAGTCCACCTCGGGCGAGTACTTCAAGACGGCGCTCGGCATCAAGGACATCCTCACCGTCGTCAACATGCAGTACTACAACAGCGGTTCGATGCTCGGCTGCGACGGCAAGGTCTACTCGCAGGGCTCGGTGGACTTCCTCACCGCGCTCGCCTGCATCCAGCTGGAGGGCGGCCTCGACCCGTCCCAGGTCGGCCTCGGAGTCCCCGCCTCCACCAGCGGCGCGGGCAGCGGCTATGTGTCCCCCTCGGTCGTGAACGCGGCCCTGGACTGCCTGGCCTCGGGCACCAACTGCGGCACCTTCAAGCCCTCGAAGACCTACCCGGGTCTCCGCGGCGCGATGACCTGGTCGACCAACTGGGACGCCAAGTCGGGCAACGCCTGGTCGAACGCGGTGGCCCCGCACGTCCACGGCCTGCCGTAGCCGGTAGCCGTACCTCCTGACCAGCAGCGCCGCCGCTCCCCCGGCGGCGCTGCTGCATGTACGGGGCCGGGGCCCCGCCCTGGCCGGTCCACCGGGCCGGGGGCGTCCCGCGCCTGTCCCGGACCCGGGTGCGGTGTCCGGGACGGCCCCGGCCCATGGCCTCATGGGCGCTCGCGTGCCACCGTGGTGGGGGCGCGGTGCTGCGACAGGGGGAGTGACATGGCCGGGGCGCGGGTTCAGGCGCTGGGTGCGGACGATCCGGCGGTGCTCGGACCATACCGGCTGATCGGGCGGCTGGCCTCCGGCGGCATGGGACGGATCTACCTGGCCCGCGGCGGTGAGCGCGGCGGCCGGGGCCTGGTCGCCGTGAAGACACTGCTGGCCGAGGGGACCGTCAGCGCGGTCGACCGGCGGCGCTTCGCCCGCGAGGTGTCGCTCGCCCAACGGGTCGACAGCGCGTACACGGCGCGCGTACGTGACTCCGACCCCGACGCCGAGCGGCCGTGGATGGCCATCGACTACATCGCCGCACCGCCGCTCTCCGAACTCGTCCGCAACTGCGGTGTGTTACCGGCCTCGGCCGTACGGTGGATCGCCGCCGGGACCGCGGAGGCGCTGGTCACGCTGCACGGGGTGGGCATCGTCCACCGCGATGTGAAGCCGCAGAACGTGCTGCTGCCGCTGGAGGGCCCCCGGGTCATCGACTTCGGCATCTCGCACGCCAGCGACCTCACCCTCACCGGGCTCACGCTCGGCACGATCGCCTTCACCTCGCCGGAACAGGCCCGTGGCGAGGCGTCGACCGCCGCGTCCGACGTCTACTCCCTGGGTGCCACGCTCTTCCTGCTCGCCACCGGACGGCCGCCCTACCGCGCGGACGGCGACACTCTCCGGCTGCTGGCCCGCGTCCAGCGGGGCGAACTCCACCTCGACGGTCTGCCGAAGGAACTCGTCGCGACGATCCGGCCCTGCCTGGCCGTCGACCCGGCAGGACGCCCCGAACCCGCGGAGCTGCTCGCCCGGTTCCACAGGGACCAGGCCGGTCTGCCGGCCACGCACAGCGGCACCCGGTGGCTGCCGCCGCGGTGGACGGCGCTGATCGGCGCGTACGCGACGCAGGGCCTGGAACTCGCGAACGACCGCCGTACGCACCCGGTGGCCCCGACCGTCGACCAGCGCACGAGGGTGGTGCCGCCCTCGCCGCCGACCCTGGTCTACCCGCCGGAGCGCGAGGCCCGCGCGGCCCGTGACCGCGCCCGCCGCGAACGCGCGCGGCAGGACCTGGCGGTGCTCGCGGAGCTGGCGGAGCGGCAGCGGGCGGAGCAGGCCGAACGGGAACAGGAGGAGCGCGACCGGGCCGAGCGCGTCCGGCAGGAGCGTGCGGAACGGGAACGTGCGGAGGCCGAGCGCGCGGAACGGCAGCGGGCGGAGGCGGCCTGTCTGGAGGCCGAGCGCGCGGAGCGGCAGCGGGCGGAGGCGGCCTGTCTGGAGGCCGAGCACGCGGAGCGGCAGCGGGCGGAGCGGCAACGGGCCGCGCAGCAGGAGGCCCAGCGGGAGCGGGCCGCGCAGGAGCGCGCCGAGCGGGAGCGCGCCGAGCGGGCGGCCCGTGCCGCGCGGGCGCGTGCCGCTTCGGCCGCCACCGGTTCGCCCACCCCGGGCCCGACGCGCACGACGCCCTCGCCGGCCGCCCCTTCGGGCAGCTCCTCGAACTGGGGCTGGCTGGTCGTCGTGGCCGTCGTCGTCGCCCTGGCGATCTGGCAGCCCTGGGAGACGTCGGGGTCGGCGGGCGGCAGCGGCGGGACCTCTTCCAGTACCACCGGTTCCGGTGCCGTCACCGCAGGCAGCGACCTCGACACGCGTACCGACGGCAGCGGCGCCGGCTCCGACAGCCACGACGACGGCGGTTCCGGCGGCGACAGCACCGACGACTCCAGCAGCGGCGCCGCAGATTCGTCCCCCACACCCACACCCACACCTACGCCGACGCCCACCCCGACGCCCACCCCGGACGCCACCGACCGGGCGTTCGCCGCGGTGCGCTCCGGTGACTGCCTCGACGTCTACAACGACGGGCACGGCAACATGAGCGCCACCAGGCCGATCCGGGTGGGCTGCCGGGCGTCGAACGCCTATATGCACGTCAATCGCGTCAGCACCGGCGCCGGGGCCTCCGGTTCCTGCGCCAGCGGGCCGGGCTTCACGTGGTGGCGCAAGTCCGGTGCGGACGGTGTCGCGAGGACGCTCTGCCTCGACCGCGTGTACCAGGTGGGCCAGTGCTTCCCCGCACAGGTCAAGGGGGCCACCAACGCCGATCTGACGGTGGTATGGAACTGCCACGCGTCGACCGTGCCCCGGGCCGGCCAGTCGATCCTCCGGATCACCGGCTACTACCGGGCACCTGCGGCGGGCACGAACTGGACCTGTCCGGCCGGGCCCGGCGAGCGGTTCTGGTACTGGCCGGTGAACAACGGCCGGAGCATCATCTGCGCGTCGGGGGTCTGAACCGGCCCGGCCCGGCGCCCCCGGCACGATCCGGACGGGAGACGCTAGATCACCAGGCTGAGCAGCGCCGCCACCGCGAACCCCGCGACCGACAGGACCGTCTCCAGGACCGTCCAGGACTTCAGGGTGTCGCGTTCGGAGATGCCGAAGTACTTCGACACCATCCAGAAGCCGCCGTCGTTCACGTGCGAGGCGAAGATCGAACCGGCCGAGATCGCCATGATGATCAGGGCGAGGTGTGCCTGCGACAGGTCCTGGCCCTCGACCAGGGGGACGACGATGCCGGCGGTGGTGACGATGGCGACCGTCGCCGAGCCCTGGGCGACGCGCAGCACCACGGAGATCAGCCAGGCGAGCAGGATGACCGGCAGGCCGACGTCGTTGAAGGTCTTGGCGAGGGCGTCCGCGATGCCGCTGGCCTTGAGGACGGCGCCGAACACACCGCCCGCGCCGACCACCAGCAGGATGTTGCCGACCGGCTTGAGTGAGGAAGTGGACACCGATTCCAGGGACTTGCGGGACCAGCCGCGGCGGATGCCCAGCAGGTAGTACGCCAGCACCAGCGCGATCGTCAGGGCGACGAAGGGGTTGCCGAAGAACTCGATGACGGAGCGCGGGGTGGAGGGGTCCAGTGCGATGGAGGAGAACGTCGCGGCGAGGATCAGCGCCAGTGGGGTGCCGATGATCGTGAGTACGGTGGAGAGCGCGACCGGCTCCTCGCGCGGGGCGACGCCCGCGGCCCGCTGTTCGGCGACGACCGCGGCCCTGGCCTCCTCGGCGGCGTCGACCATGTCCTGCGGGACCTCGACGAAGATCCGCTTGCCGATCCACGCGGCGTAGCCCCAGGCGGCGAGCACGGACGGGATGCCGACGACGGCGCCCATCAGGATGACCCAGCCGAGGGAGACGTGGAAGAGTCCGGCGGCGGCGACGGGGCCCGGGTGCGGCGGCAGGAAGGCGTGGGTCATCGAGAGGCCCGCCAGCAGCGGCATCGCGTAGAGCAGGATCGACTTTCCGGAGCGCTTTGTGGCGGCGTACACGATCGGCGCGAGGACGAAGATGCCGACGTCGAAGAAGACCGGGACGCCGAAGACGAGGCCGGTGAGTCCCATGGCGAGCGGGGCCCGCTTCTCGCCGAAGAGGTTCAGCAGGCGGGCGCTCAACACCTCGGCGCCGCCCGAGACTTCGAGGATCGCGCCGAGCATCGTGCCGAGGCCGATGATGATCGCCACATGGCCGAGGATGCCGCCCATGCCGGATTCGATGACGGAGACGGCGGCGGACTTCTGGACCGTGCCGAAGAGCTCGGTGACGGAGAGGCCGGCGCCCAGGCCGACGGCTATGGAGACGGCGAGCAGCGCGACGAACGGCTGCAGCCTGACCTTGATGATCAGGAAGAGGAGGAGCGCGATGCCGAGGGCGGCGACGGTCAGCAGACCGGCGGTGCCGTCGATCAGCGGGAGGATGCCACCGGTGTGGGGTGGGGTCTCGGCCGGTGGTGGGGTTGCGGCGAGCAGCATGCGTAACTCCGTTGTGGGCGACGGGTTCCGGGTGTGGGGGAGCACGGCACGGCGCCCCTGCGGGGTGGGGCGCCGTGCCGTGCGCGGTGGTGCGGTGGAGCGGGTGCGGCAAGTGGATCGCTGGTTCAGCCGAGGACCGCGAGCGCGTCGATCTCGATGAGCAGGCCCTTGGGGAGGCCGACGTAGACCGTCGTACGGGCGGCGGGGGCCGCCTTCAGGTTCTGCTCGCCGAAGTAGGTGTTGTAGATCTCGTTCATCTCGGCGAAGTGGTCCACATCCGTGAGGTAGACGCGCATCATCATCACGTCGTCCCAGCTCGCGCCGCCCTCTTCCAGGATCGCCTTGACGTTGGCGAAGGTCTGGAGGGTCTGCTCGCGCAGTGTCGGACCGGCGGGGGTCGGGGCCTGGCCCTCGACGGCGGGGAGGAAGCCGACCTGGCCGGCGACCTGGAGGATGTTCCCCTTCTTCACGCCGTGCGAGAACTTCGCGGGGGGCGTGGTGTGGGTGCTCGGGGTGAGGGCGATCTTCTCGGTCATGGCTGTTCAGGCTCTCTTGGGTTGGTTGGTGCCGGAGTACTCCCGGCTGATGGTGTCGGCGGTGCGGCGCACCAGGGGGAGCAGGGTGAGGAGTTCCTCTGCCGTGACGACGACATTGGGCGCGGAGACCGACATGGCGGCGACGACCCGCCCGTCCGCTCCCCGGATGGGGGCGCCGACGCAGTTGATGGACTCCTCGTGGCCGCCGAGGTCGGTGGCCCAGCCCTGTTCGCGGACGACGGCGAGCTCCTTGAGGAAGGCACCGGCGTTCGGGATCGAACGGGACGTGTACATGGGGTAGTCGAGCTTCTCGGCGAGGGCACGCCGCTCGGGCTCGGTGAGGTCGGCAAGGAGCAGCTTCGCCACGGCGGCGACGGTGATCGCGACGGGTTTCCCGATGCGCGAGTACATCCGGACCGGGTAGCGGCTCTCGACCTTGTCGATGTAGAGGACCTCGTGCTCCTCGTACACCGCGAGATGCACGGTGTGACCGCAGCTCTCGTTGAGTTCGACGAGGTGGGGGTGGGCGATCTCGCGTACGTCGAGGTTCTCGACGGCTTCCTGCGCGAGGGCGAAGAGACGGGCGCCGAGGCGGTAGCGCTGGTCCTGCTGGCGGTAGACGAGCCCGTGTTCGTGGAGCGTGCGGAGCAGGCGCAGCGCGGTGGACTTGTGGACGCCGAGCCGCTCGGCGACCTGTCCGAGGTCGGCGGGCCCCTGGGCGAGCAGCGGCAGGATGCTCAGCGCCCGGTCGACGGTCTGGCTCATGCGCGTGCCTCGCTGCCCTCGGCCCGGTCTTCGCCCGGGACTCCCCTCTTGTCCGTTCGCTCGCTGTGCTCGCTCACGTCGTCCGTACCTCCTGGTCGTCCCCCGTCCACCCGGGGCCGAGACGAAGTCTCCCCCAGGCGTCGTCGTCCAGTGCCGCAAGGGCGTCAGCGTGCGCGCGGGCCGGAGGGGCGGTGAGGTCGCCGGGGACGGTGAGGACGGCGGCGGCCATGAGGTGGCCGTGCCGGACGCGGTCGCGTACGGGGAGATCGCGGAGGGTGGCGGAGAGGAACCCGGCGGCGAAGGCGTCGCCGGCGCCGACGGGGGCGACGACGTCGACGTGGAGGGCGGGGACGGTGATGACGGAGTCGGCCTCTGCGGAGGCTCGACCGGCCCTTCCGGAGACATGTCCGGCCTCTGCGGAGGCTCGACCGGCCTTCGCGGAGGCATGTCCGGCTTCCCCGAAGGCCTGGCCGGCCCCTGCCGCGTTCGAGGAGCGGGGGCCGGGGCGGCGCCCCGAGAACACCGTCGCGCCGTCGGACCCGCGCTTCACGACCAGCACCTCCGGCTCCGGCAGCACCGCGCGGATCGCCTCCGCGCCCTTCACCCCCCACGCCTCCTCCGCCTCGTCCTCGCCGACGAAGACCAGGTCGGAGCGGCGGGCCAGGTCGAGGAGGACGCCGGGGGCGGCGTCGGTGTCACGCCACAGGCCCGGCCGGAGGTTGACGTCGAAGGAGATCAGGGGGCGGTCGGGCCGGGGCGCGGTCAGGTCGTGGAGCAGGGCCAGGCAGTCGGCGGAGAGCGCCGCCGTGATGCCGGACAGGTGCAGGACACGGGCCGCGAACAGCACCTCGTACGGGACGTTGTCCGGGGACATCGCGGAGGCGGCGGACCCGGCCCGGTAGTACGCGACCTCGTGCACATCGGTGGCCCGGTCCGTCGCCGTACGGAAGTAGATCCCG
The DNA here is from genome assembly GCF_044742755.1 of Streptomyces sp. NPDC087845. Lineage (NCBI taxonomy): Bacteria > Bacillati > Actinomycetota > Actinomycetes > Kitasatosporales > Streptomycetaceae > Streptomyces > Streptomyces sp. NPDC087845. The sequence continues at coordinate 312,679 of NZ_JBIUVC010000001.1, forward strand.
GTGGGCCGCACCGGATCGCGCCGCACGGCGGAGGTGTCGACCCCGTACCCGGCGATCGCCTCGACGAGGTGGTCCCCGAACCCGTCCGCGCCGACCCGCCCGACCCAGGCCGCCCGGTGCCCGGCCGCGGCGAGAGCGCAGGCGACGTTGGACTCGGCGCCGCCGATGCCGCGGCCGAAGGAGGGCACGTCGGCGAGGCGTCCGGGCTGCGACGGCAGGAACGTCACCATGGACTCGCCGAGGCACACGACTTCGGCGGCCGTGTCGGCGTCGGCGGTCCTGGCCGGGGTTCCGGGCACTCGGGGCTCCTCGCGGGATCGGTGGGGTTCGGCGATGCGGGGCAGTGGTTCCGGGAGGAACGGCGCCGGCCGGCGGCATTGACCCGGCGTCGGCTCGGATGTTAGACAGCGTCAAGCGATATGCGCAATGGGTGTTGCATATGCTGCAACGAACACTTCGATCGAGGAGGCCCCCTTGGCCGCCGACCGTCCTGTGGCCGGACTTGCCGACGAGCTGGTCGACCACCGCTTCAAGGCGCTCCCGCCCGACGCGGAGGGCCTGACCGTCGGCGCCCTCGCCGCCGAGCGGCGCAATCTCTTCTCGGGCGGCTTCACCACCCCGGTGCTCGCCCTGTCCGCCGAGTCGGTCGAGCACAATCTCGCCCTTCTGGAGGCGTACGCGGAGCGCCATGGGCTCGCCTTCGCCCCGCACGGCAAGACCTCCATGTCCCCGCAGCTCTTCGCCCGCCAGCTGGCGCGCGGCGCCTGGGGCATCACCGCGGCCGTGCCGCACCAGGCGCGGGTCTACCGGGCTTACGGAATCCGGCGGATCTTCCTCGCCAACGAGCTCGTCGACGCCGTGGCCCTGCGCTGGCTGGCCGGCGAGCTGGACCGCGACCCGGAGTTCCGGTTCATCTGCTACGTCGACTCGGTGCGCGGCGTGGAGCTGATGGACGAGGCGCTGCGGGCGGCGGACGCCTCCCGCCCCGTGGACGTCGTCGTGGAGCTGGGCGCGGGCGACGGCGCGCGCACCGGTGTCCGCACCGGGGCGGAGTGCGCGGCGGTCGCCGACGCGGTGGCCGCGACCGGGACGCTGCGTCTGGTGGGCGTGGCCGGGTACGAGGGCGAGGTGCCGGACGCGTCCGGCGAGCGGGTACAGGAGTGGCTGGGCCGGCTCGTGGCACTGGCCGTCGAGTTCGACCGCGCGGGCAGGTTCGCGGCGTTGGTGGCGGCCGGTGAGGGGATCGTGATCAGCGCGGGCGGCAGCGCGTGGTTCGACGCGGTGGCGGACGTGTTCGCCCGGATCCCGGAACTCTCCGGTCCGGTGCTCAAGCTGCTGCGCTCGGGGGCGTACGTCTCGCACGACGACGGCCACTACCGCCACCTCACCCCGTTCAACCGCGTTCCGGAGGAGGGAGCACTGCGGCCCGCCTTCCGGCTGTGGGCCCAGGTCGTCTCCCGCCCCTCGCCCGAGCAGGCGTTCCTGAACGCGGGCAAGCGGGACGCGGCGTACGACCTCGACCTCCCGCAGGCCCAGGTCGTACGGTCCGGCCGCGACGGCACGGTCCGGCCCGCGACGGGTGTCACGGTCAGCAGGCTGTCGGACCAGCACACGTGGGTGCGTACGGAGCCGGGCACGGAGCTGGAGGTGGGCGACTGGGTGGGGATGGGCCTGTCGCATCCGTGCACGAGCTTCGACAAGTGGCAGCTGATTCCGCTGGTGGAGGCGGACGGCACGGTCACCGACTACATCCGCACGTTCTTCTGATCCTTCGCGGGTCGGGGAGCGAACACCCCTGAAAGGCGAGCCCCATGGACCTGGTCATCCGCAACGCACACGTCGTCGACGGCACCGGCGCCCCCGCCCGCCGCGCCGACGTGGCCATCGCCGACGGCCGGATCGCCGAGATCCACCCCGAAGACGCCCCCGGCCCGCGCCCCTCCGCCCGTCGCACCCTCGACGCCGACGGGCTCGCCCTCTCCCCCGGCTTCGTCGACATGCACGCGCACAGCGATCTCGCGCTGCTGCGCGACCCCGACCACAGCGCCAAGGCCGCGCAGGGCGTCACGCTCGAAGTCCTCGGCCAGGACGGCCTGTCGTACGCCCCCGTCGACGACCGCACGCTCGCCGAGGTGCGGAAGACGATCACCGGCTGGAACGGCGACGGCGCGGACGTCGACTTCGACTGGCGCACGGTCGGCGAGTACCTGGACCGCCTCGACCGCAACTTCGGCGGGCAGGGCATCGCGGTCAACGCCGCCTACCTCATCCCCCAGGGCACGGTCCGGATGCACGCGATGGGCTGGGAGGACCGCCCGGCCACCGGCGCCGAGCTGGCCCGGATGAAGGAACTCGTCGCCCAGGGCATGACGGACGGCGCGGTCGGCATGTCCTCCGGCCTCACGTACACCCCCGGCATGTACGCGGACGACTCCGAACTCACCGAACTGTGCCGGGTGGTGGCCCGGTACGGCGGCTACTACTGCCCGCACCACCGCTCGTACGGGGCGGGCGCGCTCGGCGCGTACGAGGAGATGGTGCGGCTCACCAGGAACGCGGGGTGCGCCCTCCACCTCGCCCACGCCACCATGAACTTCGGTGTGAACAAGGGCAGGGCGCCCGAGCTTCTCGCCCTGCTCGACGCCGCCCTGGACGCGGGCGCGGACATTTCCCTCGACACCTACCCGTACACCCCCGGCTGCACCACCCTCGTCGCGATGCTGCCGAGCTGGGCGGGCGAGGGCGGACCCGAGTCGGTCCTCACGCGCCTGGCGGACGACACGACGGCGGAGCGGATCCGGCACCACATGGAGGTGCTGGGCTCGGACGGCTGCCACGGCGTGCCCATCGAGTGGGACACGATCGAGATCTCGGGCGTCAGCACGCCCGGCCTCGCCGGCCATGTCGGCCGTACGGTGGCGGAGTCCGCCCGCCTGCGCGGCGAGGCGCCCTGGGTGACCGCCCGCCGGCTGCTCGTCGAGGACCGGCTCGGCTCCACGATCCTCCAGCACGTGGGCCACGAGGAGAACGTCCGGCGGATCATGCGCCACCGGGTGCACACCGGCGGCAGCGACGGCATCCTCCAGGGCGACAAACCGCACCCGCGCGCGTACGGCACGTTCCCGCAGTATCTCGGCAGGTACGTGAGGGAGTTGGGCATCCTGTCGCTGGAGGAGTGCGTCGCCCACCTCACCTCCCGCCCCGCGCGGCGGCTGCGGCTGGCCGACCGGGGGTACGTCCGCGAGGGCTACCGCGCGGATCTGGTCCTCTTCGACCCGGCGACGGTGGCGGCGGGCTCGACATTCGAGGAACCGCGCACGCTGCCGGTCGGCATCCCGCACGTGCTGATCGACGGCCGCTTCGTCATCAAGGACGGCCGCCGGACGCAGGTACTGGCGGGAAAGGCGGTGCGGGGCGGCGCGGCACGGGCGGGGCAGGGCGCCGGCGGTCTGCCGGACCAGACGCCCGGCCACAGGTGATCGGCCGGAGCCGGCACCCGACCAAAAGTGATCCGCCGGAGCCGATGCGCGGCCACGGGTGATCTACCCGCGGCGCCCGGCCACAGGTGATCCGCCGGAGCCGGCGCCCGCGCCCCCGGAGCGCTCGCCGTCCCGAGCCCGAGGCGCCCGCCTCGTGCCGTCACCCTCCCGGACGCGCCCGTGGGAAGCCGGTTGCGACCTGGCCTTCGAGCGGCGGCAGGGCCGCGGGGCGCGGCCGGAGGAGCCCTACGCCGGGTCCCGGTCCTGCGCCGCCCGCTCCTGCGCCCAGGCCAGGTCCTCCTCGGTCGGGGCGTCGTCCTGGGTGAGGCGCGCCCGCCAGTAGCCGCTGAACTCCACGGCGGCCCTGGGCAGTCCGCGCTCCTCGACCAGGTGGCGGCGCAGGGCCCGTACCGCCCCGGCCTCGCCGGCCAGCCATGCCGCACCGGATCCGGCGGGCAGCGCGGCGCCCCGCACCGTGTCCGCCAGCGTCTCGCCCCGGTCCCGGTGCGCCCAGTGCACGGTCACCTCGCCGGGCGAGGCCAGCACCTGCTCCTCCGCCTCGTCGGCGACCTCGGCGCAGACCACCGCCCGCCGCCCGGCCGGGAGGGATTCCAGGAGCGTCCCGATCGCCGGGAGCGCCGTCTCGTCCCCGGCCAGCAGCAGCCAGTCGGCGCCGGGCAGCGGCCGGGCGTACATCGACGACGGGCCGACCATGCCGAGGACGTCCCCGGGGCGCGCGTCCCGTCCCCAGCGGGCGGCCGGTCCTCCGTCGCCGTGGAGCACGAAGTCGACGGTCATCAGACCGAGCCGGCGGTCGTACCCGCGGACGGTGAAGCTCCGCATCAGCGGACGCTCCGGCTCGGGGATGGCGAGGTACGCCTCGTACCACCGCATGCCGTAGGTGTCGTCGGCCTCCGGCTCCGGCAGCCGGGGCGCCCCCTGCCCCGCCCTGGGGAAGCAGAGCTTCATCTGCTGGTCCGGCCGGTCCTCCATGAGCTCCGCCAGCGCGTCCCCGGCGAAGGCGACGCGCGCCGTCCTCGGGGTGATCCGCTCCACCTCCACGACCCGTACGTACGACACAGGCAACGCCCGGCCCATCGCGGCCCCACTCTCTGCGACTGATACTTTATGTCATAAGGAATTGATTGGCGAAGTTACTTTATGCCGTAAGGAGTCGCAAGTGGTGGTCTTTGCCGGACAGGGCGATGCCCGCCGTTCGATGTCCCTGCTGTGGCGTGCCGAACGGCCGGAGCCACCGCGCCGCGGCCCCGCGCCGGGCCCCAGGCCGGGGTTGAGCGTCGACGCGATCGTGACCGCCGCGATCGCCGTCGCCGACGAGGAGGGCATGGCCGCGCTCTCGATGCGCGCGGTGGGCGAGCGGCTGGGGCGTACGGCGATGGCCCTCTACACGTACGTCCCCGGCAAGAGCGAGCTGCTGGACCTGATGTACGACGCGGTCCACGCCGAGCTGCCCGCGGAGTACGCCGATGCCGGCAACTGGCGGACCGGGCTGACCGATTGGGCGCACCACACGCTGGCGTTCCACCTCCGCCACCCCTGGGTGCTCCAGGTCTCCCAGGCCCGCCCGGTCCTCGGCCCGCACGAGTACGCCGCCCTGGACACCCTCGTACGCCTCCTGACCGGAACCGGGCTCGACGCCCGGCTCCTGCGGCGACTGGTCGGTGCGCTGTCCCACTTCGTCCGCGGCTGCGCCGGGACGGTCGCCGAGGCACGGCAGGCGGCGGCGGTGACCGGCGAGTCGGACGAGGAGTGGTGGTTCGCCCGCTCGGCGCTGCTGGGCGAGGTGGCGCCCGACTTCGCGGACCGCTACCCGGGCCTGATCGCCATGGAGCGCGCGTCCGCTCCGGCGCCGCCCTCACCCGCCCCCGGCGACGAGGCGCTGCCGCACCTGGAACGCGAGGCCCGGGAGACGTTCACCGCCGGACTCGACGTGCTGCTCGACGGGATCGAGGCGGCGATCCGCCGCACGGGCGGGCGGTGAGCCCACGAGCGCGTCGCCGCCGCGTCGCCCGGCCGGGCATCGCGGCGGCGACGGGTCACGCGGTCACGGCTTGGGCAGGACGCAGCCGGGCCGGCCGAGGTCGAACTTGTTGCCGGTGCCGATGCACGGCACGATGCCGTAGGTCTCCTGGGCGTAGTTGATGCCCTGGCGCACCGTCACATTGCCGCTCTCGTCGACCTCGCACGGGTTGTTGTCCGTGCACTGCTGGCCGTCCTCGTTGCCGGTGTTGTTGACGGCGACGACCTTGCCGGTGGCGTTGTCGATCACCGGGGAGCCGGACGTTCCGCCGATGGTCTGGCAGGCGGAGGTGTAGCGGACCGAGTCCTTCCAGGTCCACTCGCCCTCCTTGAGGCGGTAGACGAAACCGTCCACATTGCAGGCGTACGTGCGCTTCCAGTAGCCGGAGACGACCGTGATCGCGCTGCCCTGGACGGGGTGCGCGGTGTTGAGCTCCAGCGCCTTGATGCCGTAGGTGCTCTCGATCTGCGCGTAGGTGCGGGTGAGTTGGTACACCGATATGTCGGTGTCGGTCATCGTCCCGTACGCGATCTTGCTCGCCCGAAGGGTGCCGACACCGCTGCCTGCGGCGTTCAGCAGGGTGAAGCTACGGGTGGACGGCTGGTCGAACACCACCTCGCCCGGCCCCGGGAACCCCGACTCCATGCAGTGCCCGTTGGAGAGTACGAGCGCGGGGTCGGACGGCTGGGAGTCGGGCGTGCGGACGACGGAGCCGGAACAGTTGCTGAGCGCGACGGTCCCGGCGAAGTTGACCGCCTTGGGCTTGATCTGCGCCTTGACCGTACCGGCCGTCGCCGCGTCGTGGCCGGCGGCCGCGGTCGCGGGTGCGATTCCCGCCCCGAGGAGCAGAACGGTGAAAAGCGCGCCGACGAGAGGCTTCTTCATGTGGGGGTCCCCTCTAGTGACCTGTGCAGGGTCCGAGTGGCCCCTGCGACCGAAGTTCCTTCGGTTTTGACATGCGCATGTTGGCGCACGAGAGGGGCCCCCACAAGGGGCGGTTTCAAGCCACCCCGTATCGGGCGGCCCGGCACCGGCCCTCCGGTACCGGGCCGCCGGGGCTCAGGACATGGCCCGCTCCACCGGGATCCACAGTTCCGCTTCGGCCTCCCCCGCGTCCGGCGACAGCCGGGTGCGCAGGATCTCGGGTCCGGGCCTGCTCCGGTAGGAGTTGGACGGGAACCACTGCGTGAACACGTCCCGCCACAGGAACTGGAGAGCCTGCGGGAAGGGCCCGGAGTTCTCGAACACGGCCCAGGTGCCCGCCGGGACCACCAGTGCGTCCAGGTCCCCGGGCACGGCCGCGCCGGTCACCACGGCGTGGTAGTAGTCGAGTTCCGTCCCCTCCGCCCGGCCCTCGGCGAGGTTGTCGCTGACCGAGACGATCCCTTCCGGTTCCTGGTCGGACAGTTCGGCGATGCGCCGCACCGTCTCCTGATCGATGCCCCGGATGAAATCGGCGATGGCCGGGTTCACCCCCTCGTGCACGAGGGGAACCCTCGCCTTCTTCCCGACCACACGGAACTCCTCCTTCGCCACGATCCGGTAGCGCATGCTGCTGCTCCCTTCGACCACCAGGCGGAAGGACATCCGGGGCTGCGAGCGCAGAGCCGCACCGGTCCGCCGGGCCTCGCCGGGGCCGATGCCGTGCATGGCCCGGAACGCCCGCGCGAACGCCTCCCCCGAGGCGTAGCCGTAACGCACCGCGACGTCCAGCAGCGTCCGCTCCCCGGCCAGCACCTCGGCGCCCGCGAGCGTCAGCCGCCTGCGCCGGATGTACTCCGACAGCGGCATCCCGGCCAACGCCGAGAACATGCGCCGGAAGTGGTACTCCGACGTCATCGCGATCCGCGCCAGGTCGGCCGCCTCGATCCGCTCATCGAGGCGGCCCTCGATGTGCTCCACGGCCCGGTTCAGCTGCTCCAGCACCCCGGTCTCCTTCCCTTGCAGGCATCACGTGAGGAAGCACGCACCCTGCCGGACCCGACACTCTGCGCCCGGATCGGTCGGGCCGGGTGCGGCGGGGCGCCGAAGCGGGCCAGGCAGTGCCAGACCATCATGAGCGACTGCGGCTCGTACCGGCCGGTGCGGGCGGCGTCCCCGATGATGCGGGGGTCGAGCATCCCGTCCTGTGCGATCTCGGCGCCGAGGCCGACGGACTCCGCTCCCCGGTAGTCGGGGTGGCGCCGCAACCGCTCGACGGTCAGCCGGAATCCGGCGTGCCACTCCGTGCGGCAGGGGAGCCGGCGGGCCGCCTCCTCGACCGGAGTCGACCGGTGGCTGGGGTCCAGCACCAGGGCTTCGACATGAAGGCCGAGGGCGACCGGGCCGTGGATCTGCGCCTCGACGTAGTCGTTGAGCGCGTCCCGGTCGTCGGGGCACCGGGAGCACGACGGGCATGGTCGGCTGCTGGTCCGACGACCCACCCGGTTGCGTACGGTCGGCGCATGACATCCGACCGCGAAGCCGATCACAGCCGACGCACCACCGTCTCCCCCGGTCTCGACCTCGACGCCTATCTCGCCCGCATCGGCTGGACGGGGAAGCGCCGGCCGACCGCGGAGGTCCTGCGCTCCGTGCACCGCGCCCACGCGGTGGGCATCCCGTTCGAGAACCTGGACCCCGTCCTGGGCACCGCCCCCTCGCTCGCCCTGGCGGACCTGGAGGCGAAGCTCGTACGGGGCGGGCGCGGCGGGTACTGCTACGAGCAGAACACCCTGCTCGCCGCCGCGCTGAGAGCCCTCGGGTTCCGTGTCACGCTGCTCTGCGCGCGGGTCGTGCTGGGGGCCGGGCCCGGGGACGTACGGCCGCGCACCCACATGCTGATGCTGGCCGAGGTGCCGGGCGAGCCGACCCCGTATCTGGCCGATGTCGGCTTCGGTGCCACCGGCTCGCTGCTGGAGCCGATCCCGCTGGTCGCGGACGCGGAGCTGCACGACGCCCCGCGCCGCCACCGCCTCGTGAACACTCCGCACGACGGGCCGCTGGCGCGGTGGGAGCTCCAGTCGCACACCGCCGAAGAGGGGTGGGAGGCCCAGTACGCCTTCACGCTGGAACCCTTCGAGGCGCCGGACTTCGAGGTCATCAACTGGCACATCGCGACCAACCCGCGCTCCCCGTTCCAGCACCGGGTGTACGTCCAGCGCACCACACCGGACGCCCACCTGTCGCTGACCGGCCGCACGCTCACGGTCACGGCGAACGACGGCACCCACACGGAACGGGAGCTGGCGGACGGCGCCGAGGTGCTCCGGGTGCTGGCGGCCGACTTCGGCATCCGCCTTCCCCGGGACACCCGGCTGCCGGAGTGACGGCGGGGCGAGCGCCGCCACGCGTCCGTCACGCTCCGCGCATCCGCGCTGACGTGGCGCATCTCACCCGTCCGTGTCCGTCACGTCCCCGTTCCGGCCCATTCCAAGCCCCGCCCCCGTCCCCGCCCGGCGTTCCCACGGCCTGGGGGTGGTGGGCGCATGGGGATGGAAGCCGGGGCGGGGCGCCGGGGGTACCCGGGTGGGGCAACCGGAGGACAAAGGCCGGGCGGCTCGTGAAACGCGGTCGTAAGCTCCCAGACATGCAGGTCATCCAGTCCACGAAGCTCGCCAATGTCTGTTACGAAATCCGGGGCCCCGTGCTCGAAGAGGCGATGCGGCTGGAAGCGGCCGGCCATCGCATCCTCAAGCTGAACACCGGCAACCCTGCCGCGTTCGGGTTCGAGTGCCCGCCCGAGATCCTCGAAGACATACTGCGCAACCTCGCCGGGGCGCACGGCTACGGCGACGCGAAGGGGCTGCTGTCCGCGCGGCGGGCGGTGATGCAGCACTACCAGACCAAGGGGATCGATCTCGACGTCGAGGACATCTACCTGGGCAACGGCGTCTCCGAGCTGATCCAGATGTCGATGCAGGCGCTGCTCGACGACGGCGACGAGGTCCTGGTACCGGCTCCGGACTATCCGCTGTGGACCGCCTCGGTCTCGCTGGCCGGCGGTACGGCCGTGCACTACCGGTGCGACGAGCAGGCCGACTGGATGCCCGACCTCGCCGACATCGAGCGGAGGATCACCGACCGCACCAAGGCGATCGTGATCATCAACCCGAACAACCCGACGGGTGCGGTCTACGACGACGAGATGCTGCGCGGGCTGACGGAGATCGCCCGGCGCCACCGTCTGGTCGTCTGCTCCGACGAGATCTACGACCGGATCCTGTACGACGGAGCGACCCACACCCCGACCGCGACGATCGCGCCCGATCTGATGGTGCTCACGTTCAACGGGCTCTCCAAGAACTACCGGGTGGCGGGATACCGCTCGGGGTGGCTGGCGGTCTGCGGGCCGAAGGCCCACGCGTCCTCGTACATCGAGGGGCTGACGATCCTCGCCAACATGCGGCTCTGCGCCAACATGCCGTCGCAGCACGCCGTGGCCACCGCGCTCGGCGGGCGGCAGTCGATCACCGACCTGGTGCTGCCGGGCGGGCGGATCCTGGAGCAGCGGGACGTCGCGTACGACCTGCTCACGCAGATTCCGGGAGTGACCTGCGTGAAGCCGAAGGGGGCGCTGTACCTCTTCCCGCGTCTCGACCCCAAGGTCTACAAGATCAAGGACGACCGGCAGATGGTCCTCGATCTGCTGCGGGCCGAGAAGATCATGGTCGTGCACGGTACGGGGTTCAACTGGCCGGAGCCCGATCACTTCCGCGTCGTGACGCTGCCCTCCGTGGAGGATCTGACGGACGCGGTGACCCGGATCGCGCACTTCCTGGACGGGTACGGCCAGCCGTAGCGGGGCGGCCGGCCGGCCCCCTTGAATCGATCGGGGCCGGCTGGCCCCCTTGAATCGATCGCGGAGAATCGATTGCGGACAACTTTAGACTAAATCCAATGTAGGATGGTTCCACAGCACCACCAGGAGGCCATCCATGTACGAACCGATCCGCACCAAATCGGTCCACACACCGGCCGACCACGCCGACGACTTCCCGCACCGCTCCCGTGAGGAAGAGCTGGACATCCAGCTCGCCGGGCACCTGGCCGCACTCCTCGCGGTCACCGACGAGCTGGACCTCGGCGCGGCGGGCGACCGCATCGCCGAGCAGGTGGCCAGGCTGCGCGGCGCGCCGCCCGCCCGGCACGCCGGCCGGACCGACGCACCCGCACTCGCGCTCCACCGCCGCGCCCACGCCCTCGCGGGCCGCGCACTGGTGGTGGCCGCGTCCCGCGCCGACACCGCCGTCGCGATTCTCGCGGCCGAGCGCATGGACGCCCACACGGCGGCGATCGCCGCCCCCGCCGCCGCCCCGTCACGACTGGTCGGCGCCCTCTGACGGCCCCGGTCCACGGGCCGTCGAGGCGCGTGGACCGGGTGCCACCCATCCGGACCCGGACCCTGACTCGGACCCCGGGACGGGACGCCGCGGCCGCCCGCGGCCACCGGCTCCCGTTCCGCTCCCGTTGCGTACTGGGATACGCACTTCACCTCCCGTCCACCCAACTCCGCCTGGAATGTGGGTTTCCGCGAGCAGGCTTCGCGTGTGAGACGCATCGTGGGAATCGTCCTGGCGGTGCTGCTGATCGGCGGAGTGGCAGTGGCCGTCGCAGCAGGCCGCGACAGCAGGGACACGAGCACGGCAACGAAGACCGTGCGTGGAGTGATCGGTTCGGAGAAGGCCGAGTTCTTCGCCGATCCCGATGTGGTGAAGGCCCTTGCCGCCAAGGGGTTCACCGTCAAGGCGGAGACATCCGGGTCCTGGGCCATGGACCAACTCCCGCTCAAGGATTACGACTTCGCCTTCCCCGGCTCGAAGGCCCCGGCCGACGAGCTCCGACGCAGGTCCTCCGTCAAGGGCGGGCCGCTCAGGCCGTTCTACTCGCCTCTCGTCGTCGTCGCGCACCGCGGCGCCGCTCAGGTGCTGGCGGACAACGGACTCGCGGCACTGAGCGGAAAGTCCAGCGGCAAGCTGCTCATGGGCCCGTACCTGAAGGCCGCACAGGCCGACCGGACCTGGCAGCAGCTCAAAGGGGCGGCGAAACATGCCGAGTTGACCGGGACGCTCTTCATCACCAGCACCGACCCCGTCTCGTCCAACTCCGGCGCGCTCTACCTCGCCGCCGCCTCCTACGTCGCCGACGGTGGCCGGGTCGCCGCGGACGAGGCCGCGATCAGCCGTACCGCACCGCTGCTGAAGAAGCTCATCCAGGTGCAGGGCGCGCAGCAGACCAGCAGTGACGCCCCGTTCCGGGACTTCATCAGCGGCGTCGGCAATCCGCTGGTCCTGGTGTACGAGTCGCAGGTCGCCTCGCTGCTGACGCAGAAGCAGGAGGCCGGGGACCTGGTTGTGCTGTACCCCGACACCACCGTCTCCAGCGACCACACCCTCGTACCGCTGACCGAAACCGGCCGTCAGTTGGGCGAGCTGCTCTCCACCGACCCGGAGCTGCGCAGGCTCGTCGTACGGCACGGGTTCCGGCCCCAGGGCGCCGCGGCCGAGTTCACCGCGGCCACCGCGGGCCACACCGACTACATCGACCAACAGCTGACCGGGGTCCGTCAGGCGCCCGTGCCCACCGCCACGGTGCTGCGCGCGATGGCCCGGCGGACCCGCGGCTGATGATCCACGCCTCCCGGGAGACCTCACCCATGACCCACGTGCCGCAACCGCCCGCCCTCACCCCGCCCGACGGACCCGCCCCGCCGCTCGTCCTCACCCCGCCGGAGCCGGTCGCCCCGGTCCGCGCCGAGCAGGCCGCCGGTCTCGTACCGGTCGACGACGCGGTGCGGACGGAGATGACGCGTCGCGCCGACGAGTACGTCGGCGGCCTCGCCGGGCTCGACGCCCGGTCGCCCGAGTTCGCCACCCGGATCGGGGAGATCACCGCGCTCGGGCAGGCCGACATCCGCGGTGCCGCCCAGCAGTCCAACCGGATGCTGGACCGCACCGTCCGCTCACTGGCCGGGGACGGTTCCGGAAACGGGAGCGGGGACGCGCAGACCCGGGTCGGCGCCTCCCTCGTCGAGCTGCGCCGCACCGTCGAGGACCTCGACCCGCGCGACACCCCGGGCCGCGGCGCCCGCCGGCTCCTGGCCAGGCTCCCGGGCGGCAACAAGCTCCGCGACCACGTCGCCAAGTACGCGTCCGCCCAGTCCACCCTGAACAGGATCGTGGGCTCACTGCGCGGCGGGCAGGACGAGCTGCGCCGCGACAACGCCGCCCTGCACACCGAGCGCACCCGGCTCTGGGAGACCATGGGCAAGCTCCAGGAGTACGTGGTCCTCACCGAGGCCCTGGACGGCGCCGTCGAGCAGCGCATCGCGCAGACCGCGGCCACCGACCCGGTGCAGGCGGACGCGCTGCGGGCCGATGTGCTCTTCCCCGTGCGGCAGAAGCACCAGGATCTGCTGACCCAGCTCGCGGTCTGCGCGCAGGGATACCTCGCGATGGATGTCGTACGCCGCAACAACGACGAGCTCATCAGGGGCGTCGACCGGGCCGCGACCACCACCGTGTCCGCCCTGCGGATCGCCGTGATGCTGGCGTCGGCGCTGGAGAGCCAGCGCAAGGTGACCGAACAGGTGCAGGTGCTGCGCTCCACGACCGAGGACCTGATCCGCGGCAACGCGGAGATGCTCGCCGGCCAGAGCGGCGAGATCCAGCGCATCGCCGCCGATCCGGCGGTCGGCGCGGAGACACTGCGCACGGCGTTCCAGCAGATCTACCGGACGCTCGACGCCATCGACACGTACAAGGTGCAGGCCACCGAGTCGATGGCGGCGACCGTGGAGTCGTTGACCTCGGAACTCCAGCAGGCCAGTGCCCACTTGGAGCGCAGCCGGTCCGCCGGTGCCCTTGAGGGCGGCGGTCTCGGGTGACGGTCCGCCCCCGGCGCCGGCCGGGACGGCTGCGGCGCCGGGCCGCCCGGTCGCTCGCCTCGCTGCTGGCCGTCGCCGCACTCGTCCCCCTCGCCGCCTGCTCCGCGTCGGGCAGCGGATCGTCCGGCGGGCCGGAGAAGGACGACGGCGCCCCGCGGGCCGGCACGCTGCGGGTCCTGGCCTCCAGTGAACTCGCGGACATGGAGCCGCTGTTGGAGCAGGCACGCAAGGCGACGGGAATCACCGTGCGGCCCACCTGGACCGGCACGCTCGACGCCGTCGAGCTGCTCGGGTCCGGGAAGGCGGACGGGGCGTACGACGCGGTGTGGCTGTCGTCCAACGACTATCTGCGGCTGCGCCCGGACGCGGCGGGGCGCATCACGTCGGAGACTGGGCTGATGACGTCGCCCGTCGCCCTCGGCGTCCGCCCGGCGACCGTGGAGCGGCTGGGCTGGCAGCCCTCGGACGTCACCTGGTCGCAGGTGCACCGGGCGGTCGCCGAGGGCCGGCTGACGTACGGAATGACCGATCCGGCCCGTTCCAACTCCGGTTTCTCCGCGCTGGTTTCGGTCGCCTCCGGGCTGTCGGGCGCGCAGTCCGCCCTGACCGACGCCGATGTCCGCAGGGCGAGCGGAAAGCTTGAGGAGTTCTTCGCGGGACAGCGTTTGACCTCCGGTTCCTCGGGCTGGCTGGCCACCGCGTACACCCGGCGCGGCACGGTCGACGCGCTGATCAACTACGAGTCCGTGCTGCTCTCGCTCAACCGCGACAGTCACACCGGGCTGACCGTGATCCGCCCCCGCGACGGCGTGGTGACGGCCGACTACCCGCTCAGCACCCTCTCCGCCGCCGCACCGGAGGCGAAGGACTCGGTGCGCGCGCTGACGGCCTATCTCCGCACCCCGGCCGTCCAGCGGCGGCTGACCCGGGAGACCTTCCGCCGCCCGGTCGTGCCGTCGGTGCGGCCCGCGCCGCCGCTCGCCGCCGAGGCGCGTCGCGAACTGCCGTTCCCGGGTTCGCGGTCGGTCGCCGACGGCCTGCTCCACTCGTACGAGAACAAGCTCCGGCGGCCCTCGCGCACCGTGTACGTCCTGGACACGTCCGGTTCGATGGCGGGGGAGCGGCTGCGGAGGCTGAAGGCGGCGCTGGCCGGGCTGACCGGGGACTTCCGGGAGCGGGAGGAGGTCACGCTGCTGCCGTTCGGCTCGTCGGTGAAGCAGGTCCGCACGCATACGGTCGACCCCGCCGATCCGCAGGCCGGCCTGGCGGCGATCAGGGCGGACACCGCGGCGCTGACGGCGAGCGGCGAGACGGCGGTCTATTCGAGTCTGGAGTCGGCCTACGAGCACCTCGGCGACGGCACCGAGTCAGCGTTCACCTCGATCGTGCTGATGACGGACGGGGAGAACACGACGGGCGACACGGCCGACGAGTTCGCCTCCTTCTACCGGTCTCTCCCTGCCGCGCGGCGGGTCACCCCGGTCTTCCCGGTCGTCTTCGGCGACTCGGACCGCGGCGAACTGGACCGGATCGCCGCGCTGACCGGCGGCCGGCTCTTCGACGCGACGAAGGACCGGGGGCCGGGCTCCCTGGACGGGGCGTTCGAGGAGATCCGTGGATACCAGTAGACCGCCGGGCGGATCGCGCGGCAGGCCCGCGCACAGGGTCCTGGCCTATGTCGAGTCGCGGAAGAACCTCGCCGGGAGCGCCTGCGGGATCGCCGGTCTGGTCCTCACCTTCACGGGGCTGGCCGGGGCGTACTGGCCGGTGGTGGTCGTCGGGCTGTACGGCGCGGGCGCGCTGATCGCACCCCCCGAGCGGCCGGCCGCCCCGGACTTCCCGGACCCGTCGTCGCAACTGGAGGCGCTGCGGGCCGACTTCCAGACCCTGCGGGCGTATCTGGACGAGGTGGAGCTGCCGCCCGCCGCGTCCGGCCGGCTCACCGAGCTGACGGAACTGCTGGACGGGCTGCTCGCCCCGGGCTGGGTGTCGAAGGCGCTGGCCACCGACCCGGAGGGCATCCACGCCCTGTCGCGCGCCGTCCACCAGGACATCCCGGAGTCGGTCGACACCTTCGTCCGCACCCGCTGGTGGACGCGGATCGCGCCGGGTACGGAACCGCCCGAGCGCCATCTGGAACGGCAGTTGGAGCTGCTGCACCGGGAGGCGGAGGAACTGGCGGCGGGACTGCGGGAGGCGGAGGCGCGACGGCAGCAGACCCATACGCGATACCTGGAGGACCGGGGCCGGAACGGGTAGCGGGGCGGCGGTCGGGGCGAGGACCCGGACCGCCGCTCCGGGACGAGGACCGCCGTTCACGGAGGCGGTGCGTTCACGGAGACGGTACGGAGCTTGCCGGTCGCGGACCCGTGCCGACGCCGGCGTGCCGGTGCCCCGGGTCCCATGAAGGGGCGGCAAAGGGGCGACCCCCGGAACCGTGAGGGGATTCCGGGGGTCGTACCGCGGCGCGGGCCGATGACCCCACAGGTCAGGGCGGATGTCCAGAGACCCGGCCGCGGGGTGTGCGGGGCGCACCCGCGCGGGGTGCGCCCGGGGGCGTCAGCCCAGGCGCTGGACCAGCGCGCGGTACTCGTCCCACAGTTCCTTCGGCGCGTGGTCACCGAAGGTGTCGAGGTGCTCGGGGATCAGCGCGGCCTCCTCGCGCCAGACCTCCTTGTCGACCGTGAGCAGGAAGTCCAGGTCGGACTCGGAGAGGTCCAGGCCCTTGGTGTCCAGGGCACCCTTGGCGGGCAGCACGCCGATCGGCGTCTCGACGCCCTCGGCCCGGCCCGCCAGGCGCTCGACGATCCACTTCAGGACGCGGCTGTTCTCGCCGAAGCCGGGCCACACGAACTTGCCCGCGTCGTTCTTGCGGAACCAGTTCACGTAGTAGATCTTCGGGAGCTTCGACTGGTCCGGCTTGTCCGCGCCGACCTTGAGCCAGTGGGCCATGTAGTCGCCCATGTTGTAGCCGCAGAACGGCAGCATGGCGAACGGGTCGCGGCGCAGCTCGCCGACCTTGCCCTCGGCGGCGGCGGTCTTCTCGGAGGCCACGTTGGCCCCGAGGAAGACTCCGTGCTGCCAGTCGAAGGACTCGGTGACCAGCGGTACGGCCGAGGCGCGGCGGCCGCCGAAGAGGATGGCCGAGATCGGCACGCCCTTCGGGTCCTCCCACTCGGGCGCGATGATCGGGCACTGGCCGGCCGGGACGGTGAAGCGGGCGTTGGGGTGGGCGGCCGGCGTCTCGGACGCGGGCGTCCAGTCGTTGCCCTTCCAGTCGGTGAGGTGGGCCGGAGCGGTCTCCGTCATGCCCTCCCACCAGACGTCGCCGTCGTCGGTGAGCGCGACGTTGGTGAAGACGGAGTTGCCCCACATGGTCTTCATGGCGTTGGCGTTGGTGTGCTCACCGGTGCCGGGCGCGACGCCGAAGAAACCGGCCTCGGGGTTGATCGCGTAGAGGCGGCCGTCCTCACCGAACCGCATCCAGGCGATGTCGTCGCCGATCGTCTCGACGGTCCAGCCGGGGATCGTGGGCTCCAGCATGGCGAGGTTGGTCTTGCCGCAGGCGCTCGGGAACGCGGCGGCGATGTACGTCGGCGAGGCGGCCTCGCCCTGCGGCGGCGTGAGCTTGAGGATCAGCATGTGCTCGGCGAGCCAGCCCTCGTCACGGGCCATGACGGAGGCGATGCGCAGGGCGTAGCACTTCTTGCCGAGCAGGGCGTTGCCGCCGTAGCCGGAGCCGTACGACCAGATCTCGCGGTCCTCGGGGAAGTGCGAGATGTACTTGGTGGAGTTGCACGGCCACGGAACGTCCTCCTGGCCCTCTTCCAGGGGAGCGCCCAGCGTGTGGACGGCCTTGACGAAGAAGCCGTCGGTGCCGAGCTCGTCGAGCACGGCCTGTCCCATGCGCGTCATGGTGCGCATCGAGACGGCGACGTACGCGGAGTCGGTGATCTCGACGCCGATGGCGGAGAGCGGGGAGCCGACAGGGCCCATGCAGAAGGGCACGACGTACATCGTGCGACCGCGCATGGCGCCTCGGAAGACACCCTGGTCCCCGGTGAAGATCTCCCGCATCTCGGCGGGGGCCTTCCAGTGGTTCGTCGGACCCGCGTCCTCCTCCTTCTCGGAGCAGATGAACGTACGGTCCTCGACGCGGGCGACATCGCTCGGGTCGGACGCGGCGTAGTACGAGTTCGGGCGCTTGGTCTCATCCAGCTTCGTGAACGTGCCCTTGGCCACGAGCTCCCCGCACAGGCGCTCGTACTCGGCCTCGGAGCCGTCGCACCAGACCACCCGGTCCGGCTCGGTGAGGGCTGCGATCTCGTTCACCCAGGAGATGAGTTCCCGGTGGTTGGTGGGGGCAGTGAGGGGAGCCGCGATGTCGCGCGCCACGATCGCTCCTTGTTGAGGGTGTCTGTTTGGTTGGCCCCGTGGGGGCTGCGACCCGGATGCTTCGAATCTCGCTGGCGCTCATCCGGTGCCGACCGCACTCATTTGATCATCCGACCGATGCGCCCATATGTCCAGAGGGCCGCACACGTGAGCATTGCCACTCCTGTCCGCTACCTACGGTGGCGTAGGTACGATGCGGGAATGACTGCTGCCGCCGCGCCCGAGCCGACCGGGCTGGAACCAGCCGAGTTCGACACCGCCCCGGTGAAACCACGCCTGCGGGGCTGGCTGCACGCCGGAATGTTCCCCGCCGTGATCGTCGCGGGGGTCGTGCTGATCGCACTGACGGACAGCAGCCGCGGCCGGATCGCCTGCGGCGTCTACGTGCTGTCCGCGTGCCTGCTGTTCGGTGTGAGCGCCCTGTACCACCGCGGCACCTGGGGCCCGCGCGGCGAGGCGGTGCTCCGCCGGCTCGACCACGCCAATATCTTTCTCATCATCGCGGGCACCTACACCCCGCTGACCCTGCTCCTGCTCCCCGAGTCGACCGGGAAGCCGCTCCTGTGGGCGGTCTGGGCGGCGGCGGCCGCGGGCATCGCCTTCCGGGTCTTCTGGGTCGGCGCCCCGCGCTGGCTCTACACGCCGTGCTACATAGCGATGGGCTGGGCCGCGGTCTTCTTCCTGCCGGACTTCATGCGGACCGGCGGGATCGCGGTACTGGTGCTGGTCGTCGTCGGCGGGCTGCTCTACAGCGCCGGCGGCGTCATCTACGGCATCAAGCGGCCCAATCCGTCACCGCGGTGGTTCGGCTTCCACGAGGTCTTCCACTCGCTGACCCTGGCGGCCTTCGTCGTGCACTACGTCGGCATCTCGCTGGTGGCCTACAACCACAGCTGAACGCCCTCGCGGGAGGGTACGGGCATGGTCCCGGCGCCCGCCGATGGCCGACAATGCCGACCATGGCCGCCACCTCCCGTACCCCTTCCGTTTCCGCGCCCGCGGCGCAGCCCCGGCCGGGGCTGCGCGAGCGGAAGAAGCTCAGGACCAGGAGCGCGATCCGCCGGGCGACGTACCGGCTGATCTCCGAGCAGGGGTACGACGCGACGACGATCGAGCAGATCGCGGAGGCGGCCGAGGTGTCGCCGAGCACGGTGTTCCGGTACTTCGCGGCCAAGGAGGACATCGTCCTCACCGACACGTACGACCCGGCCCTGGAGGCCCGGCTGCGCAGCCGGCCGGCCGGTGAACCGCCGCTGGAGTCGCTGCGGCTCGTCATGGCCGAAGCGCTGACGGCGTTCCTCGCGGGCGAGGAGGACGAGCTGCGGCAGCGCACCCGGCTGATGGTGGAGGTCCCCGCCGTCCGGGCGCGGATGACGGAGACCCTGTCCGACACGGCGCGGGCGCTGGCCCGTGCGCTCGCCGACCGCGGCGGCCGGGACCCGGACGACCTGGAGGTCCGGGTGTTCGTCGCGGCCGTGCTGGCGGCGCTGCGCGAGGCCACGCTGTACTGGGCCGAGCACGGGCAGGCGGGCGACCTGGTCGCGGTGATCAACCGGGCGCTGGACACGCTCGAAGGCGGCCCGGCGCTGTAACCGGGACTCCGCGCCCCCGGGGCCATCGCTCCCCGGTCACCACTCCCCCGTCACGGCCGCCGTCGCTCCCCCGCCGGGGGTCCCCGTCACCGCTCCTGTAGCTCCCCCGTCACCGGCGCCCCGTCACCGCTCCTGCCGCTCCCCCGTCAGCGGTCCCCGGACGGGTCCGCTCCGATGCTCCGCGCCAGCTCCCGCGGGTCCGTCGTCGGAGCGTCGCACACGAAGTGCCTGCACACGTACGCCGTCGGCGCCCCGCCCACCATCGGCCGGTCCGCCAGCAGCGGGAACTCCGTCCCCGCCGTCTCCCCCGCCGCCACCACCGCGCCGGGTGCCCGCCCCAGCAGCGCCGTACGGTGCAGCTCGCCGCCGACGGGCCCGGCGACCGCGACCTCGCGCGGCCCGTCGAGGAGCGCCTCGGCGACCGCCAGCCCCCAGCCGATGAACCGGGGAACCCGCGGCCCGAGCGCCTTCACCACCCCCAACGCCCCCTCGGCGGCGGCGCGATGAGCCTCCGAGCCGGTGTGCGCGGCGTACGAGAGCAGCGCACCCGCCGCCGCCGTCCAGCCCGCCGGGGTCGCACTGTCGGTGGGGTCCTGCGGGCGGCGGATCAGCTGCTCGGCGTCGTCCGCCGTGTCGTACAGCTGTCCGCCCTCGCCGGTGAAGTGCTGGAGCACGATGTCGAGCAGGAAGCCGGCGAACTCCAGCCAGACTCCCTCGCCGGTGACCGCGGCCAGGGCGAGGAAGCCCTCGGCGACGTCGCCGTAGTCCTCCAGGACCCCGGCGTGCCCGCCGCCGCGCCCGTCCTTCGAGGTCCGGTCCAGCCGGGCGGCGTCGCCCATGTGGACCCGTACCAGCAGATCCGCCGCCTCCGTGGCGCGCTCGACGAGGTCGGGCCGGTCGAAGTACGCCCCCGTCTCGGCGAGCGCGGCGATCGCCAGGCCGTTCCAGGCGGCGACCACCTTGTCGTCCCGCCCCGGACGCGGGCGCAGCTCACGGGCGGCGAGCAGCTTCGCCCGTACGTCGGCGGCCCGGTCCGCGTCCGCCCCGGTGCCGGCCCGCGCGAGCCGCAGGACGGAGGCGCCCTCCTCGAACGTGCCCTCCTCCGTCACGTCGAAGTACGCGGCGGCGAAGGCCGCGTCCTGATCGCCGAGGACCTCCCGCAACTGCTCGGGCGTCCACACGTAGTACGCGCCCTCGACGTGCCGGCCCGCTCCGTCCTCGCTGTCGGCGTCGAGCGCGGAGGCGAAGCCGCCCTCCGCCGTCCGCAGCTCGCGCACCATGAAGTCCGCGGTCTCCAGGGCGACCCGGCGGGCCTCCTCCGAGCCCGTCGTCCGCCACAGGTGGGCGTAGACGCGGCAGAGCAGCGCGTTGTCGTAGAGCATCTTCTCGAAGTGCGGGATCAGGGGTCCGTCGGGCCGGCGCAGCACGTACCGGTGGAAGCCCCCGCCCACCTGGTCGAACAGGCTCGACTCCGCCATGGCCCGGCACAGCCCGTCGGCCATGTCCCGGGCCCCTTCGGACTCCGTCCGGGCCCAGTGCCGGAGCAGGAACTCGACGACCATGCTCGGGGGGAACCTGGTGTTGCCGGAGAACCAGCCGGAGGCGGGGTCGTACTCGCGGGTGAGCCCGAGCAGCGCCTGGGCCAGCTCCGCCTCGCGGGGCGGTCCGGCCTTCGCGTAGTCGAGCTGCCGGCCGGCCAGATCCCGCACGATCTTCTCCGCCACCTCGGCCACCTCGTCGGGCCGCCCGGTCCAGGCCGCCCTCACCCCCTCCAGCACCTGCATGAAGGACGGCGACCCGTGGCGCGGCTCGGGCGGGAAGTACGTGCCGAAATAGAACGGACGGCCGTCCGGGGTCATGAAGACCGACATCGGCCAGCCGCCCTGGCCGGTCGCCGCCTGGAGCGCCTCCATGTAGACGGCGTCGATGTCGGGCCGCTCCTCCCGGTCCACCTTCACGGACACGAAGTGCTCGTTCATGAAGGCCGCCGTCTCCTCGTCCTCGAAGCTCTCGTGGGCGAGCACGTGGCACCAGTGGCAGGAGCTGTACCCCACGCTCAGGAACACGGGCACGTCACGCCGGCGCGCCTCCTCGAAGGCGGCGGTCTCCCACGGCCACCAGTCAACGGGGTTGTCCGCGTGCTGAATGAGGTACGGAGACGTGGCGTGCGCGAGTCGGTTGGACATGCCCCAATCCTTGCGCACTCGGCGGGGCCGTGCCCATGCGCCACGGGACGGCACGCGAAAGGGCCCCGCTCACGGGCGTGCGGGGAGGGGACCACAGGACAGTAGGCTGAGCCCCAGCAGCTCCGGAACTGTGGAAGCTCCTCGAAGGAGGCACACCATGACCGCCGAGATGGTGGCGCCCGCGTGGATGCACACCCAGATCAGCGCGGAGCAGTACGACTCCTGGTCCGAAGAACAGTGCGCCGGGATCGAAATCGTGGACGGGATGGTCGTCGTGAGCCCGAGCGCCTCGAAGCGGCACAACCGGCTGGCCCGGATCCTGGCCAATGCCCTGGACGCCGCGGCAGGCCCGGACTGGAACGCCGACACCGACTTCGACGTACGCCTGCAGGACGTTCCGCTCACCAACCGCCGCCCGGACGTCACCGTCTACCGGGCAGAGAGCATCGACCTCACGCCCACCCGCCCAGAGCACGTGCTCCTGGTCGTCGAGGTCGTGTCACCTGGCTCGGAGACGACGGACCGGATCGTGAAGGTGGACCAGTACGCCAAGGCCGGCATCCCCTTCTACTGGCGGGTCGAACAGGCCGCCACTGGTGTCCCGATCGTCTACACCTACGTCCTCGACCCCGCCACCAAGGCCTACAGGGACGGCGAGATGTTCACCGGTGTGATCAAGACTGCGGCGCCCTTCTTGGTGACCGTTGACCTGGGATCCGTCTGACAAGCAGGCTGAGGGAGTGGTGGTGGGGCCCGGAAGGGGCAGCATCAGGAGTCTCTCTCCGCCTCGCTGCCTGAGCCCCGCAGGCGGCTCCCGTCGGCAGTGCCTTCCACCTGCCTGCTCATGTCACCCGCCATTGCTCCCAGGTCCCCCAGCGCCGCAGGAGCAAGTGGTGGGAGCAGAGGGATCGTGTGCGTCCACGCGTCGGATCTCAATAGCTTCAGCGCGATATGCCGAGCCGTCGCCTCGGCGGGGGGACGGCCATCGCCAGACACACGGGCGAGTGCCAGGCAGGTCCGGATCACCCGGTCGGCGGCGCGATTGTCCGTGGTCAAGGTCACCTGGGCGCCCGCCAGATGTGCCGCGGCGGTGCGGAGTGCCATCAACTGGGCGTCCGGGGCCCTTGCCGCATCAGCGTGGCGCCACACAGCAACGATGTCACCGTCCACCGCGGCCAGCAAGGCCAGTTCCGCTGCGGGCTCCTGCCCCGGCTGGAGGGAGCGCCACCATCTGTCGGTCGAGCTTACGACGATGAAGGTGTCGTCGTCGGGAAGGCAGCCGAGCCGTGCCAGCAGGGCAAGGACGGCCATCGACTGTGCCGGCCACGGCAAGGAGGGGGCGGCGACGTACAGCGCGGCGCGGTGGAGTGCGTCGCTCAGTCGCGGGACGGGGTGCCGGACGTCCGGGAAGGCGAGAAGCAGCGCCGCCAGCTCGGTGAGAGGGATGCGTGGGCTGCCGTGTCTCCCGACCTCGATCCGCTGTGCCAGGGCCTCCACCAGGGGCGCCGCGACGCGTGCCGCCCCCTCGGGACAGTGTCGTACGAGCCCGGCGGCGACGGCCGCCAGCGCCTGCCGTCTCTGCGGAGCGGTGTCTCCCGTTGCCATCGCCGAGGCCGCGGGCTCGTCTCCGGTATGGGCGAGCGCCTGGGCCACGACGTTCGCCAGATCGGGGGCCGCGCCATCGGACACCAGGCGTGCCGCCGCTTGGGCGTAGCAGGTGCCCAAGTCGTCGTGCCCGGCAAGGGAGCAGCCGAGGGAGAGGGCCGCCAGGTGCCGCGCACGGTCATGTGGGGCAGGCAAGCTCCGCGCGAACGCTTCGGCCTCGTCCTGCCGGCCTCCCGAGCCCATCGCCTGGCAAAGGTCTGCTGTCCAGTCTCCGGGGCGAGGTGAGCTGCTCGCGGGCGTCGAGGGCTGTGCGGCAGCACAGTTCCGCAGCGCTGTCTCAAGCAGTTCTCGGCTGCGCAGGAGGTTGCCGGCGCCCAACTGGTCTTCCGCCTCCAGCAAGAGAGGGAAGTGAGGATGATCGGGGTGAGGGCCGTCGCCGAGGGGAGGCAGGCCGGCCGACCGCCGGTGCGTGGGTTTGTGCCTGGTCGGGGGCGGTCTCCGTACACCTTCGGGCCCCGCCTGTGCCGCCTCTGTCATCTGCACTGCTCGTGCTGCTGCTGCCTTTCCCCGCTCTTTGCGCGTCGCCAGATAGGTGTCGCGCTTGTCCTTCGCGGTCTTGCGCTTGCCGTCCTCCTCCCTGCGCTTCGCCTTCCTCTGCTCGTCGGCAGCAGCCACCACCTCACTGTCCTCTCGCACCCTCTCCTCCTGGGTTGCCTCGAATACCCACTGCGCCCGTTCCAACAGGGCGTCCCCCAGCACCCCGCTGCGCAGCTCTTCCGGCAGGGCCTCCATAAGTCGTCTGATGCCGTCGAGGTCATCCCTCACGACGCCCGTGTCGGCCACCGCCTTGGTCAGGCGCGCCAGCGTTCCGGCCAGTTCGCGGCGAAGGTGGGCCTGATCGTCCTCGGACAGGGGAACGGAGTCCCTCAGCGTCTCGATCGCCTTGCGCATCCGGGCCAGGGCCTTCCGCGTCAGTTCCGGAGCCGAACGACGTCGCTGGGCGGGGAGATCGATGAGCGCCGACGCCGCGGTGGCCAGGACGTCGATCGCTCCCAGACCGTCCGCGTCGCCGAGTTCCTCGCAGATGGCCTCGATACGGTCACCGGCGTACGAGCCGAAGGACGGCGCGGTCCGTGCCAACGCACCCCAGAGATCTACCGCCGCCGTTCGGGCACGCATCCCACCCTCACTGAGCATCCACGCCCGGTCGTGCAACACCGCTGCAGCATCTCGGTCTTCCATCGAAGCCAGCATTCCTGCCGCCTCGATGAGCGTTTCTGTCCCGGCCGTCCGGTCCTGGAGAACCGCGCGCAGCAGCGGTCGGGCCGACTCGGGACCCTTCAGTGTCGCGAGCGTACGGGCCGCGCCAAGGAGCCGCGCGTGCGACTCGGGGTCTCGGAAGGTGCCAGGAAAGCCCTGGTGGGCACGGTCTCGAACCAGCCACTCGACTGCCTCCCGTACGACGGCGTCGGCGTCCAGGTCGGCCCGTCGCGCGTATGCCATTTCCACCGCCACGTCCGCCAGGTGCACGGCTTTGGCGACGGCCGTGGGCGCGGAGCGGGCCAGACCGCGTGCCCGCTCCACGTCCCCCAGCCTGACGAGGAGGGAGGCAGCCCCGGCAGGTACGTCGCGTATGTCCTGGCGCAGTAGAGACCGCGCGGCGCAGAGAGGTACGAGCGCCGCCAGAGCGTCGCCGTCGGGCGTGGCGTCCGACGAGCCGGTGATCTCCTTTTCGGAGGATTCCAGTTGAGCGAGTGCGGCATCCGGCCCGACCATGCGGGCGAGACGACGCAATCGGGGCATGTCGAGGACGTACGCGGCACGTTCGGCGGTGTCGGTCAACAGGCGAAGCTGATGCGCCACGGGGTATGGGGGCGTGTCGTCCGGCCAGCCGGCCGCGCGCCATCTCCGCGACCAGGCCAGTAGTACATGGGTGTACCGAAGGACCCCTGCCTCCCCCAAGTCCTCGCGCACCGCGCGGAGGAGTTGGGGATCGGCCAAGGCGTACGTCCGGAGTACCGGGTCTTCGGTCACGAGCGCGCGCCCCGCCGGTCCCTGCGCCAAACGGTCCAGGCGTTCTGCGGGGAGTCCGGTCAGGTCCGCCAAGTCCGCCGTACGCAGGCCGCCGCCCGCCACAGCCAGCAGGCCCGCGACCGGTTCGCCCAGCGCGGCGACATCCGGCGGTGGCTGTCGGATCAGCGGTACCCCTGGGATGGGTACGAGAGTCCGCAGGTGTCGGCTCTGGCGCAGTGGATGCCGTACTGGGGGAACGTCGTCGGGGAGAACGACGCAGCGCCGGAGGGAGACGATGACGCGCATGTTCGGCGGAGGCCGGGAGGGCAGGAGGGCGGCGATGCTTCCACGCGCGGGCCTCCGCCCGGTTCCGGCCGATCCCATGGCGTTGGTGGCATCGGCTCCGGCCCCCGGCGTCCCGCTCTCGGCTGCGAGGCCCGACCAGGCCACGTCGTCATCAAGTCCATCGACCACGAGCAGAAGCTTCCGTCCGTAGCGTGCGCTCTTCGCGGCGGCCTCGGCGAAGAGCGCCTTCCACCCCCGGGCGTTGCTCGGGACGGGGCTCTCGGTCCTGTCGAGGAAATCGTCGATCTGGTCGACGATCTCCGCCTCGAACTCGGCGCGTGTGTCCGTGCCGTGGGCCGCGGAGATGAAGAAGGTCACGATGTCGGCGTCGGCCGAGGACTGCCGACGGACGTAGTCGGCAAGCAGCGCGGTCTTGCCCACGGGAGCGTCGGCGTGCCAGCACAGATAAGACGGTGCGTCGGCGCGGGAGTCCCGGACGAACGCGTTCATCGCCGTACGCTCGTCCGTTCGTCCCTGAATCGCGACCGCCGAGGTGTCGGGGGCGGAACGGTGCAGCCGGATGAAGCGTAGGCCAGGATTCGCCTCTCGGCGGTTCGCGAGGATCTGCTGTTCCTGCGCGTTCCTTGCTTCGTCCCGAGCCGCATGCAGGGCGGATTCCCACTCGACGTGCGCGTACGTCGAGGAACCGGCGGCACGCTGCAGCTTCCCCACCAAGGCCCAGAAGTCGCGCTCTCGCGCCGACGAGGGGACCGTCTTACCCTCAACCCAGCCCCCCAGCGTCGAGGGAGCGACCCCCAACTTCGCAGCCACTTCTGCGATGTGCGCCCGCCCTTCGGCTCCCCACGCCCCCTTCAGCATGCGGCTCAGTTTGTCGCGCGCGCGTCTCGACGAAACCGCCACCCGCTCACTCCCGTTCCTGACTCATTACCCCGGAAAACTCGGCCGTCTTCGTACGCCCACAGCAGGTCCTACCTGCGGAAATCGTGGCGCGGCAGTAAGCGCAACTTCACGTCGCTCAGAGCCGCCGCGATTCTGGAGCCATCGCCACAGCCGCCGAACCAGGCTCCCGACATAAGGATGGACCGTGCCCCAGATTCCCCAACTGCTCCATTACACCGTGATCTTTAGCGGATGCGCCGGCCTTCTCTACACGGGCGTCCTGTTCGTCGTGGCCCTCGTCTCCGTCCTCGCCTCCGCACCGGAGCGACGCAAGGACGCGAGGACAACGCTTAGCATCCTCGTACGTCGGCGGTCGCGTTGAGACGACTCATCCGATGCCGTGCGAGCCGGCCGCGCCCTCGCTTCCAGCGAGCGATCCCTGCTCAAGCTGATCGGCTGCCGCCGGCAGCGGGAGGTGGCCCGTCGGGAGTTTGAAGGGCTCTGGTCGGGCCTTTCCCCGCGTGGACGGGGGTGTCCCTCTCCACGGCTTACCCAAAGCATGGCGAGAAAAGGAAACACGTCCTTGCTGCGACCATCGCCTGATAGTTTCCTGGCTGTTGCTCCAGACTGGATCAACAGCCAGGCAAAAGGTGGTGACATGAATTGCCCGAAGCTCGACCGCTGAATCCCGCCGGGCAGCACCCCAGTTGGGATCCTCGCTTCAAGCCCTGCATCCCCACCGTCACCATCGCTGGCGCGACCGCTCACCACTCCCTGTGCGGGCTCTTCGCCCAAGCCGATGACCTGGCCACCCTCGACTGCGCCTCACCGGGCGAGACCGTCGCCGTCATCGAGCACCTACTGGCGATCTGCTTCGCATCCAGCACCTGCCCGTCCTCCGACAAGGAATGGCGCGCCTGGATTCTTGACCAGAGAAGCCTCGCGCCGGCTGCCACATGGCTGGCGGATCAACCTGCAGACTCCTGGGACCTGTTCCACCCCACGCAGCCGCTGGCGCAGAACTCCGAACTAGCGGCGGACCTTCGCGAGAGCGGCACCGGAACAGCCCAGCTGGTCATCGAGCATGCCGGCGATTACAACCAGCATTTCGACCACCATCACCTCGAACTCGATAATCCGCTCCCGGCTGCGGACGCGTTTCGCGCCACTCTCACCCAGCACGTCTACGGCCCTTACGGGCGGGCACGTATGTCCGGAAGGCGGCTCGGCGCCAAGGTCACCAATCTCGCGGCGGGTCGTCTGACGGGACGGATCCGGGTCGTCGCCCTGGGACAGACACTCGGCGAGACCCTGCGCCTGAACCTCTATCCGCCCGACGGCCCCGGGAAGCCGCTCAACACCTCTTGGACCACGGCCGGCTTCGAGCGGCGCACCTTCAAGGAGAAGGCGAAGCCCCGGATGCCGCGAAGCTCTGCGGACCTGCACAGCTCCCTG
The DNA here is from genome assembly GCF_044742755.1 of Streptomyces sp. NPDC087845. Taxonomy (NCBI): domain Bacteria; kingdom Bacillati; phylum Actinomycetota; class Actinomycetes; order Kitasatosporales; family Streptomycetaceae; genus Streptomyces; species Streptomyces sp. NPDC087845. Next base: position 340,494 of record NZ_JBIUVC010000001.1, read on the forward strand.
GGGCGTTCCGTGCTGCTGCGTCCGGCGCACGGGCCGCACGGGCAGATCACGGTCGACCGGGTCCTGATCGGAGCCGGCGAGGTACTGGCTCTCGACCCGACACGTCACCTTCAGGACGCCGTATACGGCAAGACGACGAACGGCATGTCGAAGCCGCTGTGGCCCTCCCCCAGCAGGGCCCTCTGGCAACAGGCCCACGCCCTCTACAGCGCCGTCAAGGATGACCGGACCGGGTTGTACGCGCGGCTGCGGTCCATTCTCCCGTACAAGCGGACGACGCCGGGCGCCCCCTACCAGCTCTGGGCTGTCGGTCTCCTGGCCAACAAGACGCTTCCCGTCATCTGGACACACGGTGCCTACCCCTATGCCCCTGGCATGGCCGCGCACCTCTACCGGGCGTCCCGCAGGGGCTCGGACATCGCCGAACACATAGCGCGGACCCTGAAGCACGCGGCGATCGTGGCCGCAGAGACCGCGTTCCCGGCCGTGCGGGCCGCGGACGAGGCCGGACAGGTAGCACGGCTCGACGCCCGCTACGCCTTCTGGCCCGCGGCCGAGAACCCCTTCCACGAATTGCTGGACGAGGTGATCGACCGAGGGATTGAGGACGACGATCCGGTGTCCGCGCCATTGGTCGCCTATGCACTGGAGTTGATGAAGACGGCTCGCACCCACTTGCTCCAGCGCTTGGACGCCCTGCCGCCCAGCGACCGCAATCACCGCGCGCGGGCCCGGGGCGTACAGCTCTTCGAAGAGGCCATGTCCGGTGATCGGGCCCCTGCCGAACTCCGAGGGGAGACCGCACTTGACTGAGCAGAGTCCGCCGGCCGGGGTGGGGGCACAGCAGCCTGGGTTCCCGCACGACAGCACGGCACTCACCGCTTGGCTCACCGCCCTCGTCCGCAACCGCGAGTACGGAACTCTCGCCGAACTCCGCAGGGCCCGGGTCCGCACCAATGCGCATATCCGCGCGGGCTGGTTCGGGGGCGACGACCACCGCGACCTTTTCGAGCAGATGGCATTCCTGTTCGCGATCTACCATCAGGGGCGCCCCACACCCTCGTACGGCCACGGCAGCCTCGGCGCCGCGGCCCGCAGGATCGGGGACGGGACCGGGCGCGGGCCGGACAATCCGGGTGCCCAGCGGCTTCTGGACCGTGTCGTCGCCAGTCGGCGCATCCCCTGGCGCCACCTCCAGCACACGGTCACCCGGCTCCGGTCCTGCGAACAGCCCCCACCGTCCTGGACCGGCCTGACCGAGGACCTCATCCAATGGCATGACCGCAAAGCGCGCGTCGCCTATCAGTGGTCGGTCGAGTTCCACACTCCGCCGGGCGCGACCGGGACGCACCGGACGAACCGATGACGCCACCGACGGCTCCACCAATGATTCGACCGACTACGCGGAAGGACACCACCCCGTGACCGAGTCACCTCGCAGCCAGTTCCTCTCCTTGCATCTCATCGAGACGCTGGCCGCGGTCCTTCCGGTACGCGACGAGAACGGGCAGCCCAAAACCCTGGTCTTCGGCGGCGTGGAACGCCACATGATCACGAGCCAGGCGCGCAGGCGTGCCGAGCGGGTCCACGCGCGTAACCGGGCCAACGCCGGCCGGGGGGCGCTCAAGGGGCGGAGCATGGGCGTCCGTACCCGGGAGTGGGCACTCCTGGCCGGACGCGAACTCGAGTCCGCGCACGGCTGGGACGCGGACAGGGCTCTGGCCACGGCCCGAGCGGTGCTGGAGGGGAGCGGTCTCAAATTCGGCGACCCGAACAAAAAGACCGTTGCCAATCTGACCAGGGTGCTCATCTTCGCCCCGTCCGACGCCGGGGCGAAGATCGCGCATCACATCGCCGGTCGGGCGGCGGAGGTCGAGGAGTGGCGCGGCACATATCTCGAAGCTCAGGCGAACGCCGAGGCGGCGAAGAAGGCCCGTCGCGGAGCGAAGAAGAAGGCCGCGACACCACCGGAGGCGGAGGGAGCCACAGCGGAGGCCCCGGAGGAAACCGCCGCTGCCGTCGCCCTTCCCCCGCTGCCCAAGGCCACACGCGATGCCGTTCTGCTGGCGCTCGCTCCTCGCGACGCCGTCGACATCGCTCTTTACGGCCGCTTCCTCGCCGAGCTTCCCGACTCACCGAACGTCGACGGCGCCGTCCAGACAGGGCACGCCTTCACCGTGCACGAGTCGGAGCAGATCGAGGACTTCTACGCGGCCGCCGATGACGCGAAGCTTGATCGCAAACGCAATGCTCTCGACTTCCTCGACGCCGCCGACGACGCGGGCGCCGGCATGACCGGGTACCAGTCCTTGATCTCCGGCACCTTCTACCGGCACGCGGTTCTCGACCGTATACAGCTCCGCACCAATCTACGAGCGGCCGGAATGGATGAAGTCGAGGCCAAACAGGCCGCGTCCGAGGCTGAGAAGGAGTTCGTGAACTCCTTCGTGGAGGCATTTCCGGAGGCGAAGAAGAACTCCACCGCGTCCACCGGATCGCTCCCGGCGCTCGTCCTCGCCTTCGAAGGGGAACGCCCCTACAACTACGCATCCGCCTTCCAGAAGGCGGTCGACGAGGGGCCCTCGTCGACCGGCGGAGAAGGGCCGGCGGGCCCCGCCGCCGTACGCAGGCTGCTGCGCCACCACACCTTCGTCAGCCGCCGACGCGACGATCTACGTACCGCAAGGGTGCTCACGTACGACCCCGAGATCGACCTGCTCCTGAGCGAGCTCGGACTGCCGGAGTCACTGTCCGTGGTGGAACGAGCCGAGGACCTCACGCCGTGAGCAGAGAGAGCGACACGCACGTCCTGCTCGTCCGTCTGGCCGGACCTCTGCAGTCCTGGGGCGTCAACGGCAGGTTCGCCCGTCGCGACACCCACAGCCGTCCCACGAAGTCGGGCGTGATCGGCCTGTGCGCCGCGGCTCTCGGGCTGCCCCGGGATGAACCCCTCGGGGATCTGGCCGAGGTGCTCTTCGGGGTGCGGGCCGACCGGCCCGGCAGGCCGCTTCGCGACTACCACACGGTCGGCGGGGGAACGTATCCGCTGCGCCCGCGCGACCTCATCACCGACCACCAGCGAGCCGCCAAAGCAACGACGGACCGGTTGTCGGTCCCACCGGCCTCGGAAGCCGGTCCATTCGGCCGGGAAGAACTGGAAGCCTGGTACGGCTCGCCGAAGTACGTCACCGCCGACCGGGCATCAGGAGCCCTCGTCTCCGGAGAGGTTCGCCGCCATAGCCTGATCACAGAGCGCTGGTACCTCGCCGACGCCGCTTTTCTCGTCGGTCTGGAACACCCGGACACAACCCTCCTGGAACATGTGGCCCATGCTCTGGAACACCCGAAGCGGCTGCTATGGCTCGGTCGCAAGGCCTGTCCGCCTTCGGGGGACATCGCCCTCGGCATCGTCCCCGGCCCTCTCCGGTCAGCGTTCGAAACACACGCCCTGCTCCCCGACGCCGTCGGCCCCGAAAGTGAGCCGCCGGCTGCCGTGACGCGCGCACGCCCATGGGCCTGGATCGAGAGTCCGAGACCGCTGCCCAGTGTCGGCCCCCTGTCCGACCAGCCCGTGCACTTCGGAGCGGACGGGGGCACGCACAGCGTCCGCTGGGAGACCCGCCATCGCATCACCATCGCCGCACACGCCCGTGGATGGGACATCATCCTGTGAACACGACTGCCGCTGCGTCGAGTACGCCGTCAGGCGCGAGTGGGGCCGCCAGGTTCGTCGCCGCGCAGACCCTGCTGACCCTGGATTCCCGGCATCCGTTCGCTGGTAAATCACTCATCGACGCCCAGGACATGCACCGGACCGTCATGAGTGGCTTCCCCGGTTGGGTGGACGACGGCAGCCCGGACCCGCGTGCACAGATGGGCATCCTGTCGACCTGGACCGTCGACCTCCGTCAGGCGCGGCTCAACCTGGTGGTCCAGTCGTCACTTCCCGCGGACTGGAGCGGTATCCCCCACGCGGCCCTGGCCGAAAAACCGGAGCCCCTCACCATCGACCGCACCTTCCGCGTCGGTGACCAGGTCGCCTTCCGCACAGTCGTCAATCCGGTCCGCAGCGTTCCACCCCCACCAGGCTCTCCGCCGAAGACCCGAGGTACCCGTGTTCCCCACACACGCCCCGAACACGTGAAGGGGTGGTTCGCGCGCCGCCTCCAACCGCCCGGCGAACCCGCGATCGCCCCGGACGGTCTCATTCGCCTCGGTGCGGACACCGACACCGACCGGATCACCGTGCGCATGCTCCCGCGCGTCTCCAGCCCGGCACCACACAAGGGACTGCGCATCGCCCGCGCAGAGATCAAGGGCACCCTGACGGTCACCGACCCAAGGACATTCGTCGCGGCCCTCACTCAGGGCATCGGCCACGCGCGTGCGTACAGCTGCGGACTGATCCTCGTACGCTGAACCTTCTCGACCGCTGGCCGAGGCGGATCTCCCGGGCGTGGCGGCCAGCGACGGACGCGGGGGTCGTGCTCCGCAGGATCGTCCCCGCACACCTGTGGGGACCACACGGGTCGTCCCGGCCATCAACCTCACTGCCGCGGACGCCGCCTCTAGTACTCGGCGCCAGCGGGAGAGTTCTCCATGCACGAGCGGATCTGGACGTGGTGCTCAGGAGCCCATTCGGGAGAGGCCGAAAGCTGGTCGGCACCCAAGTACCCATCTCTCCAACCGTCCAGTATCGCTTTGCATCCTGATCAGCATGGCATGTTAAGTATCCAGGTCGGGACTACCTGGTTGTGCGCATCTACTGGCACCAGTGGCAGGAGCTGTACCCCACGCTCAGGAACACAGGCACGTCACGCCGGCGCGCCTCCTCGAAGGCGGCGGTCTCCCACGGCCACCAGTCAACGGGGTTGTCCGCGTGCTGAATGAGGTACGGAGACGTGGCGTGCGCGAGTCGGTTGGACATGCCCCAATCCTTGCGCACTCGGCGGGGCCGTGCCCATGCGCCACGGGACGGCACGCGAAAGGGCCCCGCTCACGGGGCTCACGGGCGTGCGGGGAGGGGGCCGCGGGTCAGCCGGCCCACCGTCCGGAGAGGAAGGTGACGGCGACGACGGTCATCAGCGGTGCCGCGACGGCGAGATAGGCGGTCTTGACGTGGCGGCACCGCAGGCTCCAGGCGGCGAGACCGGTCCACAGCGGCCACCACAGGAGGGTGGCGCGGGGGACGGAGGTGTACCAGTAGGACGTGCCCAGGGCCCACAGCGTCAGGGCGATGTACACGGCTTCCGGCCAGCGCCGCCGCCACACCAGCAGGGCCAGCAGGCCGACGCCGATCAGCATGGTGAGGAGTTCGGCCTGGGACATCAGGGCGTACCCGGTGCTCTGGGAGTGTCCGAAGGCCGCGTGCCAGGTGTTCCGCCAGGCTTCCCAGGGGGCGTGGAATTCGCGGTACCAGCCGCGTTCCTCCGCGTGCTTCCACGCCATCCAGTCACCGGTGTGTGCGTGCAGGTACCAGCTCTGGAGAAGCGGCGGGAGGGCGGGCAGCGCCAGCCAGGGAAGACGGCGCCAGTGGGCGGCGGTGCGGGCGGTGGCCACGAAGTGCACCGCCAGGGCCGCGGCGAGGAAGAGACCGCTGACCCGGACGGTGGTGGCCAGGCAGGTCAGGGCGGCCGCGAGCGGCCAGTTGAGGCGCTGGGCGGCCAGCCAGGCCGGCAGCGCCAGGGCGAGGAAGAGCGCTTCGGTGTAGCCGGCGGCCAGGAAGACGGCACACGGGGAAAGCAGGAAGAAGAGGGCGGCGCGCTGCCCCGCGTTCTCCTGCGGCAGGTGCAGCCGGGCGATCCGGGCCAGGGCCAGCACGGCGACGCCTCCGGCGACGAAGGAGATCAGCGCACCGGCCGCGGGCCAGCTCGGGACGACGGCGTGGACGGCCCGCAGCAGGTAGGGGAAGCCGGGGAAGAAGGCTTCCCTGTTGTCCCAGCCGGATATCCAGGGGCCGGTCCCGTCCGGGAAGTAGCCGTCCTGGGCTATGTGCAGGTAGTGCCACCAGTCCCACCGCTGCCACGGCGCGAAGAACGAGGCGGGGTCGCGGGTCTGGCGGTCGTCGAGGAACAGCCAGCGGGTGCAGTAGGCGGTGGTCCAGATGCCCAGCCGGGTCAGCAGGTACAGCCACAGCACCTCGCGGTCGGCGGGCTTCAGCCGGTGCAGGAGCCGGACGAGGAACACCGGGCTCGCCGACGGGGTGTCGCCGGACGGCTCGGAAGCGGTCCCGGTCCGGCCGGGCGGGCACTCACGCGGCCGCCGAGGGGTCGAAAGGCTCACAACGAAATCTCCTGGATCGAACGTGCGCGTGCCGAACGGACCCGGGCTGCGCTGCCGGGACATGGGGCGAACGGCCCCGGCCGGCACTGCCCGGGGCGCGGGAGGCGGGTCGTCAGGGGGGCGTGCTGGTGCTCCCGGTGGGGGCGGTCGGTGTACTTGAGGCGCTCCGGCCGGGAGTGGGGGCGTCCGTCGTCGGCGCACCGGTGCGCGACGGGGAGAGCCGGGGAGAGGGCTTCGGGGTGGTGGGCGTGGTGGCCGGGACGGTGGTGCCCGGGTTGTCGGGCAGGAGCGTGGCCATGGCCGCGCCCGTGCCGGACAGGACCAGGCACGCTCCGACCGCCAGCGCGACGACCCGGCGCCGGCGCACGCGCTCCCCGCGCTCGGTGATGTACGAGGGCGGCGCGGAACGGGCGCGGGACTGGCCGGTGGCCGCGGCCTCCTTGAACAGGGACCGCAGCGGGTCGTTGGGTTCAGACACAGGGCCCCTCCTCGGTACGCGGATCCTGCAGGCGGTGCGAGAGCGTGGCGCGGCCCCGGGCCAGATGGGTCTTGACGGTGCTGGCCGCCAGACCGGTCTCCGCGGCGATCTGCTCGACCGTCAGATCGCATACGTAATGCAGGGCCAGCGTGCGGCGCTGCTTGGACGGCAGCTCCCGCAGCGCTTCCACCAGGGCCACCGACTCCGGGCCGGGCGCCTCCGCATGGGGTGGGACGCCGCTGCGCCGCCAGGCGTCCGCCGTACGCCGCCGGCCGCGCCACCGGGTCACCGCCAGACGCCAGGCGACCGTACGGATCCACGCCTCGGGCTGCCCGTCGAGGTCGAGCTGTCGCCGTCGGCTCCAGCCCTTGACGAAAGCTTCCTGCACCACGTCCTGCGCCTCGTGCTGGTCACCGAGCATCACGAACAACTGCCCCGTCAGCCGGGCGACCGTCTGCGCATAGAACTCTTCAAACTCCTCGACGGTCAACAAACAGCTCCTGGATCTCCTCGGTCTCACCGGGCATACGCCCGGCGCCCCGTGTCCGGACTACACCGGACCCGAAGAAACCGGCGTGACGGTCGTCACACGAGCTGCCCGGACCGGCGCCCACCGCTGCCGGGCCGCACCTCGGCCGCCCGGCCCGGCAGCCCGAAAGCCCTCGGCCGGCCGGGCCGCCGGACCCGCCGGCCGCCGGATTGCCGGCACCCCGGCATGCCGGGGCAGGGACGGGGAAGTCTCACGGTCCGGGCGGGACGGCACACCCACATCCTCTCTCAGGCGCGGTCGGCCGCCTCGCCCCCTCGCACCGACGTGCCGCACGCAGGACACTGGGCGGCGCTGCCGGGGCAGGAACCATCGTCGTATCCGGAGGGGGACACACATGCGGGACAGCCATCGGGCGGAAGCCGAACGGCTGTTGGTACGCGCCGTCGAGGAAGAGGTGCGGCGCTCGGGCGGGCGGGCCGACGCCGACGCGCTGACAGCGCGCGGGCGGGCCGCGCTCGACTCCCTGGCGGCCGGCGCGGCCGACGAGTACGCCGCGTATCTCCAGGCGCTGGACTCGGCGCAGGCCGGGCAGCAGCCTCTGTCGCAGCGGTTCAGCCGGGCGGCCCTGGGGACGCCCCTGCTGGTCACCGGGGTCACCGCGGTCACCGCCTTCGGCGCGGACATCGCGTTCGGTACGGCGGCGGGGTCGGCCCTCGGCGCGGGCGCCGTCGTCGCGGTCGCGGGGGCCGCGGCGACCGTCGCCAAGGCCACCGCGTCGCACTGGCCCGCCGCGCACCGGCGCGCGGGCGCGCTCGGGCAGCCCGGCGGCACCGAACAGCTGCGGCTGCAGTGGCTGGCGGCGCTGGAGGTACGGGGCATCCGCCCGTTCCTCGACCAGCAGCGGATGCTCACCGCCTTGTCGCGCACACCGGCGAAGAAGGTCCCCGCGCAGTCGCGCACCGCCCCGCAGCTGCGGGGCGGGGACCGCAGCGCCGCGGCCCGCATGCGCGCGGTCCTCGATCAGTCGTTCGGCCAGCTGCCCGCCGCCGACGGGCCGTTCGCCGGGCGGCGGGCCGAGCTGGCGCAGATCGCGCAGTGGGTGCGCGAGGCCCGCGCGTCGACGGAGACCAAGCCGACGGTCGTCGTCCTGCACGGCGCGCCCGGCGCGGGACGCACCACGCTCGCGGTGCGGGCGGCACGCAGCCTGAAGGATCAGTTCCGGGGCGCGTGCGTGGTGGACCTGCGCGGCGACGTGCCCGGCGAGGCACCGCTGCCGACCCGGGACGCGCTGCTGCATCTGCTGAACCGGCTGGGCGCGCCCCGCGAGCAGCTGCTCTTCCGTGAGCGGGCCTCCGCCGAGCAGCAGGTGGGGCGGCTGAGCGAGCTGTACCACCAGCATCTGACCGGCACCCCCGTGACGATCGTCCTCGACGACGCGGGCGACGCCGCCCAGGTCCGCACCCTGCTCCCGGAGCGCTCCGACAGCCTCGTCCTGGTCACCGCCCGCGAGCCCCTGGAGCTGCCCGCCGACATCCCGGCCCGGGTCCACCACCTGCCGGTCGGCGCGCTGGACGCGGCGGGCGCGGAGGAGCTGCTGCGCGAGGCGGCCGGGGAGGCGGAGGAGGGGCCGTACGACGCCCGGTCGACGGACACCGTCGTCGAGCTGTGCGGCGGGCTGCCGCTGGCGCTGCGGATAGCGGGCTCCTCGCTCGGCGCGCGCACCCGCGGCGCGCTCGCCACCGATCTCGCCGCACACGGCGGCCGGGCCGCACCGGTCGAGCGGGCGCTGTGGCTGCGCTACACCGACCAGTCCGAGCAGGCGCGACGGCTGCTGCGCCGGCTCGCGCTGGCCGGGCGGGCCAGCCTGGGCGCCGCGGCGGCGGCCGCGCTGCTCTCCGCCGACGAGCAGGAGGCCGGGCGGCTGCTGACGGCCCTGGCCGGGGCCGGGCTCCTGGACCACGTACGCGGCTCGCGCTACCGGCTGCACGAACTCGTACGGGGCTTCGCCCTGGACCGGCTGCGGGATGAGGAGGCGGCGGCCGACCGCACCGCGGCCCAGGAGCGGCTGATCAAGAACTACGCGGAGCTGGCCGGTGCGGTGATCCGCATGGTGGACGGCAAGATGTCCACCCGGGCCGGGCAGTTCGGCTCGCACGGGTTCAGTTCGCTGGACTCGGCGCTGCGCTGGCTGGACGACGAGTCGAGTTTCATCACCTCGGCGCTCCGGTACGCGGAGGGCGTCGACCAGGGGGCCGTACTGGATCTGCTGGGCGCGCTGTGCGACTACTGCCTGCTGCGCGGCGATCTCTACCGGCTGGGCGAGATCAGCGAGCTCACGCAGGCCGTGGACAAGGGGCTGCTGGAGCGGTCCGTGCAGTGGCGCACCGGCATCGCGGCCCGTCAGCTCGGCGAGCTGGACAAGGCCCGCACCACGCTGTCGTCGGTCGTCGGGCTCTACCGCGAGGCGCAGAACGAGGCGGGTGCGGCGCTGGCGCTCTGCTCCCTCGGCATCACCCTGCACCACCAGGGCAATCTGACCGAGGCGGCGGAACGGCTGCGCGAGGCGATCGAGCTCCAGTCCTCCGAGGAGCAGGCGGAGGACCGGGCGTGGTCGCTGCACGCCCTGGCCGCCGTCGAACGCGACCGGGCCCGGCCGGCCCTGGCGCTGACCCTCCTGGACACCGCGCTGGCCCTGCACCGGGAGGGCGAGTCGCTGCACGGCGAGGCGTGGACGCAGTTCCAGCTGGGCCAGACCCTGCTGCGGACGGGCGAGGTGGAACGCGCGGAGGAGGCGCTGCGCACGGCCCTGGATCTGTACGGCCGTACCCGCGACGAGCGCGGTGAGGCATGGGCGCTGACCCAGCTGGCCCGCGCCCGGCTGCTGGACGGCGACGCGGCCCCGGCCGTCGAGCAGCTGAACGGGGCCCTGGCCCGGCACCGCGACAACGAGGACGCGCGCGGCGAGGCGTGGACGCTGTACTACCTGGGCCAGGCCCTGGAGGAGAGCGGCGACACCGACCGGGCGGTGCGGCAGCTGGAGCGGGCCCGCTCGATGTTCTCCCGGATGCGGGACGTGTACGGGCTGGCGTGCGCCCGCCACCACTCGGGCCGGGTCACCCGCGACCAGCGGGCCGCGCAGACCGGGAACCTCCGCAACTCCGGCTTCGCCCGCCAGCTCCTGGTCGACGCACGGGCCGACTTCCGGCGCATCGGGGTCGCCCACGGCGAGGCATGGACGTGCCTGGAGCTGGCCCTGATCGACGCGGGCAACAACCGCGCCACGCAGGCCCTGGAGCTGTGCGGCGAGGCGGCGGAGCTGTTCGACTCCTACGGCGACACGCGGGGCGCGGACTGGGCCCGCTTCCTGCGCTGCACACTGCTGCCGTACGCGTCCCCGGGCGGCAGCGAGGTGGGCACGGTGGTGGCCCAGCAGGAGCTGTCCGACCTGCTTCTGGCCGGCCGTCCGGCGCGCGACAGCAAGCTGGAGGAGTGCGCGGAGGCGTTCGCGGTGGTGCTGAACCGCGGAGTGGACCTGGAGGACGGCTGGCAGGCGTGGCGCCTGGGCATGACGCCGACACGCCAGGCCCGGGAGGTCATGGGCGTGGCGGTCCCGCCCACGGCCGGCCCGTCCGGCGGCTGAGGCCGTGTTCGGTCCCGGCCGGGGTTCTCCGGCCGGGACCGAACACGAACGGTGCGGCCACCGGACTTCCGGGTACCGCCCCGCCCCGCGCCTACTTCCGCTTCGCGGACCCCGCCCCGACGGGGGCGTCGGCAGCCGCCGCCGGGTCCGGCGCCTCCACGAAGTCGACCTTGCCCATGTGCCGGTTCATTGACTTCATCAGCAGCCATACGCCGCCGGCGAGCGCCGCGAAGACGATGAAGCCGAGGATGCCGGGGGTCACCTTGTTGTCGTCGATCTCCTTGGCGAGAGGGACGAGATGAGTCAGTGCCTGGGTCGCGTACATATCAGGCATTGTCGCGGATGCCCGCGAAGAGGTCGCTCTCGGGGAGGGAGGTATCGACGAGAGACTTCGCCAGCTCGTACTCCTCGGTCGGCCAGACCTCCTTCTGGAGGTCCATCGGAACCCGGAACCAGCCGCCGTCGGGATCGATCTGCGTCGCGTGCGCGATCAGCGCCCTGTCGCGGATCTCGAAGAAGTCCGCGCACGGAACGTGCGTGGTCAGCGTGCGTTCGTCACGCTCGAACTCCTTCCAGCGCGCCAGCCACTCGCCGTACGGGGACTCCAGGCCGCGGGCCAGCAGGGCCTCGTGGAGCGCCACCGTGCGCGGCCGGTTGAAGCCCTGGTTGTAGTAGAGCTTCTGCGGCTGCCAGGCCGGGCCGGACTCCGACTCGGGGAACAGCTCGGTGTCCGCCGCACCGTCGAAGGCGATCATCGAGATCTTGTGGGTCATGATGTGGTCGGGGTGCGGGTAGCCGCCGTTCTCGTCGTACGTCGTGACGACCTGCGGCCGGAACGCGCGGATGCTGCGGACGAGGCGGCCGGCGGCCTTCTCCTCGTCCTCCAGCGCGAAGCAGCCCTCGGGCAGCGGCGGCAGCGGGTCGCCCTCGGGCAGCCCCGAGTCGACGAAGCCGAGCCACTCCTGCCCGACGCCCAGGATCTCCCGGGCCTCGTCCATCTCCTTCTTGCGCACCTCGTGGATGTTCTCCTCGATGTACGCGTCGCCCTGGAGCTTCGGGTTGAGGATGGAGCCGCGCTCGCCCCCCGTGCAGGTCACGACCAGCACGTCCACCCCCTCGGACACATACTTGGCCATCGTGGCCGCGCCCTTGCTCGACTCGTCGTCGGGGTGGGCGTGAACGGCCATCAGTCGCAGCTGCTCAGTCAAGACTCGATCCTCATTGATTCTGGACGCCGTGGAGAGGTGTCGCCCCGAAGGGGCGTCGGTGTGGGGTGGCGGTCGGGTGGCGGGCGGCAGGCTTCTATAGTGACCGAACCGGGGGGTGGAAAATTCCTCGATCCCCGGTCCGGGAGGAACGATCATGACTGCGGTGCGCGAAGTGCTTCCGGAGAACCGCTACGGACGCTCCGCGGACCAGCACGCGGACCGCCGCCTCAAGATCATCGGCTCGGTGCTGGGCGCCGTGCTTCTCGGCGTGGTCGGCTGGATCGGCTACGACTACGTCACCGGCCAGACCATCAGCGCCGAGGTGATCAAGCGCAAGGTCGTCTCGGACGAGCGGGTCGACGTCCACCTCGAAGTGCGCAAGGACAAGGACGCCGAGGGCTACTGCACCCTGCGCGCACAGCAGGAGGACGGCAGCGACGTGGCCCGCAAGGACTTCCGCTTCGACGACCGCACGGACCGCATCGACCGTGTCCTGTCGCTGCGCACGACGTCCAGGGCGACCAGCGTCGAGCTGCTGGGCTGCACCGAGGACGGCGGGGCGGCGCGTTGACCGCCGCACGCCGGAACTGAACCACCGTTGCAGGCGCTGACCTGCCCATACGCGGTTCCGACGGTTTACCTTCTCCCCCTTTTCCTGGGGAATTGTTAGGCTCGTGGTTTCGCCCACCCGCGAAGGCACATGCTTACGGGTAGGGCGATGCTTTGTATTCCCAGTACCGACGAGGAGCACCCTGTGACCCAGACCAGCGAAAACGTCACCTGGCTCACGCAGGAGGCGTACAACCAGCTCAAGGCCGAGCTGGAGTACCTGTCTGGTCCCGCGCGCACGGAAATCTCCGTAAAGATCGCGGCGGCCCGTGAGGAGGGTGACCTCCGGGAGAATGGCGGGTACCACGCGGCCAAGGAGGAGCAGGGCAAGATGGAGCTGCGGGTGCGCCAGCTCACCCAGCTCCTGGAGCACGCGAAGGTCGGCGAGGCACCCGCCGACGACGGCGTGGTCGAGCCCGGCATGGTCGTGACGATCGCCTTCGACGGCGACCCGGACGACACGATGACCTTCCTGCTCGCCTCGCGCGAGTACGCGAGCTCGGACATCGAGACGTACTCCCCGCAGTCGCCGCTCGGCACCGGTGTGAACGGCAAGCGCATGGGCGACGACGCCGAGTACGAGCTGCCGAACGGCAGGACGGCGACCGTGAGGATCCTCACGGCGAAGCCCTACACGGGCTGATCCCGCACCACCCGTGCGAGGTGCCTCCGGTCCGCCGGGTCCGAGGCATCTCGCACCGGTGCACGGGCGTCAGCCCATCACGAGGTACCCCGCGTCGCGCAGCGCCGCCGAGACCTCCTCGCAGTGCTCCGGCCCCTTCGTCTCCAGTTGCAGTTCCACCTCGACCTCGGTGAGTCCGAGCCGGGGGTCGGTCCGCACATGGCCGATGTCGAGCACATTGGCGTCGACCACCGAGAGCGCGGCCAGCAGCGTGGCCAGCGCGCCGGGGCGGTCGGTCAGCCGCAGCCGCAGGCTCAGATACCGGCCGGCCGCCACCATGCCGTGGGTCAGGACGCGCTGCATCAGCAACGGGTCCACGTTGCCGCCCGACAGCAGCGCGACCACCGGCCCGCGGAACGACTCCGGATCGCTCAGCAGCGCCGCGACCGGGCTCGCGCCGGCCGGCTCCACCACGAGCTTCGCCCGCTCCAGGCAGAGCAGCAGCGCACTGGACAGCTCGTCCTCGGAGACCGTGCGGACCTCGTCGACCAGATCCCGCACCAGGTCGAACGGCACATCGCCGGGACGCCCCACCTTGATGCCGTCCGCCATGGTGGTCGGTGAGCCGATCGACACCGGATGCCCGGCGGCCAGCGACGGCGGATAGCAGGCCGCGCCCGCCGCCTGCACGCCGACGATCCGCACATCGGGCCGCAGCGCCTTGACCGCCACCGCGATGCCGGCGGCGAGCCCGCCACCGCCCATCCCGACGACGATGGTGCGCACCTCGGGGCACTGTTCGAGTATCTCCAGGCCCACCGTGCCCTGCCCCGCGATGATGTCCGGGTGGTCGAAGGGGTGGATGAAGACCGCACCGGTCTCCTGCGCGTATTGCTGGGCGGCGGCGAGCGTCTCGTCGACGACATGGCCGTGCAGCCGCACCTGCGCCCCGTACTGGCGGGTGGCGGCCACCTTCGGCAGCGGCGCCCCGACCGGCATGAAGACCGTCGACCGTACGCCGAGCAGCTCGGACGCGAGTGCGACACCCTGCGCATGGTTTCCGGCGCTCGCGGCGACGACCCCGGCCGCCCGCTCCACCGGGGACAGCCCGGCAATCCGTACGTACGCGCCGCGCAGTTTGAACGAACCGGTCCGCTGCAGGTTCTCGCACTTGAGGTGGACCGGAGCGCCCACGAGCTCCGTCAGATGGCGGCTGCCTTCCATGGCGGTCACCCTGGCCACGCCGGAGAGCATCTTCTGCGCCCCGAGGACGTCATCGAGGATCAGCGGAGGAAAAGGACCGGGCGTGCGGAAGTTCATACGGTAAGTCTTGCAGCTCGGCGGGGCCCCGGACGTCCGGTACGGCCCCGTCCCGCCCCGTTGTCCACAGGTTTGTGCAGCGCTGGTACGCGTTGCCCCGTGGCCGCGTACTCTGTCCCCCACCCATCCGACACCGCACGAAGAGAGCCCCCGGCCATGCCCCCTCAGGACATGACGACAGCTGCGTCTCCTTCCGGGGGCGCCACCCCCGAATCCACGGGTTCCGACCACGTCCTCGATGCGCTCCAGCACCAGGTCGCGGTATTCGCCCGCCGTGCCGAGCAGACCCGCCTCGGCGGTGTCGGCCAGGTGCGCAATTCCATGGACCGTGCCGCCTATCTGCTGCTCAACCGGCTGGATCGGGAAGGCCCGATGGGCGTCAAGGCACTGGCCGCGGGCATGGGGATCGACTCCTCGACCGTGACCCGGCAGGTCGCGCCGCTCGTCGACACCGGCCTGGTCAAGCGCACCTCGCACCCGGAGGACGGCCGGGCCGTCGTGCTCCAGCTGTCGCCGCGCGGCCAGGCACGGCTGGACGAGGTCCGCGCCTCCCGGCGCGAACTCATGACGCAGGTGACGGACGACTGGACGGCCGAGGAGCGCGAGACGTTCTGCACGCTGCTCACCCGGTTCAACACGGCACTGGCCGCCCGGCAGACCGCGCACCAGGCACCCCCGGCCGGATAGCGGGAGGCGGCGGCGCCCGGCGGTGCGGCGCGGGTCCCGGTGCACACCTCTTGACCAGGAGCCCCCGCAACGGCTCGGATGAGGACTGTGCGAGAGCGCCAGGCGGGCCGGGAGCGGCGCCGCGCCCAGGAGTTCGAGACCTTCGTGGCGGGCGCGGCCGGCCGACTGCTGCACACAGCCACACTGCTCACCGCCGAGCCCCTGCGGCCGCCCGGGGCCAACCCCCGGGCCCAGCGGATGCTCACGGCCGCGCTGGCCCGCACGTACGCGCGGTGGGAGCGGCTGCGCGGCGAGGACCCGTACGACCGCACCCGGCGGGAGCTGGCCGTCCGCTTCGCCCATGAGGTCTGGCGCCACCGCCGGCCGCGCGGCGGGCCGCTGGACCGGCTCACCCCGCAGGAGCGCCTGGTGCTCGTGCTGCGACTGTACGAGGGCGTCGCGGAGGAGCAGGCCGCGGCGCTGCTGGGGCTTCCGGTGGAGCGGGTCCGGGCGATCTGCAACCGTTCGGTGGCCACGATGCGCGGCACCCGCAGGCCCACGGCGCGATGGGGGCTGCAACGACCGCTGGAGGTCGCCCCGTGAGCCGCGGCGGCGGAGGGAGCGGCAGCCGGGAGGACGAGGTCCGGCGCATGCTGGACGGTCCCCATCCGCAGGTGCCCGCCGATCTGGCACAGCGGGCGGCCGAGCGCGGCGGCCGACGGCTGCACCGGCGGCGTCTGGCCCGCCGGCTGATGCTGCTGGCGGCGTTCGCCGCGGTGGTCGCGTTCACGGTGTGGGCGGTGGCGGCGCAGCCCTGGCAGGTGCCGCCCGCCGAGACGACGCCGCCGCTGGACGGCTGGTGAGCTCCGGTGCGGGGCGAACGGTCGAACTATCCTGGAACGGGGCGCCGCGGGAACCGGCCGAGGAGGCTGCGATGACCAGGAAAGTCGCCGACTGCCGCAAGTATCCGAGCGTCACGGACTGCTCGCTCACCATCTCGGGCGAGGAAGAGGAAGTCGTACGGGCCGCGGCGGAGCACGCGGTCTCCGTCCATGAACACACCGACAGCCCGGAGCTGCGTGAACAGATCCGGGCGTCGCTGGACGACGAGAACGGCCTTGGGTAACACCGGAACAGCCCTCGACGCCGAGGAATCCGGCGCGTTGCAGCTGGTCATCGAGACCGGGAAGAACGCGGGCACGCACCCCTCGGTCGCCTCGCTCCACCGGGCGCTCACCGAAGCCGAGGAAGCCGCGGCGGACGGCGGCCTGCTTCTGCGGCCCCAGACCGTCCGCATCCGCCGGCCAGAAGACTCGCTCACCCCCGAGGGGATCGACCTCCGCGAACGCCTCCGGGCCCAGCCCCACCCGAACACGGAGATCCGCAGCTGGACCTCATGATCATTCTCGGCTCCAGCGGCTGTACCGATGTTCGTACCGGGGCCGGGGCCGGTGTCGGTGTCGGTGTCGGCCGGTTGTCGGCGGTGGACGGTGACCTGTCGGTGAGCTGTCGGTGGCTGCCGGGACATTGGAGCTGGTTGGCGTCGGCCATCAACGGCACCGGCCACCAGCATCGCACCGTCCCGACTCAATGGAACGGCGCTCCGGGTGTCACCTGCCGGGTGTCCGCCCAGCGGTCCGTGATCAGGAAGAAAGCCCCATGACCACTGACGTCACGATCATCGGCGCCGGGCTCGGCGGCCTCACGCTCGCCCGCGTCCTGCACGTCCACGGAATACCGGCCACGGTCTACGAGGCGGAGCCCTCCCCGGCTGCGCGTTCGCAGGGCGGGATGCTCGACATCCACGACTGCAACGGGCAACTCGCTCTCAAGGCAGCCGACTTGATGGACGAGTTCCGTGGCCTCATCCTGGAGGGCCGCCAGGCAATGCGGGTCCTCGACCCGGACGGGACCGTCCTGTTCGACAAAGCCGACGACGGCACGGGAGGACGCCCCGAGGTGCAACGCGGCGAGCTGCGACAGGTCCTGCTCGACTCACTGCCCGCCGACACCGTCCGCTGGGGGCGCAAGGTCAGCAGCACCCGCGCCCTCGGCGGGGGCCGCCACGAGGTGACGTTCGCAGGTGGCGGCACCGTCGTCACGAGCCTGCTGGTCGGCGCGGACGGCGCGTGGTCACGGGTCCGGCCGCTGCTCTCCACCGCCACACCCGAGTACGTCGGCAAGTCGGTCGTCGAGACCTACCTGTTCGACGCCGGCACCCGGCACCCCGCCGCCGCGAAAGTGGTCGGCGGCGGGTCGATGATCGCGCCCACGCCGGGCAGGGAGATCTTCGCCCACCGGGAAAGGGACGACACCCTGCACGCCTACGTGGGGCTGTCCGAGCCGCGGGACTGGTTCGCCGCCATCGATTTCACCGATGCCGCCATGGCCACCGCGCGGATCGCACAGGAGTTCGACGGCTGGGCACCGGAGCTCACCGCGCTGATCACAGACGGCGACATCGCGCCGGTCCTGCGCCCCCTCTACGCTCTGCCGACCGGGCACCGGTGGGACCGGGTGCCAGGGGTGACTCTGGTCGGCGACGCCGCCCACCTCGCGGCCCCGAACGGCGAAGGCGCCAACCTGTCCATGCTCGACGGCGCCGAACTCGGCAAGGCCGTCGCTGCGCACCCCGACGACATCGAGGCCGCGCTCACCGAGTACGAGCAGGCCATGTTCCCCCGCAGCGCCGAGGCTGCCACTTTCGAAGGTGCCGAGGCCCACGGAACCGACTCCGACGACAACACGGCCCACGACCTGATCACCGCGTTCACCCGACACGAGCAGGCCCGATAAGACATTCGCCGTCGTGTGGGCCTCGGGCACCGACGAACCGGCCAAGACGAAGCGCGGTCTCGGTTCGCCGGCAACCGAGACCGGAGAAAACCTGGAGCCGATTCGCCGCCGTCGACCACACACGGTCCCCAGCAGGCTGTACTCCACGAGAACTGGCGACAGTTGAACAGGAGAGTCCACCCGCACCAAGGCCGGAGAAGGCCGGCACCTGACGGTGCCGACCGCCCCGGGCGCGGCCGAGCGGGCCGGCGGGCGGGCTTCGGTGACCGGGCCCGCCCGCCTTCACCGAGCCCGACCGCGCACCGGTCTCAGCCGAGGGCCTGCGTCAGATCGGCCATCAGGTCGTCGGCGGACTCGATGCCGACGGAGATCCGGACGAGGTCGGCCGGCACCTCCAGGGGGGAGCCGGCCGCCGAGGCGTGCGTCATGCGGCCCGGGTGCTCCACGAGGGATTCGACGCCGCCCAGCGACTCACCGAGGGTGAACAGCTTCGCCCGGTTGCAGACGTGGACGGCCGCCTCCTCGCCGCCCACGACCCGGAAGGACACCATTCCGCCGAAGGCCTTCATCTGCTTGGCGGCGACCTCGTGACCCGGGTGCTCGGGCAGCCCCGGGTAGAGGACCTGGGTGACCTTGGGGTGCCGGGTCAGCAGATCGACGATCTTGGTGGCGTTCTCGCTGTGCCGGTCCATGCGGACCGCGAGGGTCTTGATGCCGCGCAGCACCAGCCAGGCGTCGAACGGTCCGGCGACCGCGCCCATCGCGTTCTGGTGGTACGCCAACTCATCGGCCAGTTCCGGGTCGTTGACGATCAGTGCGCCGCCGACGACGTCCGAGTGGCCGCCCATGTACTTCGTGGTGGAGTGCACCACCACATCGGCCCCCAGGGCGAGCGGCTGCTGGAGGTAGGGGCTGGCGAAGGTGTTGTCGACGACCAGACGCGCACCCGCCGCACGGGCCACACCGGCGATCGCGGCGATGTCGGTGATGCCGAGCAGCGGGTTGGACGGGGTCTCCACCCAGATCGCCTTGGTGCGCGGGGTGAGCGCCGCCCGCACCGCCGCCACGTCCGAGGTGTCGGCGACGGAGAACTCCACGCCCCACCGCGAGACGACCTTCGCGAACAGCCGGAACGTGCCGCCGTAGGCGTCGTTCGGGATGACCACGTGGTCGCCCGGGGTGAGCAGGGTGCGGAGCAGGCAGTCCTCGGCGGCCAGGCCGGACGCGAAGGCGAGGCCGCGGCGGCCGCCCTCCAGGGCCGCGAGGTTGTCCTCCAGGGCGGTACGGGTCGGGTTGGCGCTGCGGCTGTACTCGTAGCCGCCGCGCAGTCCGCCCACGCCGTCCTGCTTGTACGTGGACACCTGGTAGATGGGCGGAACAACGGCGCCGGTGAGGGGATCGGCGGTGTTTCCCGCGTGGATCGCGAGAGTCTCGAAGCTGTGCTGGTCGCTCATGGGGCCCGAGCGTAGTTCGTCACGAGGGCGCTCACCGGGCTTCAGGGCCGTCCGGTGACAATGGAGGCATGGAGATTCTCTGGTTCCTGCTCGCGCTCTGCATGCTCGCCGCGGTCATCGGCCCCTTCGTGCTGCGCCGCCGCGGCGGAATCCGGCAGGTCGCGCCCGGTTCGCCGGACGCCGCCGATCCGGACACCTACGGCTTCGTACGCCAGGAGGAACTGGACGTCCGGCTGCCGGGCCCGGACCAGGATCTCCTCGACGTGCTCGACGTCGTGCAGCGCTCCCAGGACTGGCGGGCGGCCTCGCAGCTGCTGGCCGGTACGCCGAAGGAGGGCGAGGTGCGGTGGCAGCGGGTGCAGGCGTTCGCGGGTGCCGCCTCGCTGGAGCTGGCGCAGCAGCCCGGTGTCGGTGGTGCGTGGCTGCGCAAGTGGCGGGCCGAGGCGCCGAAGGACGCGGGCGGTGCGGCGGTGCACGCCGAGTTCCTGGTGCAGCAGGCGTGGCGTTCGTCGACCGCGGGGACGGACGACTTCCGGATCATCCTGGAGGAGGCCCGCACGGTCTGCGGCGAGGCTGCGCTGCTGGCGCCGGGCGACCCCGTTCCGTACCTCGTCGAACTGGCCGTCGCCCGCGGACTCGGCTACTCCCACGAGGAGTTCGACCAACTCTGGGCGAAGATCATCGACCGGGCCCCGGCCCACATGGGCGCGCACATCGCCGCGCTGCACTACTGGTGCGAGAAGTGGCACGGCTCCCGCGAGGAGGCCGATCGCTTCGCCACCACGGCCGCCGCCCGTGCCCCGCAGGGCTCACTGCTGGCCGCGCTGCCGCTCTTCGCGGTGTACGAGCACCTGCCCGAGGTCAATCTCGTGCAGGGCTTCTACCGGAGCGCGGTGGTGACCAAGGCGGTCGAGGGCGCCCTGTTCGCGGTGCACGCGGCCCGTACGGACGATCCGATGCTCGCCCACGTCCGGCACCTGCTGGTCCTCTTCCTCGTCCGGATGGAGCGCTGGTCGGAGGCGATGAACCAGCTCGTCCACATCGACGGCCACGTGGGCGCCCTGCCGTGGACCCAGAACTCCGACCCGGCCGCCGAGTACACGGTCTACCGGGCGCTGGCGGTCGCCGGCTACGAGGCGAACGGCGGCAGCCCGGCGACGCTGCCGCGGTAGCCGCACGGAATCCACGGCAATCCCGGTGCGTTGTACCCACTGCACGCCGACCCCACGAGGAGCCCCCGCATGTTCCTGCAACGCCGTACCCCGCAGCTCCCCGCCCCCGAGGAGGCCCTGAAGGGCCGCCCCACCCCCGAATTCACCGTCCCGTCCCGCCACACGGTCCTCGGCAACCCGTTGCTGGGCCCGTACCCGGAGGGTCTGGAGATGGCGGACTTCGCGCTGGGCTGCTTCTGGGGCGCCGAGCGCAAGTTCTGGCAGACGGACGGCGTCTGGACGACGCTCGCCGGCTACCAGGGCGGCTACACGGAGAACCCCGCGTACGAAGAGGTCTGCTCCGGCCTGACCGGCCACACGGAGGCCGTCCGCGTCGTCTTCGACCCGCGGACCGTCTCGTACGCCGAGCTGCTGAAGCTGTTCTGGGAGTCCCACGACCCGACGCAGGGCTTCCGCCAGGGCAATGACGTGGGCACCCAGTACCGTTCCGCGATCTACACCCACTCCCCCGAGCAGGCCGCGACCGTGGCGGCCTCCCGGGACGCGTACCAGAAGGTCCTCACGGGCTCCGGCCACGGCGAGATCACCACGGAGATCCTCCCGGCGGAGGGCCGCACGTTCTGGCCCGCCGAGGCGTACCACCAGCAGTACCTGGACAAGAACCCGGCGGGTTACTGCGGGATCGGCGGGACGGGCGTCTCCTGCCCCGTGGGGGTGGCTCCCGCCGGGGAGTGACAGGCTGCCCGGGGCCCGGTGAGTGTCCGCCCGCCTGCCGTCGGCCGGCGGGCACGCCCACACCCGGGCGTTGCGGCGCACCCCCGCCCCACCTGCTGATACAACCACCGTGACGGTGGTCAGCGGGTGTCTCGTGCCGCCTTCACTTCAGCGATGAACGCTGACCAATTGCGACCGCTGAAGTCGGCCACGGGCCCCGAGGCGTCCCTGCGCGCACCGCCCCTACTTGGTCGTGTGCGTGGGGTAGACCTCGACGTCGGTGTAGGCGCCCTTGATCTCCCCCGCGCCCGCGGGCCACTTCAGGCTCACGGTGTGGGTCTCGTTCGGGGGCGTCACCAGGATGTTGGTCGGGTGCGCGAGGCTGTCGCCGGTGTTGTCGATGTCGTAGGCGAGGTTGAAGACAGCGGCGTCGCCGGGCTTCAGGGTGGTGATACGCGGCTGGGCGTGGCCGCGCTCGATGGGGTTCGAGGTGTTGTCGGCGTCCTTGATGTCGACGCCTGCGAAGCCCGTCGCCGAGCAGGTGGTCGAACCCCGGTTGATCATGGTGATGTCGATCCTCCCGGAGTCCTTGTCGGGCGCGGCGTCCATGGCGTCGATGGCCAGGTCCTTCGTCTTGCAGAACGTGACCTTGCCGCCGGTCTTCGTCGCGGCGTTCGCGGCGCCGGCGCGGGCCTCGGTGCCCTCACCGGAGCCCGACTTCGCGTTGCCGGCCTCCGAGCCGCCGGAGCCCGAGCCGCCCTCCGACTTCGAGCCACCGTCCGAGGACGAAGAAGACAAGGACGAGGAGCTCTTGGAGGACGAGTCCTTCCCGGAGCCGTCGCTGCCACAGGCGGTGAGCGAGAGGGTGGCGGCGACGCCGATGGCGGCGAGAGCAGTGATGCGGGTGTACTTCACGGTGTTCCCCCAGGAGTAGCGCGGTGCATGTGGTCAGAAGCATTTGTATCTCGCACCGAGTTACAGGCGGTCCTCCGCGACGTCTTCGTTCTGTCACAGGCGTATTGACCTCACGGTCCGCCAAGGCGTCGCTGTACGGTCACCTGCCTGGCCTGAGCTCCCGCACCACCAGAGCCTCAACCAGCCTCAGCAACCCTCTGAGCAGGGTTCACATACGGGTTCTGAGCTTGTTCTTTATGGTCTGACCTGGTCACGTTCGGCGATGCTCTCGGGCCGCCTGACCGTTTTGCCCACGTCGTAGCGGGTGGCGGGGTGTCGGTTCTTCGAGCCGAGCGGTCTGCCGGGGCCAGGCCGGCTGGGTTTCGGCGCACGGGCCGGACAGGGCAGGTCCGGGCGGAGGTTCCTGAACCCCCGGCGGACCCGGGCGGGGGGTGAGCCGACCGGGCTCGGCCCGCTTCTCCCAAGGCTGGCGAAGGTCGGCGGCGAGGGTGCGGGCGAGGCGGAGTCGGGTGTGGGCGGCGACGACCGGCCAGGTCCAACGGTCCGCCGCCGCAGGAGTGCGGAGCTTCGGGCGGACCCAGCCCAGCGTCTGCTTGATCATCCGGAAGGTGTGCTCAAGATCGAACCTGCGCAAGAACGCCTGCCGGCGCAGATCGACGTCCTCGCCCGACAGGCCGGTGGCCGAGGACCACAGCCAGACGGGGCGGGTCGTGACCGCCGGGCAGACGGTCGACCTCCAGGCGGATCACCATGCCCTCGATGACGGGGAGTTCGCCGGTGTGGTCGATCCACGCCGGGTGAGTGGTCAGCCGCGGGTGGATGCGGTCCCAGGCCATCGCGCGAGCGGTGCCATAGCGGTCGGTGACCTGCACCGTCGCGGCATCGGGCTCGCCCCAGGTGTCGGGCTTGGCGAAGCGGAACTCCTTGCCGTGCTTCGGCGGTCGTCCGCCCTGTGGCGGTGAGATCCACGGCACCGGGACGGGCTTCCGCATCACGCGGTCCGTGCGCATCCGCCCGAGGACCTCCACCGGCAGCCCTTCCAGCAGGCAGGCCATGCGCGGGGCGTCGTAGCCGGCGCCGAAGACGATCAGGATGTCGCGGTCGCCTGCCTTCCAACGGCCCATGTCGATGAGGTCCCCGCAGAACAAGCGGTCCGCACTGGTCGGCGCGCCCGGCCGGAGCCAGTGGGTGACACCTGAGCACGCTTGTTCGCAAGCGCGCGTGCCTGGGGCTATCCAGGGGTGGTGCCGGGGTCGACGCCGGTCAGGTCACAGCTTGCGTCCCACAACTGCGCCGCGACGGAGGTGTCGGCAAGGTGGTTCCATATCGGTTCCTGTCGGGGCTCGCCGCGCAGGCCGAAGACGCGCGGTCCCCACAGCTGGCCTCCATGCACGGCCGGGTCGAGCACCGCCCGGACCGCGGGCCATGCGCCGGCGTGCTTGCCCTGGACGAGGAGAGCCGCAGGTGCCGCGCTCAGCCGTGCGCGGGTAGTTCGCACATGGACCGGCGGCCGTGACGGGGTGAGGGAGTCCAGCGCGCCGCCGGGATGGACCACCACGCTCTCCACCGTGCTGCCGACAGCGCGCAGGCGGCGGTCGAGTTCGAGACCAAAATACATCTGCGCCAACTTGGAACGTCCGTAGGTGCGCTTGGGCTGGAAGTCGTTCCAGGACTGCAGGTCGTCCAGGTCGAGTCGCTCCGACTTCGCTGCGAAGCTGCCCATGGTCACCACGCGAGCCGCCGGCGCAGCCGACAGCAGCGGCATCAGCCACTGGGTCAACGCGAAGTGCCCGAGGTGGTTCGTGCCGAACATGAGCTCGTGACCGTCCTCGGTCTCCCTGCGCGGCGGGTCGTCAAGCGCGACGCCGGCGTTGTGGACCACCGCGTCGAGGCGTTCAACCTCCAGTGATTTCACCTCCGTTTGCAGCGAACCGAGGTCGGCGAGGTCCAGCCGTACGGACCGCACCCGCGCACCAGCAACGCGCGCACGGATCGAGGCCATGGCGGCCTCGGCCTTCACAGGATTCCGGCTGCCGAGTACGACGGTCGCTCCGGCTTCCGACAACTGCTCCGCGACGAAGTACCCGATGCCGGCGTTGCCGCCAGTGACCAGGAAGATGCTGCCGTCGGCACGTGGCAGCCGTTGGACATTCCAGGGCGGGGTGGAGGATGCGGACGACATGGCGACGGGACTCCCTTGCTGTTGATGGCGGCTGCGGCTGCTCTGCTGGCAACTCGACACCCACGGTTTCAGCGGCCACCGACACATCGCCTAGGGATCAACGACAGTCCCGCCAGACGGCCGATATCCCACCGACACAGTGCTGGCCCATCACGCAGCGTGCCAGTGAACGTCACGTTGGCCAACCGGAGCACTCAAAAACCAACTGGGCCCCTCAGCCACCAGAGGTTAGAAGACAAGCTGAGAGGTCGTTTTCCTCCAATTCGGTTGGGAAGATGGCGATTCTCTCGGTGCGTGAGTGAGGGACGGTTGAGGCCACTGAGGCGGATGCCTCGAAAGTGCTCTTCTGGGGTGCCGGGTGGGGCGGAGTAGGTCTTGAGCCTGTTTCATCCCAAGGCGGGAGGGCGCATTGGCCTTGCTCCCGTTGTCGGTGCCGCACGCCTGGGCGTGGGCTGCCCCGAGCGGTACGTCCAGAGCATGACTGAACGCCGCCCGTATCCGAGTGATCTGTCCGATGCCCCCTGGGAGTTGATCGAACCGGTCCTGACCAACTGGCGCGCCGAGCGCCGCAGCAGGGCCCTGGACATCGGGCGACCACCCGATGAACGGCTGGCCCAGATCACACCGGATGGGGTGTGTCACTTCTCCCGTGGTGGATGGAGTACATCCCTCGGGGGCGCCGCATAGCTCTGGGCTGCTCGTTCGGCGCCGACCCTTGCCATACGGAAGGAAGGTGATTGCATCATTGCTTTCGGCCATCGGCTGGTGCGACGGCCTCTTTCGGTCGCTGTGCGGCCACCGGGTTTGCCTCCCTATGCTTAGGGGGATTTCCCAGCGCTGACGCGAGGTCCTCATGAAGTTCCTGCATCACATCGTGGCTACGACCGCTGTCTTAGGGATGGCAGCAGGCGCCGCTCCCGTCGTTGCCTCAACCCCGACGGATACCGCTCACACTGCAACTGAGGCCGCAGCGGCCGGCTGGCCGCTGGCATATGAGGCGGACCCCGCGACAGGGCGCTACGTCCCTCTGGGGTTCGTAAGCCCACACGGCCGAGTGGTGCCGCTCTCCGCAGGGCAGCAGGGCTACATTGCTGATCCGCGTACCGGCAGGCTCGCGCCCGTAAGGGAGGGGCAACTCTTCTCCCCGGCGCCGGCCGACTACGCCCAGCAGCCAAGGTAGTAAACGGCAATGTCCCCACCGTCGGTGGGGACATTGCCGTTTGTGGCGCGTGCCAGACGGCCTGAAGCGCTCCAGGTGGTCAAGGCAATCGCCGTCGGGCGGAGCCGGGCTCGTCCCGACGATGCGCCGCTCGTCGTCTCCGATCCCCGGGAGGTGATCGTCAGCCGCCCGTACGCGTCCGCGCTCGAAGCCGTCGCCGAGGGAAGCGACGAGTACCACCGAATCCTCCGAGACCTGCGGGCCAACCGGAACCGGCCGGGCGGCTTCTGGGTGGCCAAGGACGACCCGCGGGCGGCGGACGAAGCGATCACCGGAAGCTGCCCGCTCTCCGAGCTGACCGGTGCCGTCCTGCTCAGCAACGGAGCCGGCCGCATCGTGGATCGGTTTGGGCTCGCCGACTGGCCAGGGGTCATGGCCCTCCTGGCATCGAGCGGACCGGCCGAAATCATCCGCCGTGTCCGGCGGGCGGAGGCCCGCCACGCGGTGGCGGCGGACGATGCGACGATCGCGCACTGCACCGGCCTCGGTGGGGCCTGACCGTCGCCGCCGGAGCGCGGCTCCCCTTCGATCACACACAACCGGGGCGGGGGGCGAGGTGGCCTCTGGGGGCCTGCTCCGGGCTTGAGTTCCACCGCCCGGACGGTCCGCATCGGAGGCCGGGAATCACGCTCAGGGCCGAAAAGCCCTCAGCGTGACGTCAACGAGCGAGTCGGCGTACTCGGCGGTCAGCGGGCCCGAGCGGTGCAGCCAGCGCTGGAACAGGGGCGCGTAGAGCACCTCCAGGACCAGGTCGAGGTCGGCGTCCGCAGCCAGTTGGCCGGCCCGTTGCGCGCTGCGCAGCCGCTCCTTCTTGGCGTCGTCCACCGGCCGGGCCAGCTTCTCGCGGTACTGCGCGGCAAGGCCGGGATCGTTGATGATCTCGTTGTTGAGCGCCCGGACCGGCTTCTCGAACTCCGGGTCGGCGAACTCGGCGACCGTCGCGCGCATGACCGTCCTGAGGTCGGCCTCGATGTCGCCGGTGTCCGGCAGCGCCGCGCCCTGCCCCTCGGCGCCCTCGCTGAGCGCCAGGAAGGCGTCGAAGATCACCGCACCCTTGGACGGCCACCAGCGGTAGATCGTCTGCTTGCCGACGCCGGCCCGGGCGGCGATGGTCTCGATCGCCACCTTGCCGTACCCGACCTCGGAAACCAGCGCACGGGTCGCTTCGAGGATCGCCTGCCGCGAACGTTCGCTGCGCCGGGAGCGGTCCGGCTTCGTGGCCTGGGGCATGGGCTCAGGCTAGCACCTCAACGAGACGGACCGGTTCGCGTTGGCAAGGTCGCTGCCCGGCACAAGGTCGCTGCCCCGGCAGGGGAAGAACTCAGCCGCAAGGCTCCGGGCCGACCGGAACCGCGCCCGGAACCGCCCCGGCCCCGGTGCGAGCCCGGCGCGGGGCCTCGCACCGGGGCCCGGCGCCGACGGCATCGCGAGCCGAGGGGACGTCCGGCGCGGGACACGGCCGAGAATGGGGCGTCACAGGATCTGCCGGACACTCCCCGGTCCCGACAGCGCAGTCGGGCCGCGGAGATCCGCGCCCGGTCGGCCACCGCCCCCGGCGGGGACCGGCCACCGTACGAAGAGGAGTTTTCACCGATGACGAACGAAGGCCGCGGCACTGCTGCCGCCCCGGCCGGCCGGCCCTGGTTCATGGCCAACGAACTCCTCGCGTTCGCCGTCGAGCTGGCGGCACTGATCGCTCTGGGCCGGTGGGGTTTCCTCACCGGTGACGGCACGGCCGGCCGGCTGCTGCTGGGGCTGGGAACCCCGGCGGTGGCCATCGCGGTCTGGTGGATGTTCGCCGCCCCGCGCGCCCGCTTCCGGCCGCCTCTCGCGGGGGTTCTGCTGGTCAAGGCGGTGGTGCTCGGCGGCGGTGTGTACGCGGTCCACGCGGTGGGGCATCCGGTGGCGGCGGTGTTCTTCGCGGTGGTGGTGGTCGTGAACACGGGGCTGGCGGAGACCTTTCGGCGCCGCGCGCCGCACAGTGCCGTGGAGGCCGCCTGACACGGCTTCGGCCCGGTCGCGTGAGGCGGCCGGGCCGAAGCCGTCACTGAACGGACGGGCGGGTCAGATCAGTCCCTGTGCCAGCATCGCGTCCGCGACCAGTTCGAAGCCGGCGATGTTGGCGCCGACCACGTAGTTGCCGGGGCTGCCGTAGCGCTCGGCGGTGGTGTGGCAGGAGTCGTGGATGTGGCGCATGATCTCCGCGAGACGCTCCTCGGTGTGGGTGAACGTCCAGGAGTCGCGCGAGGCGTTCTGCTGCATCTCCAGGGCGCTGGTGGCCACGCCGCCCGCGTTGGCCGCCTTTCCGGGGGCGAAGGCGACGCCCGCCTCCTGGAAGACGCGTACGGCCTCCGGCGTGGTGGGCATGTTGGCCCCTTCGGCCACTGCCTTCACGCCGTTGCGCACGAGGGCCAGGGCGTCGGTCTCGTGGAGTTCGTTCTGGGTGGCGCAGGGCAGGGCCACGTCGCAGGGGACGTTCCAGAGGCCGGTGCCGGGGACGAACGCGGCGTGTTCGCCGCGGCGCTCCGCGTACTCGGAGACCCGGCCGCGACCGGCCTCCTTGATCTCCTTGAGCAGGGCGAGGTCGATGCCCTTCTCGTCGACGACGTAGCCGTCGGAGTCGGAGCAGGTCACCACGGTCGCGCCGAGCTGCTGGGCCTTCTCGATCGCGTAGATCGCGACATTGCCCGAGCCCGATACGGCGATGCGCTGCCCGTCGAGGGACTCGCCCCGGCTGCGGAGCATCTCGGCGGTGAAGAGCACACAGCCGTACCCGGTCGCCTCGGTGCGTGCCTGGGCGCCGCCCCAGCCCAGGCCCTTCCCGGTGAGGACTCCGGACTCGTAGCGGTTGGTGATCCGCTTGTACTGGCCGAACAGGTAACCGATCTCGCGGCCGCCGACGCCGATGTCACCGGCGGGGACATCGGTGTACTCGCCGAGGTGGCGGTGGAGCTCGGTCATGAACGACTGGCAGAACCGCATGATCTCGGCGTCGGAGCGGCCCTTCGGGTCGAAGTCGGCGCCTCCCTTGCCACCGCCGATGGGCATGCCGGTGAGGGCGTTCTTGAAGATCTGCTCGAAGCCGAGGAACTTCACGATGCCGAGGTTGACCGAGGGGTGGAAGCGCAGCCCGCCCTTGTACGGCCCGAGCGAGCTGCTGAACTCGACCCGGAAGCCGCGGTTCACGTGGATGTCGCCGGAGTCGTCGGACCACGGCACGCGGAAGATGAGCTGGCGCTCCGGTTCACAGACGCGCTCGATGATCCGGGCGTCCACGAACTCCGGTCGCTGTTCGAGGACCGGGCCGAGGGTCTCCAGGACCTCCCGTACCGCCTGGTGGAACTCCTTCTCGCCCTGGTTGCGACGGAGTATCTCCGCGTACAGCGGCTCGATGACACTCATGTGGTCAAAACCCTTCCGTGGGTCGGGATCGCGCGCGAAGGTGCCCCCGTCCCGGAGGCACCAGCGGTCCCCCTCGCCATTGAGGGCGTCGCCCGGACATCGCGCGCTCTGCGCTCACGAAAGCGACGTACAGAACCGTTGTGGCATCACGATTGTCCCAGTGGCCCCGGAAATCCGTCCACGGTGTCCCCATCGTGGACTCCGCCGTCCTGGACGCTGCCGTCTTGGAGGCCCGCCTCGGGCGCCCCGCCTCGGAGGCCGCCGCCTCGGAGGCCGCCGCCTCGGGCGTCCCCGTCGTGGACGCCCCCGTCGCGGACCCGGTCTACCGC
This sequence comes from Streptomyces sp. NPDC087845, assembly GCF_044742755.1. Classification (NCBI taxonomy): domain Bacteria; kingdom Bacillati; phylum Actinomycetota; class Actinomycetes; order Kitasatosporales; family Streptomycetaceae; genus Streptomyces; species Streptomyces sp. NPDC087845. The sequence continues at coordinate 369,992 of NZ_JBIUVC010000001.1, forward strand.
TGCGAGGTGCGGTGCTGCATCCACAGCCCCACTCCGGACGCGAGGACGACCACGCCGGAGACGATGCTCAGCGCGATGTTCAGGGCGTTGTCCCCCACGAGGACATTCAGGAAAACATTCGCGGCGAGCGCCGCGCACAGCACGGTCCAGAGCAGGGCCTTCATGGAGTTCCTCCGTGGTGGGGATGACGTCGACGGTGTTCGGCGATGTCTCCATTCTCCCGGCCGCTGTCCGCCGTCACGAGGGACCGACCCCCCTGATCCGTGGTGGAGCCCGCTCCACCATCGTGCGGTTCTCACGGCCCCGTTAGGGTTTGCGGGATGGGGATCACCGAGGAGACGGCGACGCGCGAGCGGCGGAGCGAGCGGTCCGGTGCCGGTCCGCGCCCGGCGGCCACGGAGGCCGCGCGGTGGTGGGTTCCAGGTGTCGCCGTGCTGGTCGTCGTGCCGTTGTACGGGGTGTGGGCGCTGGTGCTGGCCACCGGCGGCGGTGATCTGGCGGCGCAGTTCGCCTGGGCCGGATTCGCGTCCCGCCACCCCATGTCCGCGTACAACCTCTCCTGGTACGGAGGGACGCACACCGCCAACTACAGCCTGCTGACGCCGCCGCTCATGGCGGTGTTCGGGGTGCGGGCGGTCACCGTCGCCGCCGGGCTCGGCGGGTCGTGGGCGCTGGGGCGGCTCTGCGTGCGGGCCGGGGTGCGGTGGCCGGCCGCGGTCTCGGTGCTGGGGTCGCTGGTGCTCTGGTGCAATGTCGCGTCCGGGCGGACGACGTTCGCGCTGGGCGTGGCGATCGGGCTGGTCGCGCTGTTGTACGTGCGACACCGTACGGGCGTCGCCGCGGCCTGTGCGGCGCTGGCGACGGCGGCGAGTCCGGTGGCGGGACTGTTCCTGGTGGTGGTGGGTGCGGCGTACGGGCTCGACCGGCAGTGGCGGCGGGCGGCCGTGCTGCTCGTACCGCCCTTCGTGGTGGTCGCGACGACAACCGTGCTGTTCCCCTTCACGGGCGAACAGCCCATGGCCGTGGGGAAGTTGTGGATGCCGCTGGCCGCCTGCGCGGCCGTGTGGCTCGGGGCGCCGCGCGAGGGCGGCTGGCGGGTGGTCCGGTTCGCGAGTGCGGTGTACGGGGCCGGTGTCGTCCTGACCTTCCTGATCCCCTCGCCGATCGGGACGAACGTGGAGCGGCTGGTGGGGGTGGCCGGGCCGCCCGTGCTGCTCGCGGCGGCACTGGCCGTCCTGGCGGGGTGGGCACGGGGCGGCAGGCTGCTGCGACTGCGGGCCGTCCTGCTCGTCGGGATGCTCGCGTTCAACACCGGCTGGCTGGTCGACAAGACCGATGACGATCTGCGGGTCTCCAACACGGTGCCCGCCTGGGCGGCCCACACCGGCGGTGTGGTCGCCGAGTTGCGCAGGCTCGGTGCCGAACGGACCCGGGTGGAGGTCGTCCCGGCCCGCAATCACCGGGAGGCCGACGTCCTCGCCTCGCACGTGAACATGGCCCGCGGCTGGAACCGGCAGCTCGATGTGGAGCGCGGGCGGCTGTTCTACGGGGAGGGGCCGACCCCGGCCGCGTACCGCGCCTGGCTGGACCGGTGGGGTGTGGGCCTCGTGGTGCTGCACAGCGGCAGGCCGGACGGCCCGGCGGAGGCGGAGGCGGACATCGTCCGGCGCGGGACGGACTGGCTGGAGCCCGTCTGGCAGGACAACGGGTGGCGGATCTACCGGGTGCGCGACGCCGTTCCGCTGGTCTCCGCGCCGGGCACCGTCGTACGCGGGGACGACGCCTCCCTGGTGGTACGGATGCCGGCGGCCGGGTCGGTGACGGTGCGGATCGCGTACTCGCCCTGGCTGCGGGCCGACGGCGGCGGTTGCGTGCGGCAGGACGGCGAGTGGACGCGGCTCACGGTGAAGCGGGGCGGCGCGTACCGGCTGGACTCGCGTTACCGGTTGTGGCCGTTCGGGGGCTGCTGACGGCGCCCCGAGCGGTTCAGTCGGTGACGCCGAGGTCCTGGCGCATCAGCCCCCGCATCGTGTCGAGGCAGGGGTCGGCCGCCTTCAGGTCCTCCAGGACCCGTTCGACGCTCTCGCCGTCGCGGGCCACGCCCCGGTCGAGGCGTTTGATGGCGGCGTCACCGGCGGCGAGGACCCGGTTGAGGTCGCGGGACGCCTGCAGTATCCGTTCCGGGACGATCATCTGCGCCTCGGCGTAGCGGTCGCGGTGGTCGAGGCGGGCCTCTTCGAGCTGAGTGCGTTCCTGCTCGGTGTAGACGTCGTCCCGGATGCGGTGCAGGGCGTCCTTGAGGAGCGTGTGGAACTGCCGGGAGGCCCGGTTCATGGCCGTGTACTGGACGCGCCGTTCCTCGAACTTCCGCTGCTCGCCGTCGAGTCGGGCCTGCTCGACGCGTCGGCGGTCGGTCAGCCGCTGCGCGAGGACCGGCGCGAAGAGAGTGCCGAGCACCCCGACTACTGCGGTGATCATGGCGGTGACGGCGGCGGTCATGACTGCGAGATTAATGCGACGGGACCGGTGCGGTGAGTCGATGCGGTGATATCGGCGCGACGAGACACGTGCGGTGAGATCCGTGCGACGAGGCACGTGCGAGGGCGTGAGTGCGGTGAGATCCGTGCGACGAGACACGTGCGAGGGCGTGAGTGCGGTGAGATCCGTGCGACGAGGCACGTGCGAGGGGTGGGTGCGGTGCACGGGCCTGCGGGGAAAATCCGGGCAGGAGTGCCCGGGTACGCGGACCTGGGCACACCGCGACGGCTGATCGGACATGATGCCGTCATGACGACGTCGCGGGGCCCCAGACGCCCCCGGAGCGGTACCCGGCCCCTCTTACCGGCCGCCCGGCCGCCGTGGGGACACGGACTGCCGGAACCTGCGGGACCGTACTTCCTCCCCGCCCTCCCACCCGTCCCCGGGCAGCGGGCCGCGCCCCGTGTCCCGCCGCGTGCGGGCGACATGCGCCGCTATCTCGCCGTCGGTCTCGACTGCTACCTCTGCCTGGTCACCGCCGGCCTTCTGGCCCGGCCCTACGTGCACACGGCCGGGGTTCCCGAGATCGCCGGTCTGCTGCTCGGCCCGGCGCTCGCGTTCTCGTTCCTCAATCAGGTGGTCCTGACCGCCGCCGCCGGAGGCGGGGCAGGCAAGCTGATCATGGGGATACGGGTGATCAGACTGCCCGGCGCCGGGCGCCCGGGGCCCCGGCTGCTGGTGCGGCGCTGGCTGTACGGGCTGTGCCGGCTGCCGTTGCAGCCCTGGTACGTACTGCGCTCGTACCTCGCGGGACCCGGCGCCCTCCCCCTCAGCGCCTTCTGGACCAGCGGGCACACCGACCTCATGGGCCTGCGCCAGGTCCGGCGCGGCGACCTCGCCGTCCTCCGGACCGCCGCCGCCCCCTACTGAGGCCATCCGCCGCGATCGGCCGCCGGGACACCGACGGCGGTCCGGCCGCCCGCCGTAGACGGCAGGGGCCCGCCGGGCGCCCGGCGCCCGGCACGCCCCTCCTCAGGCCGCCGCGGGCGTCCCTCCGCCTTGCGATGCACCGCATCCGACGCCGCACGCCGATCCACCAGGGACTACGGGACAGCCCTCAGGGACGCGTTGTGACGGCGGGTTGAAGCCACGATGAGAGCCGGATGAGAACCCCTGCGTACGCCGGAGGCGGCGACACCGCGGGATCCGTGGGATCCGGGTGCCGCCGCCTCCGTACGGGATTCGGGAAGGGACTGCGGGAACTGCGGGAGGGGTGGGTGCCGCGGGTCAGGCCGCGGAGCCCGCCTTCCAGTCGGCCCAGCTCATGTTCCAGCCGTTGAGACCGTTGTCGGGGGTGATGGTCCGGTCCGGGGAGTTCTTGACGATGACCACGTCGCCGACGAGGGAGTTGTTGTAGAACCAGGCGGCGGGCTGGTTGGCGTCGCCCGCGCCCTTCACGTCGGCGAGGCCGACACAGCCGTGGCTGGTGTTGGCGCTGCCGAAGATCGACCGCGCGCCCCAGTAGTTGCCGTGGATGAAGGTGCCCGAGGTGGAAAGCCGCATGGCGTGCGGCACGTCCTTGATGTCGTACTCGCCGCCGAAGCCGACGGTGTCACCGTTCATCCGGGTCTCCTTGAACTTCTCGGAGATCACCATCTGCCCGTTGTACGTGGGGTTGGTGGAGGAGCCGGAAGAGATCGGGATGGTCTTGATCGTCTTGCCGTTCTGGGTGACGGTCATCGTCTTGGTGTTGGCGTCGACCGTCGAGACCTGGTTGCGGCCGACCTTGAAGGTGACCGTCTTCTGCTGCACACCGAAGACGCCGTCCGCACCCTCGACGCCGTCCAGCGCCAGCTTCAGCGTGACGGTGGAGCCGCCCTGCCAGTAGCTCTCGGGGCGCAGGTCGAGGCGCTGGGAGTTGAACCAGTGGCCGACGACCTCCTGGCCGCTGCTGGACGTCACGGTGATGCCGTCCTGGACGGCCTTCTTGTCCGTGATCGGCTTGTTGAAGTTGACCGAGACCGGCATGCCGACGCCGACGGTGGAGCCGTCCTCGGGCGTGAAGTTGCCGATGAAGCTGTTGGCGGGCGACACGGTGGTGAAGGAGGAATTCTCGTGCGCCTCGCGGCCCTTGGAGTCCTTGGCCGTCGCGCTGATCTTGTACGTGGTCGAGCGCTCCAGCTGGACGTCGGGCTTCCAGCTCTTGCCGTCGGCGGCGAGCGAGCCCTTGACCGGCGCACCGGCCGTCGTGGTCAGGGTGACCTCGGACAGCGTGCCCTTGGAGACGGTGACCTTGGCGTCGTTGTTGATGCTCGCATTGGTCGCGCCGTTCTTCGGCGCGATGGCTATCTGCGCTTCCGACGCGTCCTCTGCGGCCGCCTTGTCGACCTCGGCCGTCTGCGACTTCTTCGAGCCGTCGGCGCCACCGCCGTTCGCACTGCCGCCGTTGCAGGCGGTGAGCACCAGTACGCCGCCCAGCAGTGCGGACGCGGCCGTCAGGCCCCTGCGCCGCTTGCTTCCCGTCATCACACGCTTCTCCATCGTTGCCGAATCCCCAAAAACCCCGAGCAGAGCCACCGTCGACCGGCGGAACCCGTCAATGTTCCTAGAACCCATGGAAAGGGTCCTCCGTTCCACATCCAAGGAAGATGTGGGGAACAACACTCATCGACGCGTACGCGGCAGCGGCGGTTCCCGGCGCCGGTCGCGTATGTGCGACCGGTACGCACCACGGCCCCGGTCCGCCGGGAGCGGGCCGGGGCCGTGGCACATCGCGCCTGCTAGACCCGTTGTCCCGCACCGCCGCTCACGCCGCCGCGCTCGCCGTCGTCCACCCCATTGTGCGGGACGCCGTCGGCACCCCCCGTGCCGTCCCCCTCGCCGTTCTCCTCGTCCTCCTCCTCGGCCTCGTAGACCTCGTAGGCCTCGTCGTCCGCCTCGTCCTCGTCGTCGGGGTCCCAGGAGTCCGGGTCGGACGGGTCGTGGTCGACGAGCTCGCTGCTCCACGACGCCTGGGCGAGTTCGACCCCCGGCACCTCGCCGACCAGGTCGAACGGGTCGACGAGAGAGGCGAGGGCCTCCGCGCCGTCCTCCCGTACGGCCGCCTCGGCGCGCCTGCGCTCCTCGGCGGACCCACCACCGGGCTCCCCGTACTCGGCGGCGATGGACTCCAGTGCGGTACCGCTCAGGGCGGCGGGGTCCGTGATCTCCAACACCATGTCGACCCGAAGCCGAACAAAACGCGCTGACTCAGAAGTGCTCATGCGCCGGAGCGTAAGCGCCCCGCACGTGCGACTTTCCCGCGACCCGCTGCTTTCACTAGCATCGGCGTACAGGCCCGACTCACGGCTGTACAAAGGGGATCGATTCCGTGGCCGCTGCTCGCCGCCCGCTCCTGACCGCCACCGCCGCGGGCACCTTGCTGACCGCCCTGTGGTTCGTACCCTCCGCCAACGCGACGGACGATCCGGCCGCCGCACCGGGCGCGCAGGGCCGGCCGGCCGGCGCCGGCGGGAGCGCCGCGGCCGGTCCGGGGCTCGCCGACACCGGGACCGGGGTCGACACCACCCCGTATCTGATCGGCGGCACGGCGTTCCTGGGCATCGGCGCGGCGCTCGTCGCGCACGCGGTACGCCGCTCCGGACCGGCCCCGGTGGGCCGCGCCGACGCCCCGTCCGCCTGATGCGTCCGTTCTTCCGCCGGGTCCAGGGTCTTTCGTTTGGATCAGGCCGGATCAGGGAGCGGGGTCCGGTGCGTGCCGGGCCCCGCGAGCCCGCGTGATCCGAACGAGAGGCCCTAGGCCAGCGGTCCGGTCACCGGCTCGACCGCGGCGACCAGCCGGCCCGCCCGTACGAACGCGTCCGCCGCGGCCAGGTCCGGCGACAGGAAGCGGTCCGGCCCCGGGCCCTCGACGCCTGCCGCGCGCAGCGCCTCGATGGCGGCCTGCGAGGCGGGCGCGGGGGTGAGGCCCTGGGCGGCGCGCAGTTCGACGGCGCGGGTCGCCGCGTACAGCTCGACGGCGACGATCCGGGCGAGGTTGTCGACGGCGGTACGGAGCTTGCGCGCCGCCGACCAGCCCATGGAGACGTGGTCCTCCTGCATCGCGGAGGACGGGATCGAGTCGGCCGAGGCCGGGACGGCGAGCCGCTTCATCTCGCTGACCAGGGCGGCCTGGGTGTACTGAGCGATCATCAGGCCCGAGTCCACACCGGCGTCGTCGGCGAGGAACGGCGGCAGCCCGTGCGAGCGGTTCTTGTCCAGCAGCCGGTCGGTGCGGCGCTCCGTGATCGAACCGAGGTCGGCCGCGACGATCGCCAGGAAGTCGAGTACGTACGCGACGGGGGCGCCGTGGAAGTTCCCGTTGGACTCGACCCGGCCGTCGGGCAGGACGACGGGGTTGTCGACGGCGGAGGCCAGTTCGCGGCCCGCGACGATCGCGGCGTAGTCGAGGGTGTCGCGTCCGGCGCCGTTGACCTGGGGCGCGCAGCGCACGGAGTAGGCGTCCTGCACGCGGGGCGCCTCGTCCTCCTGGAAGTGGCCGGTGAGGCCGGACCCGGCGAGGACCCGCAGCATGTTGTCGGCGCTGACGCCCTGGCCCGGGTGCGGGCGGATGGCGTGCAGTTCCGGGGCGAGCACCTTGTCCGTGCCGAGCAGCGCCTCCAGGGAGAGGGCGGCGGTGATGTCGGCCGAGGTGTAGAGGTTCTTCAGGTCGGCGAGGGCCATGACGAGCATGCCGAGCATGCCGTCGGTGCCGTTGAGGAGGGCGAGGCCCTCCTTCTCGCGCAGCTCGACCGGGGTGATGCCGTGGGCGGCGAGCAGTTCGCCGGCGGGGCGCACGGTGCCGTCGGGGCCCTCCGCGTCGCCCTCGCCCATCAGCGCCAGGGCGCAGTGGGAGAGCGGGGCCAGGTCGCCGGAGCAGCCGAGCGAGCCGTACTCGTGGACGACGGGGGTGATGCCCGCGTTGAGGACGTCGGCCATGGTCTGCGCGACCTCGGGCCGTACGCCGGTGTGCCCGGAGGCAACTGTCTTCAGCCGCAGGAACATCAGGGCGCGGACGACCTCGCGCTCGACCCGCGGTCCCATGCCGGCGGCGTGCGAGCGGACGATGTTGCGCTGGAGCCGGCCGCGGAGCTCCTGGCTGATGTGCCGGCTGGCCAGCGCCCCGAAGCCGGTGGAGACGCCGTAGACCGGCTCGGGCTTGGCGGCGAGCGCGTCCACGATCTCGCGGGCGGCGGCGAGTGCGCCGACGGCCGCCTCGGAGAGCTCGACTCGGGCGTTGCCGCGGGCCACGGCGATGACGTCCTGGGCGGTGGTACCGGACGTCCCCACCACGACTGTGTGCATATCCATATTCAGAAGCGTACGGACTGAATCCCTTCATGTCACTAGTCGTCGTACGGTTGACCCCTTACCGATCCGTCGTACGAGCGCGGCGCGCCCCGCGCCGACCACGTGCCGGTGCGGCGCCGTACGGTCACGGACGGCTGCCGCGCAGGTGGCGGCGGTCGTGCGGAGACCTGGGCGGCGAGTCGGCCAGCCGGATCACCTCGCCGTCGCGCCCCGCCACCACCGGCTTGGCGGAACGGGCCGCCTTCGCGCGGTACTGGGCCGCGTCCGCCAGCCGGAACAGCCGCCGCGCCGACACCACCGGGCCGATCGGATCACCGGTCGACGCGATCCCGCACGCCACCCCGTCCCCCAGCTCCAACTCGGCCGCCCGCTCGCAGAGTTCACCGGCCACCCGGATCACGTCGTGCGCCCCCGGCCCCACCGCGAGCAGACAGAACTCGTCACCGCCGAGCCGGGCCGCGAGCGCACCGGGCAGCATGGCCCCACAACGGGACAGCACCGAGCCGAAACGTTCCAGCAGACGGTCCCCGACCGCATGGCCATGGGTGTCGTTGACCCGCTTGAGGCCATTGAGGTCGCACACGACCAGGCTGACCACGGCCCCGTCCACCCGGTGCCGCTCCACCGCCTCGTCGAGCCGCACGTCGACGGCGCGGCGGTTGGCCAGCCCGGTGAGCGGATCGGTGAAGGCGAGCTTGCGGACCTCTTCGAACCGTTCGCTCTGGGAGATCCCGGCGGCGACGACCGAGGCCAGCACGGTCGCGAAGTCCGCGTCCTCCCGCCCGAACACCGGCTCCCCCATCGGGCGGGCCACATACAGCTCGCCCCAGGCGCGCCCGTGCAGCACGATCGGCGCCACCACACAGCAGCCGCGCCCGCGCCGGCGCAGGGCGGCCACCCGCTGCTCGCAGTACCCGCGGCCGTACCCGCGCACCCCGGCGCACGGCATCCCGCCCGCCGGGCCGTCGGCGGTCTCCACCCAGGCATCCGGTTCGCCGCCGCCGGCCCACCGTTCGTGCAGGAACTCGGTGATCTCCGGGAACTGGTGCACCGGGTACGCCTCGTCCTCGGGGAACTCCTCCTCCCCTTCGGCCCGTTCGCCCGCGTTGACCAGCACGCGCAGCCGCCCGGGGCCGCGCTCCCACACGGAGAGCGCGGCGAAGCTGCCGCCCAACGCCTCGCACGCCCCCAGCGCTGCCGCTCGCCACGACCCCCGCGGGGTGTGCGCCGCCGCCATCGTCTGTGCAAGCGAAACCACGGCCCGCAGCCGCGCATCATCACCACCCATCACTACAGCTTATGTAGCTTTGTGGTGATTTGATCAGTTTGGGACATCGACGATATTCACTGCGTGTCTTTTTGAACGCGCAACGTTACTCACCGGGCCAGTTCGGCTTCCTCTTCTCGTTGAACGCGGCCACGCCCTCGGCCCGGTCGCCGGAGAAGGCGACCGACCGCCAGGCGGCGTCCTCGACTTCGAGACCGGCCCGCAGGTCGAGGCCGTGCCCGAGCCGCAGCGCCCGCTTGGCGGCCCGCAGCCCCACCGGGGAGTTGGCGGCGATCCGGCCCGCGAGCGCCAGCGCGGCCTCGCGGTCCCGCCCCTCCTCCACCAGCTCGTCGACCAGCCCCGCCTCGCGCGCCTCGGCCGCCTCCACCCGCCGGGCCGTGAAGACCAGCTCGGCGGCGCGCGCCGCGCCGATCCGCCGCGGCAGCAACTGCGTACCGCCGCCGCCCGGAATGACGCCGACGGACACCTCGGGCAGGCCCACCACGGCGGTGCGGTCGGCGACGATCAGATCGCAGGACAGGGCCAGCTCGAATCCTCCGCCGAGGGCGAAGCCGTGGACGGCCGCGATCGTCGGCATCGGCAGTTCGAGCACGCCGGTGTACGCGGCGCGGGCGGTGGGGCGCTGGCGCAGCAGCTCGGCGTCGGTGAAAGAGTTCCGCTCCTTGAGGTCCGCCCCCACGCAGAAGGCCCGCTCGTGGCTGGAGGTGAGGACGGCGACCCGTACACCCGGGTCGGCGGCGAGTGCGGCACAGGCGGCGGCGATCGAGCGCGCCATGTCCGTGGACACCGCGTTCATCGCCTTCGGCCGGTCCAGAACCAGTTCGGCGACGTGCTCCTGCCCCTCGTGGACCCGTACGACGACATGTTCCCCGAACCACTGCTCGGACGTGACGGTCATGACTGCACCCCTCCGGTTAACGAGCGTTACCGGAGGGATCCTATGGGGCGCCCCGCACAACGGTCCCGGGCCGGGACCGGGCCGGGACCGGGGTGAGTCCGCGCCCGGGGCCGGACGGAGGCCGGAGCCGGGGCCGGACGGAGGTGTCAGCCGACGCCGGGGCCTGGACCAGGGTGAGTCCGCGCCCCGGGCCGGACGAGGGATGGGACCGGGACCGGCTCAGGACGTGCCCCGGCGCGCCAGCAGCCAGGGCTCCACGACGCCGAGGCCGCGCACCGGGCGCTGCCACATCGGCTGCAGCCCGTAGCGGTACGCGGGCACCGCCATCGGCTCCACGCCGGCCTGGCGCTCCTTCTCGGCGACCGCGGCCTCCGCCGCCGCCTGCGCCTCGGAGGCCGGGGCGTCGCCGGTGCGGGTCAGCTCCTCCGCGAACGCCCCGTCCACCAGCACGGCGTCCTTGGGCGCTATGGAGGTCAGCCTGCTGGCGAGGTTCACCGTCGTACCGAAGACATCGCCCATTCGGGTGGTGACCGTGCCGAACGCGATGCCGACGCGCAGCGCGGGCATCGTCTCGTCCTGGGTCATCGCCTCGATCAGACGCAGCGCGATCTCGGCCGCGGTGCCCGCGTCGTCGGCGGCGAAGAGGACCTCGTCGCCGAGGGTCTTGATGAGCCGGCCGCCATGGGCGGCGACCAGGTCGGCGCAGGTGGTCTCGAACGCCTCGACCAGTTCGCCGAGCTCCTCCTCCTCCAGCCGCCGGGTCAGCCGGGTGAATCCGACGAGGTCGGCGAAGCCGACGGCCAGGCGCCGGTCGACCATCTCCTCGTCGTCGGCGGCCTGCACGACCCGGCCGGTGGCGGCGGCGAGCTGGCGCCGCCACACGTACACCAGGAACTCCTCCAGCTCCGGCAGGAGCAGCTCGACCAGCGGGTACGTGACCTCGGTCCGGGTCATTCCGGGCTCGGGCGGCTCGGTCAGCCCTTCCAGGAAGGAGTCGATCTGCCACTCCGCCAGCCGGGCGGTGGTCTGCCCGGTGGACCGGGCCACCTGGATCGCCATCGGCTCGCTGAGCAGCCCCGCCTCGACGAGGCCGGCGAGCCGGCGCAGCGCCAGCACATCGGCCTCGGTGAGCGCCCTGGCCTGTCCGATGTCGGCGAAGCCCATGGCCCGCCAGAACCGGGAGGCCAGGTCCATCGAGACGCCGGCGGTACGGGCCGCCTGGAACGGCGTGTAGCGACGGTCGGCGCCCAGGATCAGCTGCTCCAGCCGGATCGCGAGGGGGTCGTCGGTCGGTTCCGCCGTATGGTCGACTTCGTGATGCGGCGTCGGGTGGACCGAGGGTTCCGACGGGGGCTCCGCGCCCGCACCGGAGGTCGTGTCGTCGACGGTCACCAGCCGCCTCCTGCCCGTTCCCTGCGCACTGCCCTGCCGATCTGTCGGTGGATCGCCTCAACGATACGGCAGGTGTGCCGTGGCTCACGTCCCCAGGGCGTCAGGGAACGCTCCCGGGTGAGCCGGGAGCGCGGGAGGTTTCGGCCGATGGCCGGTTTTCGGGAGGGCGTGGTCCCGTGCCCCGGGTACGCGGCCGGGTGAGCCGGGGGCGCGGGGCGGGGCGGAGACGTCGCGGCGGCCCCCGCGGGCGCCCGTGCCGGAGGTACCGCGGCAGCCTCCGTGCGCACCCGGGCACGGGCACCGTGCGTACCGGGCCCGCGTCCGGGCGGCGGCAGGGGTGGCCGGGCGCGCCGTGGCGGCCGCTTCCGCGCCCTCAGGTCAGGCCGCCCCCGATCCCCCGCAGGTGCACGATGTCGCCCGCCGAAACGGGTTCCTGAAGGCCGTCGTCGGTGGACAGGACCAGCCGGCCGTCGCCGTCGACCGCCACGGCCTCGCCGATGAGTGTGCGGCCGCCGGGCAGCTGGGCCCGTACCGTCCGGCCCAGCGTCGCGCAGCCCGCCGCGTACGCCTCCTGCAGGCCGCTCGCCGCCGCGTCGCCGTCCGCGGCGCGCCACTGGCCGTACCAGTGCTCCAGCGAACGCAGTACGCCCCGCAGCAGCGTCTCCCGGTCGGTGGAGACCGCCCCGGCCAGGGCCAGCGAACCGGCCGTGGGGGCCGGGAGTTCCCCGGCGCGCAGGGAGACGTTGAGGCCGATGCCCACGACGACGCCGTCCCCGGCGCGCTCGGCCAGGATGCCGCCCGCCTTCCGCTCCTCGCTCTCCACTGTCACGAGGAGGTCGTTGGGCCACTTCAGGGCCGTGTCGACGCCCGCGGCGCGCGCCAGGCCGGTGGCCGTCGCGACGCCGGCGAGCAGCGGCAGCCAGCCCCACCGCCCGACCGGGACGCCGCCCGGCTTCAGGAGGACGGAGAAGAAGAGGCCCGAACGGGCCGGAGCCGTCCAGGTGCGGTCCAGCCGGCCGCGGCCGGCGGTCTGCTCCTCGGCGATCAGCACGGCGCCCTCGGCGAGCCCCTGCGCCGCCCGCCGCGCGAGATCGGAGTTGGTGGACCCGGTGGTCTCCACGACGTCGAGCGCGGTCCACAGCCCGCCCGGCCGCAGCAGCCCGCGGCGCAGCGCGGGGACGTTCAGGGGCGGCCGGTCCAGGTCCGACCAGCGGCTGTGAGGCGCATCCGAAGGTGTCATGCAAGCCAGACTAGGTGTGGTAAACGACGCACTGCCGAACCGTATCCACGCCGATACGCTACGGGTCAGTAGGTGTCCAGTACCTGATCAGTGGTGGTTCAGCAGCTGATCAGCAGCACAGTCGTCCCCCGTGACCAGGCAGGGAGCCGCCACCCGATGTCCGAGCCGGAAGAGATCGACATCCACACCACCGCGGGCAAGATCGCGGACCTGCAGCGCCGAATCGACGAAGCGACGCACGCAGGCTCCGCACGCGCGGTCGAGAAGCAGCACGCGAAGGGCAAGTTGACCGCCCGCGAGCGGATCGACCTCCTGCTCGACCAGGGCTCCTTCGTGGAGCTCGACGAATTCGCCCGGCACCGCTCCACCAACTTCGGCATCGAGAAGAACCGCCCGTACGGGGACGGCGTCGTCACCGGATACGGCACGGTCGACGGCCGCCCCGTCTGCGTCTACTCGCAGGACTTCACCATCTTCGGCGGCTCGCTCGGCGAGGTCTACGGTGAGAAAATCGTCAAGGTGATGGACTTCGCGCTGAAGACCGGCTGCCCGGTCATCGGCATCAACGACGGCGGCGGTGCCCGCATCCAGGAAGGCGTCGCCGCGCTCGGCCTGTTCGCCGAGATCTTCCGCCGCAATGTGCACGCCTCGGGCGTCGTCCCGCAGATCTCGCTGATCGTCGGACCGTGCGCGGGTGGCGCGGTCTACTCCCCCGCGATCACCGACTTCACCGTCATGGTCGACCAGACCTCGCACATGTTCATCACCGGCCCCGACGTCATCAAGACCGTCACCGGCGAGGACGTCGGCTTCGAGCAGCTCGGCGGCGCCCGCACCCACAACACCACCTCCGGCGTGGCGCATCACATGGCGGGCGACGAGAAGGACGCCATCGAGTACGTCAAGTCGCTGCTGTCGTATCTCCCGTCGAACAACCTCTCCGAGGCACCGGCGTTCCCGGAGGAGGCGGACCTCACCACCACCGACGAGGACCGCGAGCTCGACACCCTCATCCCGGACTCGGCGAACCAGCCGTACGACATGCACACCGCCATCGAGCACGTGCTGGACGACGGCGAGTTCCTGGAGACCCAGGCCCTGTTCGCGCCGAACATCCTCACCGGCTTCGGGCGTGTGGAGGGCTATCCGGTCGGCGTCGTCGCCAACCAGCCGATGCAGTTCGCGGGCTGCCTGGACATCAACGCGAGCGAGAAGGCGGCGCGGTTCGTCCGCACCTGCGACGCGTTCAACGTGCCCGTGCTGACCTTCGTCGACGTCCCCGGCTTCCTGCCCGGCGTCGACCAGGAGTACGGCGGCATCATCCGCCGCGGCGCCAAGCTGATCTACGCCTACGCGGAGGCCACCGTCCCGCTGATCACGGTGATCACCCGCAAGGCCTTCGGCGGCGCGTACGACGTCATGGGCTCCAAGCACCTGGGCGCCGACATCAACGTCGCCTGGCCGACCGCGCAGATCGCCGTCATGGGCGCGCAGGGTGCGGTGAACATCCTGCACCGCCGCACCATCGCCGCCGCCGAGGATCAGGACGCCACCCGCGCCGAGCTGATCGCCGACTACGAGGACACGCTGCTCAACCCGTACGTGGCGGCCGAGCGCGGCTACGTGGACGCGGTGATCATGCCGTCCGACACCCGCGCCCACATCGTGAAGGGGCTGCGCCAGCTGCGTACGAAGCGGGAGTCGCTGCCCCCGAAGAAGCACGGCAACATCCCCCTCTAGAAAGGGTCCTGGCCATGATCAAGGTCGTACGGGGCAACCCGACCCCTGAGGAGCTCGCCGCCGCACTGGCGGTGGTCCGGGCCCGCGCGGCGGCGACGTCCGAGGTGTCGTCCGGCGCGCCGGCGCTGCCCGGCCAGTGGTCCGACCCGGGACGCCTTGCCCGGCGCGGGCGCCGTCTGCCGGGGCCGCGGGCCTGGGCGCGCACGTACTGGCCCGGATAGTCGCGGCCGCACCCGTTCGCACGTGTTTCCGGAGGTCCGGGTCCGTACGGGACCCGGACCTCCGGTGCGTCCGGGCGCGATTCTGGTCCGTACGCACCAGGGCGCCTGAGTACCCGTACTCAGGCGCGGCATACGCGACCGCAGCAGGATCGGTCCCATGCTGTGGTCCGACCCCGAGAACAAGCCGCCGAAGGAACTGCGCGACGCCCAGGACATGATGCGTCGCGCGGGGCTGGTGCTTGCGCTCGCGATGGTGGTCGCGATGCTCGTGCTCGGGACGCGGTGAGGGGCACCGTCACCGGGCTCCGCCCGGCCCCTGGTCCCTGATCCCGAACCTCCCGGACCCCGGTCCCGGCCTCTGGTCCCGAACCTCCCGGACCCCGGTCCTCGAACGCCGGACGGCCGGGTTGCCGCCCGGCGGGCCGGCCGCCGCCCGTCTGCTTCTACGATGGCGCGTATGACTGATCAGCGCCGTCTCGTGCTCGCCTCCGCCTCCCCCGCCCGCCTCGGTCTTCTGCGGCAGGCCGGGTTCGCGCCCGAGGTGATCGTCAGCGGGGTGGACGAGGACGCGCTCGACGCCCCGACGCCGGCCGGACTGGCCCTCGTTCTCGCCCAGGCCAAGGCCGCCGCGGTGGCCGGCCGGCCGGAGGCGGCGGGCGCCCTGGTCATCGGGTGCGACTCGGTGCTCGAACTCGACGGCGAGGCGCTCGGCAAG
This sequence comes from Streptomyces sp. NPDC087845, assembly GCF_044742755.1. Lineage (NCBI taxonomy): Bacteria > Bacillati > Actinomycetota > Actinomycetes > Kitasatosporales > Streptomycetaceae > Streptomyces > Streptomyces sp. NPDC087845. Next base: position 385,313 of record NZ_JBIUVC010000001.1, read on the forward strand.
CCGGCCGACGACGAGGAGGCCACCGCCCGCTGGAAGTCCATGCGCGGCCGCGCCGGGGTACTGCGGACCGGCCACAGCGTGATCGACACCGCGACCGGGCGCACGGCCTCGGCGACCGCCTCCACGACCGTCCGCTTCGGCGAACCGACGGACGCGGAGATCGCCGCCTACGTGGCCTCGGGCGAGCCGCTCCACGTTGCGGGCGCCTTCACCCTGGACGGCCGCTCGGCGCCGTTCGTCGACTCCATCGAGGGCGACCACGGCAATGTCATCGGGCTCTCGCTGCCGCTGCTGCGCCGGCTGCTGGGCGAGCTGGGGATCTCCGTCACCGAGCTCTGGGCCTGAGCCGGACCGGTGTCCCGGCCGGACCGCCCTCGGGCCGGGCCGGGCCGACCGGGTTCGGGCCCTGTACACCGTCCGGGTCAGGTCGTGGCCGGCGCGCTCGGCTCGGCGTCGCCCGCGGGCCGGTCGGCACCGGGCCCGGCCTCGGGGCCGGGGCCGTACGCCACCAGCGTCAGCACGATCAGCCCGAGCACCACCATCATGGACCCGAACGCGGCCCAGCCGACCAGACCGACCGTCAGCGCACCCAGCACCCCGTGCACCACGGCGCAGGCGATGAGGGCGATGCGGCCGATACGGCCGGGGGTCCGGTCGCGGATGCCGGTCAGCAGGAGGACCAGTCCGCACAGCAGCAGGTACAGGCCGAAGACACCGCCCATCACCCAAGTGCCGTGGGAGATGGCGGCGGGGTCCAGCCCGGCCAGTGACATGTCCTGGTTCTTGACGACCGTCGCCAGGACGGCATTGATGAACACGATGCCCACGGCTTCCACGAACAGCACGATCGCGGCCACGAACGCCACCGGTCTGCGCACCACGGTGCTCACCCCCTGTTACCTGCAGTACGTGCGACAGCGGGGACCCTACTCATGGGTAACGCGCGGGACAAGGGTGCGGCCGGCCTTCACTTCCGCCCCGCACCACCCGCGCGCGTCCGTGCGCTTCCTCTGCGCCCCCTTGTGGCGGCTCTCGTGCGTCGGGCAAAGAATCGTTCGCCCGTTAGTGGGGACTCGACAAAGAAACGCCGGGCGTAGCTGCTTGCGTGAACAGAGACCTGGACCACACCTTGTGGCTACTGTGCGGTCATGAAACCCGGCGTACCGTGGTGCCACAAGGGATTTCGCGACTTGAGCAAGCCTCGAATCACACTCCGTGTGGGCAAGCTCACCATTGGGGACGGGTCGTAGGGCCGTGTCGGTAGTCCCTAAACTCAGCTTGTTTCAAGGAGGGAGCCATCGTGCGCAAGGTGCTCATCGCCAACCGTGGCGAAATTGCTGTCCGCGTTGCTCGGGCATGCCGGGATGCCGGGATCGGGAGCGTGGCCGTCTACGCCGACCCGGACCGCGACGCTCTGCATGTGCGTGCGGCCGACGAGGCATTCGCTCTGGGCGGTGACACCCCGGCCGCCAGCTATCTGGACATGGCCAAGGTGCTCCAGGCTGCCAAGGACTCCGGGGCGGACGCGATCCACCCGGGATACGGCTTCCTGTCGGAGAACGCCGAATTCGCCCAGGCCGTCATCGACGCGGGTCTGACATGGATCGGCCCGCCGCCGCAGGCGATCCGGGACCTCGGTGACAAGGTCGCCGCCCGGCACATCGCGCAGCGCGCCGGTGCCCCGCTGGTGGCCGGCACGCCCGACCCGGTCGAGGGCTCAGCCGAGGTCGTGGCGTTCGCCGAGCAGCACGGGCTGCCGATCGCGATCAAGGCCGCCTTCGGTGGCGGCGGTCGCGGACTGAAGGTGGCGCGCACGCTGGAGGAGATCCCGGAGCTGTACGACTCCGCGGTCCGTGAGGCCGTGGCGGCGTTCGGCCGGGGCGAGTGCTTCGTGGAGCGCTACCTCGACAAGCCGCGCCACGTCGAGACGCAGTGCCTGGCCGACACCCACGGCAACGTCGTCGTCGTCTCCACCCGTGACTGCTCGCTCCAGCGCCGCCACCAGAAGCTGGTCGAGGAGGCCCCCGCGCCGTTCCTCTCCGAGGCGCAGAACGCCGAGCTGTACGCGGCGTCGAAGGCCATCCTCAAGGAGGCCGGATACGTCGGTGCGGGCACCGTGGAGTTCCTCGTCGGCACGGACGGCACCATCTCCTTCCTGGAGGTCAACACCCGCCTCCAGGTCGAGCACCCGGTCACCGAGGAGGTCACCGGCCTCGACCTCGTACGCGAGATGTTCCGCATCGCCGACGGCGAGGAGCTCGGCTACGACGACCCGGCCGTACGCGGACACTCCTTCGAGTTCCGGATCAACGGCGAGGACCCGGGCCGCGGCTTCCTGCCGGCTCCCGGCACGGTGACCGTCTTCGCCCCGCCGACCGGCCCCGGCGTCCGCCTCGACGCGGGCGTGGAGTCCGGTTCCGTCATCGGCCCCGCCTGGGACTCGCTGCTGGCGAAGCTCGTCGTGACCGGCGCGACCCGTGAGCAGGCGCTGCAGCGGGCGGCGCGCGCACTGGCCGAGTTCAACGTCGAGGGCATGGCCACCGCCATTCCGTTCCACCGCGCGGTCGTCGCCGACCCGGCGTTCACCAGTGACCCGTTCCGGATCCACACCCGGTGGATCGAGACCGAGTTCGTCAACGACATCAAGCCCTTCACCGCCGCCGCCGACGTGGAGGCGGAGGAGGAGGCCGGTCGCGAGACCGTGGTCGTCGAGGTCGGCGGCAAGCGGCTCGAGGTCTCGCTGCCCTCGTCGCTGGGCATGAGCCTGGCCCGTACCGGTCTCGCGGCGGGCGCCAAGCCCAAGCGCCGCGCGGCGAAGAAGTCCGGCTCCGCGGTCTCCGGCGACACCCTGGCGTCCCCGATGCAGGGCACCATCGTCAAGATCGCCGTCGAGGAGGGCCAGCAGGTCCAGGAGGGCGACCTCGTCGTCGTCCTGGAGGCCATGAAGATGGAGCAGCCGCTGAACGCGCACCGCGCCGGCACCATCAAGGGACTGGCCGCCGAGGTCGGCAGCTCGGTCTCCTCCGGCGCCGTGATCTGCGAGATCAAGGACTGACCGGGCGGCCGATCGAGCGGCACCCGTTGTTCCACCGGGCCCCCGCGGGCTCGGAGCCGTACGGCTCCGAGCCCGCGGGGGCCCGTCGTGCGTCACCCCTCGGCGGACGTCACCCCTTCGGATCCGCGATGGCATCCTGGACCCTGGGGCGGAAAAGAGGGAGGACTGCGCAATGGCGATGAGCACGGCACAGACGCCGGCCCGGCCCATGCGCGCCGACGCGCGGCGCAATTACGACCGGCTGCTGAGCGAGGCCCGTACCGCGTTCGCGGACCACGGCACCGACGCGTCCCTCGAAGACATCGCGCGCCGCGCGGGCGTCGGGATCGGCACGCTGTACCGGCACTTCCCCAGTCGGCACGCGCTGATGAACGCCGTCTTCCAGGAAGCCCTGACCTCGCTGATCTCCCGTGCCCACAAGCTGGCGGGGGCGGAGCAGCCGTGTGCGGGCCTGGTGGAGTGGCTGGGCGCCCTCATCAGCCACGCGGGTGAATATCGCGGGCTCGCCCAGGCGCTCATGTCGACGTCACGGGACGAGACGTCCGCACTCTCGCCGTGCAATGTGCCGCTGCGCGAGGCGGGGGCGGCCCTGCTGACGCGGGCACAGGAGAGCGGTGCGGTGCGGGCGGACGTGTCCATCGACGACCTGATGCAGCTGACGAACGCGATCGCGCTGGCCGCGGAGCAGGCGCCGGACGACCCGGAGTTGGCTGGCCGGCTGCTGACGCTGACCTTGCAGGGGCTGAAGAGGACCGCGGCAGGGAGCGGTTGAGCGGGCGCGGCCGGCCGTGGGCGGTGCGGGGTCGCTGCGCGGGGAACCGTTCCCCTGCCCGCCCCTTCCCACAACCGGGGCCCCGCCCCGGACCCCGCGCCTCCGATCGCCGGTGGGTCCGGCTTCGCCGGGGTGCACCCACCCCTACCGGCGCCGCAGGTCCGCCACCCTCGCCCGGTCCCCCGGCCCCTGGCCCTGTTCCGCCAGCGCCGCCGCGCTTCGGAGTTGCTGCGCCCCCGGGCCCCCGGGGCCGCCACGCGTCCGGCGCTGGCCGGGGAGCGGCATGTCGCGGCGGGGCTGGCGGCCCGGTGGAAGGGCTTCGGCCGGTGCGGGGCCACTGCCCGCGCCGGCCACCGCGATCTGCACCCCCTGGTCCGCCAGGGCCTGCAGTTCGGTGGCGGCGCGCTCGTCGTGACCGGGCGGCTCGTCCGTCACCAGGCGGGTGATCAGATCCGTCGGCACCGTCTGGAACATGGTGTCGGAGCCGAGCTTGGTGTGGTCCGCCAGGACCACCACCTCCGCCGCGGCCTGCACCAGGGCCCGGTCGACGCTCGCCGAGAGCATGTTGGACGTGGAGAGGCCGCGTTCCGCGGTGAGGCCGCTCCCGGAGAGGAACGCGCGCGACACCCGCAGCCCTTGGAGGGACTGTTCGGCGCCGCTGCCCACCAGGGCGTAGTTGGAGCCGCGCAGGGTGCCGCCGGTCATCACCACCTCCACCCGGTTGGCATGGGCCAACGCCTGGGCGACCAGCAGCGAGTTGGTGACGACGGTCAGGCCGGGGACCCGCGCGAGCCGGCGGGCCAGCTCCTGCGTGGTCGTACCGGCGCCGACGACGATGGCCTCGCCCTCTTCGACGAGGCCGGCGGCCAGGTCGGCGATGGCCGTCTTCTCCGCGGTGGCGAGATGGGATTTCTGCGGAAAGCCGGACTCCCGCGTAAAACCGCCCGGCAAGACCGCACCGCCGTGCCGGCGGTCGAGGAGTCCTTCTGCCTCCAGCGCCCGCACGTCCCGCCGTACGGTCACTTCGGAGGTCTGGACGACGCGGGCGAGCTCACGGAGCGATACCGCCCCGTTGGCACGCACCATTTCGAGGATCAACTGACGACGTTCTGCAGCGAACACGAAACTGACAGTAACGTGATGTCCGAGCGTTTTCAGCGGTTTGCACCGAATACCAGAAGTTGTACATACACGGGGCCGCCAAGTGGTATAGGCGGCCCCGTTGTTGTCCCGTACTGACCGGACGGCGGCCGGACGACCGCCCGACCGCCGCAAGTTGACGGGGATCGCCGGGTATCGCCGGGTCCCCCGAGGTGCTTACGCCTCGCCCGCGCTCTTACGGGTGTGCAACTGGCGGGCCACTTCCGCGATCGATCCCGACAGGGACGGGTACACGGTGAAGGCGTTTGCTATCTGTTCCACCGTCAGATTGTTGTCGACGGCGATCGAGATCGGATGGATGAGTTCGCTCGCCCGCGGCGCGACGACACAGCCGCCGACCACGATGCCGGTGCCGGGCCGGCAGAAGATCTTGACGAAGCCGTCGCGTATGCCCTGCATCTTGGCGCGCGGGTTGCGCAGCAGCGGCAGCTTGACCGCCCGGGCGTCGATCTTGCCGGCGTCGACGTCGGCCTGGGTGTAGCCGACGGTGGCGATCTCGGGGTCGGTGAAGACGTTCGACGAGACCGTCTTCAGGTTCAGCGGGGCCACCGCGTCCCCGAGGAAGTGGTACATCGCGATGCGGCCCTGCATGGCGGCGACCGAGGCGAGGGCGAAGACCCCGGTGACGTCACCGGCCGCGTACACGCCGGGGGCGCTGGTGCGGGAGACCTTGTCGGTCCAGATGTGGCCGGACTCCTTGAGCCGGACACCGGCCTCCTCCAGCCCCATGCCCGCGCTGTTCGGGATCGCGCCGACCGCCATCAGGCAGTGCGAACCGGTGATGACCCGGCCGTCGGCCAGGGTGACCTCGACCCGGTCGCCGACGCGCTTCGCCGCCTGGGCGCGGGAGCGGGCCATGACGTTCATCCCGCGGCGGCGGAAGACGTCCTCCAGCACGGCGGCCGCGTCCGGGTCCTCGCCCGGCAGCACCCGGTCGCGGGACGAGACGAGGGTGACGCGCGAGCCGAGCGCCTGGTAGGCGCCCGCGAACTCGGCGCCCGTGACACCGGAGCCGACCACGATGAGCTCCTCGGGGAGCTCGTCGAGGTCGTAGACCTGGGTCCAGTTCAGGATGCGCTCGCCGTCGGGGAGCGCGTCCGGGATCTCCCGGGGGTGACCGCCGGTCGCGATCAGCACGGCGTCGGCGGTGAGCCTCTCCTCCGTGCCGTCGGCGGCGGTCACGACGACCGTGCGGGAGCCGTCGGCGGCCTGGAGGCCGTCGAGGCGGCCGCGGCCGCGCATCACGCGTGCGCCGGCGCGGGTGACGGAGGCGGTGATGTCGTGGGACTGGGCGAGCGCCAGGCGCTTCACACGCCGGTTGACCTTGCCGAGGTCGACGCCGACGACCCGGGCCGCCTGCTCGATGTGCGGCGTGTCGTCGGCGACGATGATGCCCAGCTCCTCGTACGAGGAGTCGAAGGTGGTCATCACCTCTGCCGTCGCGATCAGGGTCTTCGAGGGCACGCAGTCGGTGAGCACGGACGCGCCGCCGAGGCCGTCGCAGTCGACGACGGTCACCTCCGCGCCGAGCTGGGCGCCCACCAATGCCGCCTCGTACCCGCCGGGTCCGCCGCCGATGATCACGATCCGGGTCACGAAAAGTCCGCCTCGCGTGTGTCATCCCGCGGCCGTCTGCTGCCCCGGCCGGGGGTCCGGGGGGCCGCCCCGGGGAATGCAGTACGTACTTCATTGTCCCGCACGCGCCAAGGTGCTTCGCCCCGGGGCCCTCCATACGGGCACCGGGGCGTACGGGACGGGGCCGCGGGGCCGGGTTCCCGGACGGGAGCGGAACCCCGTACGGGGTCTTCCTCACAGGAATCGACGTTCCGGCCACCACCTCCCGTACCCTCGATCACATGTCGCTCTACGCCGCGTACGCCGGCAACCTCGACGCGCGGCTGATGACGCGCCGCGCACCGCATTCCCCCCTGCGTGGCACCGGCTGGCTCAACGACTGGCGGCTGACCTTCGGCGGGGAGCAGATGGGCTGGGAAGGCGCGCTCGCCACGGTGGTGGAGGCCCCCCGTTCCCAGGTCTTCGTGGCGCTCTACGACATCGCGCCGATGGACGAGGACTCCATGGACCGGTGGGAGGGCATCGGCCTGGACATCTACCGGCGGATGCGGGTCCGGGTGCACACCCTGGACGGCGAGGAGCCGGCCTGGATGTATGTGCTGAACGGGTACGAGGGCGGGCTGCCGTCCGCCCGCTACCTGGGCGAGATCGCGGACGCCGCGGAGTCCGCGGGCGCGCCGCACGACTATGTGATGGAACTGCGCAAGCGCCCCTGCTGACCGGCCGACCAGCGCTTTTGTGTGAATGTACGAAGAAGCGTGTGCAGTCTCTGCGCAAGGGCATCTACGCGCGTAGGGAATCACCGGCTACCCTCATCCGCGTGAACGCATCAGTTATTCCGGACAACATCCAGGGCGACCCGCACGCCGCCGCCGCCGACGCCGCCGCCCGCCTGCGCGAGCTGACCGGTGCCGAGACCCACGACGTCGCGCTCGTGATGGGTTCGGGCTGGGCGCCCGCGGGCGATGCGCTCGGCACGCCGGAGGCCGAGTTCCCGGTGACCGACCTGCCCGGTTTCCCGGCGCCCGCCGTGCAGGGGCACGGCGGCACGATCCGCTCGTACCGGATCGGTGCGAAGCGTGCCCTGGTCTTCCTCGGCCGCACCCACTTCTACGAGGGCCGGGGCGTCGCCGCGGTCGCGCACGGGGTCCGCACCGCCGTCGCCGCGGGCTGCAAGACCGTCGTGCTGACGAACGGCTGCGGCGGCCTGCGCGAGGGCATGCGTCCCGGGCAGCCGGTCCTGATCAGCGACCACATCAACCTGACCGCGGCGTCCCCCATCGTCGGCGCCAACTTCGTCGACCTGACCGATCTGTACTCGCCGCGGCTGCGCGCGCTGTGCAAGGAGGTCGACGACACCCTCGAAGAGGGCGTGTACGTGCAGTTCCCCGGCCCGCACTACGAGACGCCGGCCGAGATCGGCATGGTCCGGGTCATGGGCGGCGACCTGGTCGGCATGTCCACCGTGCTGGAGGCGATCGCCGCACGGGAGGCCGGCGCCGAGGTGCTCGGCATCTCGCTGGTCACGAACCTGGCGGCGGGGCTGAGCGGAGAGCCGCTGAACCACGAAGAGGTGCTCCAGGCCGGGCGGGACTCCGCCACGCGGATGGGCGCGCTGCTCGCGCGGGTGCTTGAGCGGATCTGAGCCGAACCGGGGCTCCGCCCCGAACCCCGCGCCCCGAACGCCGGTGAGGCCGGCTCGCACGCCGCACCCGCCCGGGATCAGGCCCGCCGGCGATCGAGGAGCGGGGGCCCGGGGGCAGCGGCCCCCGCAACCCACCCCACCCCGCAGAAAGGCGGACACCGTGCAGCAGGAGCTGATCGCGCAGGCCAGGACGTGGCTCGCGGAGGACCCCGACCCCGAGACCCGTGACGAGCTCGCGGCGCTCATCGACGCCGAGGACCTCGACGAGCTGGCCGCGCGGTTCGCCGGCACGCTGCAGTTCGGCACGGCCGGGCTCCGCGGTGAGCTGGGGGCCGGGCCGATGCGGATGAACCGCGCCGTCGTCATCCGCGCCGCGGCCGGCCTCGCCGCCCATCTCAAGGCCGAGGGCCGAACCGGCGGGCTCGTCGTCATCGGCTACGACGCCCGCTACAAGTCCGCCGACTTCGCCCGCGACACCGCCGCCGTGATGACCGGCGCGGGCCTGCGCGCGGCCGTGCTCCCCCGCCCGCTGCCCACCCCCGTGCTGGCGTACGCCATCCGGCACCTGGGCGCCGTCGCGGGCATCGAGGTGACCGCCAGCCACAATCCGCCCCGCGACAACGGCTACAAGGTCTACCTCGGCGACGGCTCGCAGATCGTCCCCCCGGCGGACGACGAGATCGCCGCCGCGATCGCCGCGGTCGGCCCGCTCGACGGCGTGCCCCGCCCCGACGATGGCTGGGAGGTCCTCGGCGACGAGGTCCTGGCGGCCTACCTGGCCCGTACGGACGCCGTGCTCGCCACCGGATCGCCGCGCACCGCCCGGGTCGTGTACACGGCGATGCACGGCGTCGGTACGTCCGTGCTCACCGCCGCCTTCGCCCGCGCCGGGTTCCCCGCCCCCGTGCTCGTAGCCGAGCAGGCGGAGCCCGACCCGGCGTTCCCGACCGTCGCCTTCCCCAATCCGGAAGAGCCCGGCGCGATGGATCTCGCCTTCGCCACCGCACGCGGTACGGACTGCGACCTCGTCATCGCCAACGACCCGGACGCCGACCGCTGCGCCGTCGCCGTCCCGGACCCCCTGGCCGAAGGCGGCTGGCGGATGCTGCGCGGCGACGAGGTCGGGGCGCTGCTCGCCGCCCATCTGGTGGACCGGGGCGCGACCGGTGTCTTCGCCGAGTCGATCGTGTCGTCCTCGCTGCTCGGCCGGATCGCCGGCAAGGCGGGCCTCGGCTACGAGGAGACGCTGACCGGCTTCAAGTGGATCGCCCGCGTGGACGGCCTGCGGTACGGATACGAGGAGGCGCTCGGTTACTGCGTCGACCCGGACGGCGTACGCGACAAGGACGGCATCACGGCCGCGCTGCTCGTCGCCGAACTCGCCTCCGGGCTCAAGGAGCGGGGGCGTACGCTCCTGGACCTCCTCGACGACCTCGCGGTCGACCACGGACTGCACGCCACCGACCAGTTGTCGGTCCGGGTGGAGGACCTGTCGGTCATCGCGGACGCCATGCGCCGGCTGCGCGAGCAGCCCCCGACCGCGCTCGCCGGACTTCCCGTCACCTCGGCCGAGGACCTCTCACGGGGCTCCGCGCAGCTGCCGCCCACCGACGGGCTGCGCTACCACCTTCGGGGTGCCCGGGTGATCGTCCGCCCGAGCGGCACCGAGCCGAAGCTCAAGTGCTACCTGGAGGTCGTGGTGCCGGTCGCCTCGGCGGCCGAGCTGCCGGCGGCCCGTACGCGGGGTGCGGAACTGCTCGCCGGGATCAAGCGGGACCTGGCGGCGGCGGCCGGGATCTGACGGCGGGGCCCGCCCGGCGGTTCGGCCCGATGCGTGGCCGTCCGCCGGTCCGCGCGGCATTCGCGCATCAGGTACGTGAAGCCGGTGTCCGGCCCCGGCACGGCCGGGGGCCGGGGGTTCGGGGCCGCCGTCCGTACGGGCGGGGAGGTCCGGGCCTGCGGAACCGCGGCCGGTCCCGCCCGCACGGGTTCCGTCGGCCGGGACCGCGGCGGCGCCGCGGCCGTGACGGCACGGGCTCCGCCGCCCGTGCGGCCACGGGGAGCTCCCGGGCCGCCGGGCCCGCGCCGCACCCGGTCAGCAGGGCGAGCGGCAGCCAAAGCACGAGCACGGCGGGCCCGCGGGGGGTCAGCCGAAGCGGCCGTTCACGTAGTCGGCGGTCCGGGTGTCCCGCGGGGAGTGGAACATGCCGTCGGTCGGGCCGTGTTCGACGACGACGCCCGGCGTGCCCTGTTCGGCGAGGAAGAACGCGCAGTGGTCGGAGACGCGCGCCGCCTGCTGCATGTTGTGCGTGACGATGACGATGGTGACCTCCTCCTTGAGGTCGGCGATGGTCTCCTCGATCCGGCGGGTGGAGGTCGGGTCGAGCGCGGAGCAGGGTTCGTCCATCAGGAGCACTCGGGGGCGCACCGCCAACGACCGGGCTGTGCACAGACGTTGCTGCTGTCCGCCGGAGAGCGCGCCGCCGGGCTGGCGGAGCCGGTCCTTGACCTCGCGCCACAGCCCCGCCTTGGTCAGGCATTCCTCGACGAGGTCGTCCCTGCCGTCCCTGGCCGCCTTGATGCCGTTGAGTTTCAGGCCCGCGAGGACGTTGTCGTACAGGGACATGGCGGGGAACGGGTTGGGCTTCTGGAAGACCATGCCGATCTCGCGGCGGGCGCGGGTGATGCGGCGGCCGCGGTCGTAGATGTCGTCGCCGTCGAGCAGCACCCGGCCGGCCAGCGAGGCGGAGCCCACCAGTTCGTGCATCCGGTTGAGGATGCGCAGGAAGGTCGACTTGCCGCAGCCGGACGGGCCGATGAGGGCGGTGACCTCCAGGGCCGGCATGCGCAGGGAGACCCGGTCCAGGACCTTGTGGTCGCCGAACCATGCGGAGACCGCTTCGGCTTCGAGGGTGGCCGGGGAGACAGCGGTGGCGGTGCGCGGCCGGTTCCGCGCGGCGCCGGGCAGCGGGATGGTCTCGGTCATCGGGACGTTTCAACTCCTGTTTTCTCAGAGCAGGTTCGGGAGGAGGCGGGTGGCGGCTCCGGCGACCGCGAGGCCGAGTGCGGCCAGGACGGGGCCGGCGGTGATCCAGGTCTGCCACTTCCCCCAGACCCGGTGCAGCCAGACCGTGAGGAGTGCGGCGGCGAGCAGGGCCTGCGACCGGAGGAAGACGGCGAGCCAGGCGTCGCCCTCCCCGCTCTCCTGGCCGAGCGCCTGCTCGGCGGGGCCGATCCAGCCGGGCCGGACGTAGCGGGGCGGGCTGGGCTGGACGGGGGTGGTGAGTCCGGCGTCGACGTACAGCACACCCTCGGGGGTGTACGGGCCGCCGGACGCGGTCACGAGGGTCAGCCGGCCCCGGGTCCCGGCGGGGGCGGGAAGCCTGTCGCCCGAGCGGCGGACCCCCAGGACCTCGTACACGGCCCTGCCCTGGCCGGTCGTCACGTCGATCTCCGCACCGGCCCGGAGTCCGGACAGGGCGTGGAAGGGGCTGCCGTATCCCCACTGGCGCCCCATGATCACGCTGGTACCGGCCTGGCCGGGCAACGGGGTGTCGCGGCGGTGGCCCGGTCCGGACATCAGGACGCCGGAGGTGGTGCCTTCGCCGACGACCTCGCGCAGGCCGAGGGCGGGTATGCGCAGGAGGGCGACGGGCGCGCCCGGGGGGACGGGCTTGTCGTCGAAGGTGCGCTGGCCGACGGGGGCGGTACCGAGGGCGAGTTGGCGGCGGAGTTCGTCGTAGGCGGTCTGCTGGTCGCGGGCGTGCTGGAGGTGTCCGACGACCGTGAGGTTGGCGGCGAAGCCGAGGAGTACGGCCGCGAGCACGCACAGCGCCGCTCCGGCCAGGGCGAGACCGGGGCGGGCGGGCGGCCGGGGCTCGCCGGCGCGTTCCGGCCGGGGCGGCGCGGGAGCCGGGGCGGGTGTCGCCGGTGGGGGCGGAGTCAGCACGGTCGTCACGTCGGATGCGCTCCTGTCGGGGCGGGAGGGGATACGAGGCACGGGGAAGGCGGGGGCCGCGGCCCCCGCCCCCGTACGTCAGAACCGCAGCAGGCCCCTGCGGCGGGCGTGCGTCACGAACGCGGTACCGAGCCCGCAGAGCGCGAGGGCGGCCGCGCCGAGCGCGAGGGCGCTGGTGCCGGTCGAGGCGAGCGGGCCCGTGGCGGTGTCGCCGCCGCCCGGTCCGCCGCCCCCGCCGGTGGCCGTCCGGTCGGCCGCACCCCGCGCCGGGTTCGCCGACCCGGCAGAATCCGCCCTCCGGCGGGCAGGCACGCGCCGCGCTCGGGTGCGGGCACAGGTGCGGCCGCGCACACTAGGTAGACTGGTCTACCTAGTAACGGAGAGGGGCAGCCATGACGGACGCGAGGGCCACCGAAAAGCAGCGGGGGAAGGAGCCGGGGAAGCGGCGGCAGGGGCCCGCGCGGGGGCGGATCCTCGATGCCGCGGCGCGGCGGTTCTATGCCGACGGCGTGGCGGCGACGGGGATCGACACGATCACGGCCGAGGCCGGTGTGGCGAAGATGAGCCTCTACAACAACTTCGCCTCCAAGGCCGACCTCGTCCGCGCCTACCTCCAGGCCCGGCACGAGGAGTGGCTCGGCCTCTACCGGCGGCGCCTGGCCGAGGCACAGGGACCGCGGGCGGCCGTGCTGGCCGTCTTCGACGCCTACGCCGACCACGCCGGTCTCGCCTACGAGCACGGCTTCCGGGGCTGCGGGCTGCTCAACGCGGCCGCCGAGCTGCCCAGCGGGCACGAGGGCCGAGCGGTGGTGCGCCGCCACAAGGAGGAGGTCGAGAGCCTGCTCGCCGCCCATCTCCGGGAACTGCTGCCCGACCGCGAGGAGGAGGCCCGAGCCGTGGCGGAGCACCTGGCGTTCCTGCTGGAAGGAGCCATCGTGCGCGCGGGCCTCGAAGGAGACGGCGTACGCATGCGGCACGCGCGCGACATGGCGGCGCGCCTGGTGGACGGCCTGTGACGCGGCAGGCCGGGCGCGCCGCCGGGCCGGGGGCGGGCGCGCTCGCCGTGTTGCTGGCCTCGGTGCTCTGGGGCACCACGGGTACGGCGGCGACCTTCGCGCCGCAGGTCGGGCCGCTCGCGATCGGCGCGGCGGCGATGGGGCTGGGCGGCCTCTTGCAGGCGCTGATGGCCGGGCGCCGCATCGCGCGGTTCCGCACGGAACTGAGGGCGCAGTGGCGGATCGTGCTCGTCGGCGGAGCGGGCGTGGCCCTGTACCCGCTGGCGTTCTACACCTCGATGCATCTGGCCGGTGTCGCGGTGGGGACGGTCGTCTCCATCGGCTCGGCCCCGCTGGCATCCGCCCTGATCGAGCGGATCGCCGACCGGCGGCGTCTGTCCCGGCGGTGGACGGCCGGTGCCGCCCTGGGGCTGGCCGGCACCGTGCTGCTGTGTGCGGCCGAGGCCGCGCAGGCCGGTTCCAAAACGGGCACGGGCTCCGCCGGGCAGACCGTCACCGGCGTCGGACTCGGGCTGGTCGCGGGAGTGACGTACGCCGTGTACGCGTGGGCGGCGCACCGCCTCATCACGCGCGGCATCACCTCGCGCGCGGCCATGGGAGCGGTGTTCGGGCTGGGCGGGCTGATGCTCGTACCGGTGCTGGTGGCCACCGGCGCCCCGCTGCTCACCTCCTGGACGAACGCGGGTGTCGGCCTCTACATGGCGCTGGTGCCGATGTTCACCGGGTACGTCCTGTTCGGGTTCGGCCTGTCCCGCATCCCCGTCAGCACCGCGACGACCCTGTCCCTGCTGGAGCCCGCCGTGGCGGCCGTGTTCGCGGTCCTGGTGGTGGGCGAGCACCTGCCCGCCCTCGGCTGGACCGGCATCGTGCTCGTCATCGCCTGCCTCGGCGTGCTGACCGTTCCCTCCCGGCGCCGGCGCCCTCCCACCGTGCCGCAGGAGGCCGGGACCGCGCCCGGTGAGCCCGGACCCGAGGCTGCCGGGCGCCGGATCCGCCGGGCGCGGTGCGACCGCTCCGAAACACTGCCGGCCAGGAACGCGTAGCGGCGCGAACGGCCGGCGCGGGCGGCCGGGGTGACGAGCGGCGGGTTTCTCGCCCCGGAGGGGCCCGCCCGGCCTCAGCCCCGGCCTCAGCCGATCGCGAGCAGCACCACCAGCAGCACCGCGCCCACCACCGCCGGTGCGATCACCTCGTACGCCCAGCGCACCGAAACCGAGGCCTCCGAAGACGCCGAATCCACCGAAGCCGCGGAAGCCTTCGAAGACGCCGAGGCCTTCGAGGACGCCGAGGCCTTCGAGGACGCGGAAGCCTTCGAGGACGCCCCCGTCTTCGCCCGCTCCACCAGCTCCCGCAGGTCCGCCATGGTCTGGTCGGCCGTCGCCATGCGGGACCTGCTGTCGCGGACGTCGGCGTGCACGGAGGTCCGGCCGTACGGGTCGTCCAGCGACTGCCGGGACTGCTGGCGGGCCGCCTTCTTCCGCTGCCGCAGCGACACCGGTACTGCCCACAGCTGGAACTTGGCGCCGCTCTCGGTGAACAGTTCGCTCGAATACCCGGCCCGCAGGTCCACCACCTCGGTCCACGGCATGGTGATCGTCCGGAACGGGTTGCGGATCCGGATGCGCTGCTCATTGGCGTACACGACGGGCCGCAGCGTGAACGCCACGACCAGCGGCACCACGGTCAGCAGCCCGGCCAGTGCGAGCCAGGGCACCCGGCCGTGGCCCCGGAACACGGCGTCCCCGCCGATCCAGCAGACGAGGAGAAGCAGCAGGACACCCCCGACGATCCCGGCGGGCGACCGGAAGGTCCGGTCGGCGTAGGTCGGCTCGGCGGGCGGTGTGGGGCTTGTCATGGGCCCGATTCTGCCTGACGTACGCCAGGAGTACCGGGGCGGCCGCCCCGGTACTGCGCGACGCTCGGAGGACCCGGCCCCCTGTACAGGTCGCTACGCGCGTAGATATGCTCATCTGGTGACCATGCCCACCACAGCTCCCGCATTCTCCGACGCGACCGCGTCCGACAGTGCGCTGCGCCGCTTCCTGCACGGGCTGCCCGGCGTCGACGCCGTCGGCCTCGAAGCGCGCGCCGCGTCCCTCGGAACCCGCTCGATCAAGACGACGGCCAAGGCGTACGCCATCGACCTGGCCATCTCGATGATCGACCTGACGACGCTGGAAGGCGCGGACACCCCGGGCAAGGTCCGGGCTCTCGCCGCCAAGGCCGTCCATCCCGACCCGACCGACCGCACGACCCCGCACACCGCGGCGGTCTGTGTCTACCCGGACATGGCGGCGACCGCCGTCGCCGCGCTGGCCGGTTCCGGTGTGAAGGTGGCGTCCGTGGCGACGGCCTTCCCCGCCGGCCGCGCCGCGCTCGACGTCAAGCTCGCGGATGTCCGCGACGCCGTGGCGGCCGGGGCCGACGAGATCGACATGGTGATCGACCGGGGCGCCTTCCTCTCCGGCCGCTACCTGAAGGTGTACGAGGAGATCCTGGCCGTGAAGGCCGAGTGCGGCAGCGCGCGGCTGAAGGTCATCTTCGAGACCGGCGAGCTGTCCACGTACGACAACATCCGCCGCGCCTCCTGGCTCGGGATGCTGGCGGGCGCGGACTTCATCAAGACGTCGACCGGCAAGGTCGGGACGAACGCCACCCCGGCGAACACCCTGCTGATGCTGGAGGCCGTGCGCGACTTCCGGGCGCAGACCGGTGTGCAGATCGGGGTGAAGCCGGCCGGCGGCATCCGCACCTCCAAGGACGCGATCAAGTTCCTGGTGCTGGTGAACGAGACCGCGGGCGAGGACTGGCTGGACAACCACTGGTTCCGCTTCGGCGCCTCCAGCCTGCTGAACGATCTGCTGATGCAGCGCCAGAAGCTCAGCACCGGCCGTTACTCCGGCCCCGATTACGTGACGGTGGACTGATCCCCATGGCATCTGCATTCGAGTACGCACCCGCCCCCGAGTCGCGCTCGGTCGTCGACATCGCGCCCTCGTACGGCCTGTTCATCGACGGCGAGTTCACCGACGCGGCCGACGGCAAGGTCTTCAAGACGGTCTCGCCGAGCAGCGAGGAGGTGCTCTCCGAGGTCGCGCAGGCCGGCGCCGCGGACGTCGACCGGGCCGTGAAGGCGGCCCGGAAGGCGTTCGAGAAGTGGTCGGCGCTGCCCGGCTCCGAGCGCGCCAAGTACCTCTTCCGGATCGCCCGGATCATCCAGGAGCGCAGCCGCGAGCTCGCCGTTCTCGAAACCCTCGACAACGGCAAGCCGATCAAGGAGACGCGCGACGCGGACCTCCCCCTGGTCGCGGCGCACTTCTTCTACTACGCGGGCTGGGCCGACAAGCTGGACCACGCCGGGTACGGCGCGAACCCCCGCCCCCTCGGCGTCGCGGGCCAGATCATCCCGTGGAACTTCCCGCTGCTCATGCTGGCCTGGAAGATCGCCCCGGCGCTCGCCACCGGCAACACGGTGGTCCTCAAGCCCGCCGAGACGACCCCGCTCTCCGCGCTGTTCTTCGCAGACATCTGCCGCCAGGCGGGCCTGCCGAAGGGGGTCGTCAACATCCTCACCGGCTACGGGGACGCGGGCGCCGCCCTCGTCGAGCACGAGGACGTCGACAAGATCGCCTTCACCGGCTCGACCGCGGTCGGCAAGGCCATCGCCCGGCAGATCGCCGGTACGGACAAGAAGGCCACCCTGGAACTGGGCGGCAAGGGCGCCAACATCGTCTTCGACGACGCCCCGGTCGACCAGGCCGTCGAGGGCATCGTCACCGGCATCTTCTTCAACCAGGGCCAGGTCTGCTGCGCGGGCTCGCGCCTGCTCGTGCAGGAGTCGATCCAGGACGAGCTGCTGGACGCCCTGAAGCGCCGGCTGTCCACCCTCCGGCTCGGCGACCCGCTGGACAAGAACACCGACATCGGCGCGATCAACTCCGCGGAGCAGCTCGCCCGGATCACCGCGCTCGCCGAGACGGGCGAGGCGGAGGGCGCCGAACGCTGGTCCGCCCCCTGCGAGCTCCCCTCGTCCGGCTACTGGTTCGCCCCGACGCTGTTCACCAACGTCACCCAGGCGCACACCATCGCCCGCGACGAGATCTTCGGCCCGGTGCTCTCCGTGCTGTCGTTCCGCACGCCCGACGAGGCGGTCGCCAAGGCCAACAACAGCCAGTACGGCCTCTCGGCCGGCATCTGGACGGAGAAGGGCTCCCGCATCCTCGCGGTGGCGAACAAGCTCCGGGCGGGCGTCGTCTGGGCCAACACGTTCAACAAGTTCGACCCGACCTCGCCCTTCGGCGGCTACAAGGAGTCGGGCTTCGGCCGCGAAGGCGGCCGTCACGGCCTGGAGGCGTACCTCGATGTCCGATAACCGTCTGAGCGTCTTCAAGACCTACAAGCTGTACGTCGGGGGCAAGTTCCCCCGCTCCGAGAGCGGCCGGGTGTACGAGGTGACGGCAAAGACATCAGCCGCCGGCGCGGCGGGCAAGGGCAAGTGGCTGGCGAACGCCCCCCAGTCCTCCCGCAAGGACGCACGTGACGCGGTCGTGGCCGCGCGCAAGGCGTTCGGCGGCTGGTCGGGCGCCACCGCGTACAACCGCGGCCAGATCCTCTACCGCGTCGCGGAGATGCTGGAGGGCCGCAAGGACCAGTTCGTCCGGGAGGTGGCGGACGCGGAGGGCCTGTCGAAGTCCAAGGCGGCGGCCGCCGTCGACGCGGCGATCGACCGCTGGGTCTGGTACGCGGGCTGGACCGACAAGATCGGCCAGGTCGTGGGCGGGGCGAACCCGGTCGCGGGCCCGTTCTTCAACCTGTCCACGCCCGAACCGACCGGTGTGGTCGCGGTCCTGGCGCCCCAGGAGTCGTCGTTCCTGGGGCTGGTCTCGGTGATCGCCCCGGTGATCGCGACCGGCAACACGGCGGTCGTCGTGGCCTCGGCGGACTCCCCGCTGCCGGCCCTGTCCCTGGGCGAGGTGCTGGCCACCTCCGACCTGCCGGGCGGTGTGGTGAACATCCTGTCCGGGAGGACGGCGGAGATCGCGGCGCCGCTCGCGTCCCACCAGGACGTGAACGCCATCGACCTCACGGGGGCGGACGCCGCGCTTGCGAAGGAGCTGGAGATCGCGGCGGCGGACAACCTGAAGCGGGTCCTGCGGCGGCGGCCTGCCGAGGAGGACAACTCCTCCGACTGGACGGCCGATCCGGGCACCCACCGCCTGACGGCCTTCCTGGAGACGAAGACGGTCTGGCACCCGACGGGCGCACTGGGCGTGTCCGGGTCCTCGTACTGATCCGCGCGGGCACACCGGCCCGCACGGAGACGGCCCGCTCCTCCGGATTCCCGGTGGAGCGGGCCGTCTCCGTGTACGCGCCCCGTGCGTTCCCGCGACGGTCTCAGCCGTGCAGGACCGCTGCCGCCTGCCCCACCACCGGCAGGTCCTTCAGGGCGCCGCCGCTGGTCAACGGGTCGGTGACCGCGCTCGTGGAGAGCGGCTTGAAGTCGGCGACCTGTGTCCCCACCGCGTTGTCCAGCGGGTCCGTGCCGGTACCGGCCAGCGGGTCGAGCCGCAGATGCGTCACCGGTGCGATGCCGTTCCTGAGCGAGTGCCCGAGCGCCCCGGTCACCGCGCCCGTGGCCGCCTCACCCGCCGCGCCGAGGCCGGTGTCGGCGCCCGTGGCCGGTACGAGGGGAAGCGGCGCCGCCTGGGCCGCCGCACCTCCCGCTCCGAGTGCGGCGCCGACCGCCGTGACGGTCAGACCTGCCCGCAGCAGGGCGCGGCGCCGGGACGTGGATAGTGCGTGACGTGCCATGGATTTCCCACCTGATCGAGCCGATCGAGTAACCATTTGAGTACGTAGAGTAGTTGAGGTGTGATGCTCGATACCAACCCGACCTCCGGGGGATCCCCTGCGCGGGTCAATGCCTCACACTCGTGTCCTGTGAATTCCCAACCGCTCCCGACCCGCGTCGTGCTGCTCGCGGGCCCCTCCGGCTCCGGCAAGTCGTCCCTCGCCGCCCGCACCGACCTGCCGGTGCTGCGCCTGGACGACTTCTACAAGGAGGGCGACGACCCCACGCTGCCGCTCGTCCCCGGCAGTACGGACATCGACTGGGACTCCGCGCAGTCCTGGGACGCCGATGCGGCGGTCGCCGCGATCACGGAGCTGTGCCGCACGGGGCGGACGGATGTCCCGGTGTACGACATCGCGACGAGCTCCCGCGTCGACCACGAAGCCTTCCACATCGACCGCACAGTGCTGTTCGTGGCCGAGGGGATCTTCGCCGCGGACATAGTCGAACGGTGCCAGGAGCTGGGGGTGCTCGCGGACGCGCTGTGCCTGCGCGGCCGCCCGACGACGACGTTCCGCCGCCGGCTGCTGCGGGATCTGCGGGAGGGCCGCAAGTCGGTGCCGTTCCTGCTGCGGCGGGGGTGGCGGCTGATGCGGGCGGAGCGGCGGATCGTGGCGCGGCAGACGGCGCTGGGCGCGTATCCGTGCGGCAAGGAGGAGGCCCTCGGACGGCTGGCCGCCGCGGCGGCGGGCCGGTGCCGCCGGGCGCCCGCGGCACGGGGCGCGGCGTAGCGGACTTGCCGTGCCCGGGGCACCGCCCCGGGCCCCGGCTCCCCCGCTCCTCGGTCGCCGGCACAGTCGGGCTTCACGCCGACGGGGCCGGACAGGACCCCCCGGCCCGTCCGACCCCGCAGCACTCCCCCGTGCACCGCCGCCTCCCCCGAAGCAGCGGCACCACTCTCCCCCGTATCCCCCGTTTGTTCCCCCGTCCCCTCAGGCCACCAGCTCGCCGAAGGACTCCTCCTCGTCACGGCCGAAGCTGAGGACCTCGTCCTCGCGCAGCCGGCGGAGCGACCGCCAGATGCTCGACTTCACCGTGCCGACACTGATGTCGAGGATGGCCGCGATCTCCGGGTCGGTGCGGCCCTCGTAGTACCGCAGGACCAGCATCGTGCGCTGGAGTTCGGGCAGCCGCGCCAGCGCCTGCCAGAGCACGGCGCGCAGTTCCGTGCCGCGCATCGCGTCCGTGTCGCCCGCCGTCTCCGGCAGCTCCTCGGTCGGGTACTCGTTGAGCTTGCGCCTGCGCCAGGCGCTGATGTGCAGGTTGGTCATGGTGCGGCGCAGATAGCCGCCGACCGCCGCCTTGTCGCTGATCCGGTCCCATGCCCGGTACGTCGAGAAGAGGGCGCTCTGCAGCAGATCCTCGGCCTCGAACCGGTCACCGGTCAGGTGGTAGGCGGTTGCGTACAGGGAGGCGCGGCGCTCCCGGACGTAGGCCGTGAACGCCGTTTCGGCGTCGTCGGCCCCCGCCGGGGACTTCCGCTCCCCCATGGCCTCCCCGTACGCGGATCCCCCGTTGCTTCCCCCGCCGATTCCCCCGTTGCCCCTCGCAGGCACGTCAACCACCGTCATGTACGACGTGTGCTGACGCCCGGCGCCACGAACGCACCCCCGCCCGTTCGCGGCCCCGGACTTCTCGGTGCTCCGGCCGACATCGTGGAGACGCGTGACAACTGCGCTTGCGGTGATGCTGTGACTTGCGTTCATCTCGCGCCCCCCATCGGTGGAGTCCGTTCGTTCCTTGTGCCAATGAGCTTGCCGGGGCAGTTTCATCACGCTGTCCGCCGACTGTCACAGCCCTGTCACAGGGCCTGCCGTCGGTGCGTCCGCGGTGTGCCGGATGTATGAGTCGGCACCAACTGTCGAACTGGGGCTCCACCATGGGTCAGAATGACCAGCGTGCCTTTCCTGTTGCTGATCGAGGACGACGACGCCATCCGCACGGCCCTCGAACTCTCGCTGTCACGCCAGGGCCACCGTGTGGCCACCGCGGCGACGGGAGAGGACGGCCTGAAACTGCTGCGTGAACAGCGGCCTGATCTGATCGTGCTGGATGTGATGCTGCCCGGCATCGACGGTTTCGAGGTGTGCCGGCGCATCCGGCGCACCGACCAGTTGCCGATCATCCTGCTGACCGCGCGCAGCGACGACATCGACGTGGTGGTCGGGCTGGAGTCCGGCGCCGACGACTATGTGGTGAAACCCGTGCAGGGCCGGGTGCTCGATGCCCGTATCCGGGCGGTGCTCCGCCGCGGCGAGCGCGAGTCCACCGACTCCGCGTCCTTCGGGAACGTGGTGATCGACCGTTCCGCGATGACCGTGACCAAGAACGGCGAGGATCTGCAGCTCACGCCGACCGAGCTGCGACTCCTGCTGGAGCTGAGCCGCCGACCGGGCCAGGCCCTGTCCCGGCAACAGCTGCTGCGGCTGGTCTGGGAGCACGACTACCTCGGTGACTCCCGGCTCGTGGACGCCTGTGTGCAGCGGCTGCGCGCCAAGGTGGAGGACGTGCCGTCCTCGCCGACCCTGATCCGTACCGTCCGGGGTGTGGGCTACCGGCTGGATTCGCCTCAGTGAGCGATGCCACCAGGCGGAGCCTGCTCACCGGGCTCCGCTGGACGAGTCTGCGGCTGCGCCTCGTCGTCGTGTTCGCGCTGGTGGCGCTCACCGCCGCGGTGTCCGCCTCGGGGATCGCGTACTGGCTGAACCGCGAGGCCGTCCTGACGCGTACCCAGGACTCGGCGCTCGGGGACTTCCGCCAGGAGATGCAGAACCGGGCGGCGTCGCTGCCGCTGCGGCCCACCAAGGACGACCTGCAGAACGCCGCCGTGCAGATGGCAAGCAGTTCGCCCGGCTACAGCGTGCTGCTGGTCGACGAGCGCGACACGGGCAAGCCGATCGTCGGCAACTCCGATCTGGACACCTTCACGCTCGACAACGTGCCGCTGTCGCTGCAGAAGGCGGTCACCGAGAAGCAGCCGGTCGAAGCGGGCAACAAGTACGAGTACCACCTGTTCTGGCAGCGGACCAGCATCCGCGGTACGCCGTACCTGGTGGGCGGTACGAAGATCATCGGCGGTGGCCCGACCGGCTACATGCTCAAGTCCCTCGACCAGGAGCGGCAGGATCTGAACTCCCTCGCCTGGTCGCTGGGGATCGCCACCGCGCTCGCCCTGATCGGTTCCGCGCTGCTCGCGCAGGCCGCGGCGACGACCGTACTGCGGCCCGTGCAGCGGCTCGGCGACGCCGCCCGCAAGCTCGGCGAGGGCAAGCTCGACACCCGGCTCGTGGTGTCCGGCACCGATGAGCTGGCCGATCTCTCCCGTACGTTCAACAGGACCGCCAGTTCGCTGGAGAAGAGGGTCGCGGACATGAGCGCGCGGGACGAGGCGAGCCGACGGTTCGTCGCCGACATGTCGCACGAACTGCGCACCCCGCTCACCGCGCTGACCGCCGTCACCGAGGTGCTGGAGGACGAGGCGGACAGCCTCGACCCGATGATCGCGCCCGCGGTGCGCCTGGTGGTGAGCGAGACCCGGCGCCTCAACGACCTGGTGGAGAACCTGATGGAGGTCACCCGTTTCGACGCGGGGACGGCCCGGCTCGTCCTCGACACGGTCGACGTCGCCGACCAGGTCACCGCCTGCATCGACGCCCGCGCCTGGCTGGACGCGGTGGATCTGGACGCCGAGCGCGGCATGATGGTCCGCCTCGATCCGCGCCGGCTCGATGTGATCCTGGCGAACCTGATCGGCAACGCGCTCAAGCACGGCGGTTCGCCGGTACGGGTCGCGGTACGGACCGAGGGCGGCGAACTCGTCATCGAGGTCCGCGACCACGGCCCCGGCATCCCCGAGGACGTCCTGCCGCACGTCTTCGACCGGTTCTACAAGGCCAGCGCCTCCCGCCCGCGCTCCGAGGGCAGCGGTCTGGGCCTGTCGATCGCCATGGAGAACGCGCACATCCACGGCGGTGACATCACGGCCGCGAACTCCCCGGACGGCGACGGCGCGGTGTTCGTCCTGCGGCTACCGCGCGACGCCGAGCCGCTCACCCGTTCCGACGGGAGTGACGGGGATCAGGACGCGGGGGTCCAGGACGAGGAGGGCGACGCGACGTGAGGGGCAGCAATCGCCGGGGGCGCCGTTCGGCCGTGGCGCTGGCCGGTGCCGTGACCGCGGCCGTGCTGGCCGCGGGCTGCGGGATCAGGACCACCTCCGTGCCGGTGGACGCCGGGGCCGCGCCGTCCCAGGTGCCGTGCTCGATGTCCGCCGAGGACGTCGCCACCCAGGCGTTCCGGGGCATCCCCGTACAGATCTATCTGGTCTGCTCCTCGCAGCTGGTCACGGTGGACCGCACGGTGCAGGTCGACGAGACGACGTCGGACCGGGTCCGGATCGCGCAGGCCCTCCTGGCGGAGCTGGAGCAGAAGCCGTCCACCGAGGAGCGGCAGGCCGGTTACTCCACCGCCGTACCGGCGGGCCTGCGGATCGGCGCGGCCCGCGGCGGCGACCGTCAGGGCGCGCTGCGGCTCAGCGAGCAGCCCGAGGACCTGCCGGCCGAGGCGCTGGCGCAGATCGTGTGCACGTACGCGGAGAGCGAGGCGCTCGCCCCGGACGGCAGGGTGACGCTGGGCGGGCCCGGGAACTATCCGGCGCGCGGATATCTGTGCACCTCGGAGACGAAGGCCCGGCCGAAGGCCGTGCCCACGCCGGCGGCGGGAACGGGCGCGGGGGCCTGAGCGGGAGGGGCGCCGGGGGCCGGTCCCGCCGCCCGGGGCCGGGCCCGGTTCCGGGCGAGCGGAACCGATCCTGCCGCCCGGCGCGTCTTGGGGAACGTGCGTCCAGGTTCGGGCAGTCAAACTGTCATCCGCTTCCGCGCGGCCGGAGTCTCCCTCCTCCTCGCGCATCTGCTGCTTGTCGGGTGGCTGACTCTGCGTCCGCTCGATGTGCCGTGGATGACCGCCTCGAATCTCCGACCGCTCGCCGGCATCAGAGCCGACCTGTCCCTCGGTCCGGTCGAGGCCACCCGCCGCATCGGTGAGGGGCTGCTGCTGCTCGCCCCGCTGGGCGTCCTGCTGCCGATGGCCGGGGGCCGGCTGTTCGTCTCCCCGTGGGCCTCGCTGGCCCGTACCGTCGCGGCGGGGGCGCTCATCTCGATGGCGATCGAACTGGCGCAGACCGGAGTCCCGGGGCAGGTCGTCGACGTCGACTCACTGCTGCTGAACACCATCGGGGTGGCGCTCGCCCATCTGCTGGTCGTACCCATGTGCCGGTCACGGCTGCGCCGCAGGAAGCAGCGGCGGATCAGGGTGATGCCCCATCCCAGGGACGAGACGGCCCAGGGATCGACCCCGACGATTCCCAGGGTCGGTATCGCACCGTAGAGCGACGCTTTGCCCCCGTTCGCCCGGCGACCATGGATGCATCGGGAGCACGACGGAGCTGCTCCCTCAGCAACGGTTCGCGAAGGAGCCCACCATGGCCGCACTTGCCCGCCCCCGTGACGGACGCATGATCGGCGGAGTGTGCGCAGCGCTGGCACGGCGCTTCGGCACCTCCGCGGGAACCATGCGCGTCATCTTCGTCCTCTCCTGCCTGCTGCCGGGGCCGCAGTTCCTGCTCTACCTGGCGCTGTGGGTGCTGTTCCCGTCGGAGAAGACGGCGTCCACCGCCTGGTGACCCGCGTACGCACCACATGCCTGTGGGGCGGGCACCCGGTCCGGGTGCCCGCCCCACGGGCGTGTGTACGGGGATCAGCCGCCGAGCGGGAGACCGTTGGCCGACAGGCCGCCGGTCTTCAGGCCGCCCGCGGGGAGGCCGCCGAGCAGGCCCTTGACCGGGGCGGTGGCGTCGCCGACGAGCTTCTGCTGGCCGGTGCCGAGGAGCTTGGTGGCCGTGTCCTGGACCGGCAGGGACTGGGTCGCGGTCTCCAGCGCCGAGCCGGCGACCGGCAGGGCGGTGGCCGCGGCGTCGGTCGGCAGCACGGCGGCGGAGGCGGTACCCGCGGCGGCGGCGAAAGCGGCGCCGAGAACGGCGGCACCGAGAGTCCTGACAGCAGACTGCTTCATGTGAAATTCATCCTTGGGGAGAGGGATGTGAGCAGCTCTGAAACGTAGTCAGCCCACTACCGGTCCCGCAAACATGCCCAACACGGAAAACAGCCGGGCAGCGGCTTCGATTTCGCCGTCCCGGCCGTTGCCCGGAAGCGCGGATCAGCCCGCGGAGGCGGAAGACGCGCTGGTCGTAGCGGTCTGCTCGAAGAGCCACTCGGACTTCAGCTCGGCGTATCCGGGCTTGATCACGTCATTGATCATCGCGAGACGTTCATCGAAAGGGATGAACGCGGATTTCATCGCGTTGACGGTGAACCACTGCATGTCGTCGAGCGTGTATCCGAAGGTCTCGGTCAGCTTCTCGAATTCACGGGTCATGCTCGTACCGCTCATCAACCGGTTGTCCGTGTTCACGGTGGCCCGGAAATGCAGCCTCCGCAGCAGCCCGATGGGGTGCTCGGCGTACGAGGCGGCGGCGCCGGTCTGGAGGTTGGAGGTCGGGCACAGCTCCAGCGGGATGCGCTTGTCCCGCACGTAGGAGGCGAGGCGGCCGAGCTTCACGGTGCCGTCCTCGGCGACCTCGATGTCGTCGATGATGCGGACGCCGTGGCCGAGCCGGTCGGCGCCGCACCACTGGAGGGCCTGCCAGATCGACGGCAGGCCGAAGGCCTCGCCCGCGTGGATGGTGAAGTGGTTGTTCTCGCGCTTGAGGTACTCGAACGCGTCGAGGTGCCGGGTGGGCGGGAAGCCCGCCTCCGCGCCCGCGATGTCGAAGCCCACGACGCCCTGGTCGCGGTAGCGGTTGGCGAGTTCGGCGATCTCCAGGGAGCGGGCGGCGTGCCGCATCGCGGTGAGGAGGGCGCCCATGCGGATGCGGTGGCCGTCCCGGCGGGCCCGCCGCTCGCCCTCCCGGAAGCCCTCGTTGACCGCTTCGACGACCTCTTCGAGGCTCAGCCCGGCTTCCAGGTGCTGCTCGGGCGCGTACCGCACCTCGGCGTACACCACACCGTCCGCGGCCAGGTCCTCGGCGCATTCGGCGGCCACGCGGACCAGTGCGTCGCGGGTCTGCATGACGGCGCAGGTGTGGGCGAACGTCTCCAGGTAGCGCTCCAGCGATCCGGAGTCGGCCGCCTCGCGGAACCAGACGCCGAGCTTGTCGGGCTCGGTCTCGGGGAGTCCGTCGTATCCGCTCGCGAGGGCGAGGTCGACGATCGTTCCCGGGCGCAGGCCGCCGTCGAGGTGATCGTGGAGAAGAACCTTGGGGGCACGTCGGATCTGATCCTGGCCGGGCACATGGAGGGTCGGGCTCATCATTTGGGCACTCTAGCGCCTACGCGCGTAGATTGTCGCTTGCCGATGCGTAACAGTGACCGCGAATACGGGTGGAGTACACCTGTCCTTCTGACACTGTTCTGTCATGGCACAGCGCGCACTCCCCCTGCCTGCTGCGAGGCTGGGACGGGCCGTCAGAACGGCCGGAGCACCAAACGCGGTCAGCGGCGTGGTTCTGCTGCTCCCGGACGGCGAGGCCGACTCGCACCGCCGTCCTTCCCCTCTTTCGTACGCCCTCCAGCTGCCGCTGGCCCGGACCCTGGCCCGCGCGGGCCGGGAGGACGGGCTCGCCGCGCATGTCGTGCGATACCGCTGCCGCGGCTGGAACGCGACCGACGCGCAGCTCGCGGCGGACACCCGATGGGCGGTGGACGAGGTCGTACGACGCTACGGCGACGTCCCCGTCTGCCTCGCCGGCCACGGCATGGGCGGCCGGGCCGCGCTCCGGGCGGGCGGCCACGCGGCGGTCGGCTCCGTCCTGGCGATGGCCCCTTGGCTGCCGGAGAACGCCGCGGACGAGCCGGAACCGGTGAAGCACCTGCTCGGCCGGCAGGTCCTGCTCGTCCACGGCACGAACGACTCCCGCACCGACCCCGAGCTCTCCTTCCGCCTGGCCGAACGGGCCAAGAAGGCCAACCGCGACACCTGCCGCTTCGAGGTCCACTCGGACGGCCACGGCCTGCGCCAGCACCGCGCCGAAGTGATGGCCCTGGCCACGGACTTCGTCCGGGGATCCCTGTTCGGCCGGGCCTACGCCCGCCCGGTCGCCGACGCCCTGGCGGCGCCGCCCCCGCTGGGGCTGCGGATGCCGCTGGCCGCGGGGTTCGGGAGATCACTGAGGGACTGAAGAGGCCGGGGCGGGTACCGGCCGTGGAGCGGGTGCGCGGTGACTGCGAGGACGACTGGACCACGACCGCCTGTCCGGCAGCCCGTCGGCTGAGCCCAGGCAGTGCAGCACTGTCTGGGCCCGCTCACTCGTGACCTGCGCTCAGCTGGGCTGGTCGCCGGTGTACCGGTAGATGTTGCCGCCGGAGTTCACGCCCCACACGGTGCCGTCGGCCGCGGCGCCGATGTCGCTCAGGGA